>NZ_PHTY01000001.1:2687500-3033586 GCF_002813135.1 Ulvibacter sp. MAR_2010_11 | reverse complement strand
AACTTACCGAGTTTTTGAACAACACCAAATGGACGGATAAGGTCTATAAAAAATCAGGAGCGAATCGATTGTAACATGTCTATTATTATTTCGGAATACAGTGGAGATACCTTTACAGCTACCCTCCAGGTACAGTCGTCACGCCCTGTTTTCGGGTCGACCTACGACAGTCCGATATACAATTACAACGACAAAAACTTCAATTTTAAGTATACCGAGTTTCAACCCCTTACTTTTAATATTAATACGTTCGACTCTAATTTAATCTCTGTTTTGGCGTATCATGTCTATACTATTATCGGACTCGATGCAGCTACCTATTCACAAAACGGAGGTGCGGAGTATTTTGAAATTGCAAAGCAAATTGTAAATACTGCTGCATCCAGTGGTTTTATTGGTTGGCGTCCTACCGATGGGTGCAATCGCGTTACCGTTTTAATGATGCGGTGTTGTCTAATGTATATGCCGAATTCCATACAGTAATGTACGAATATCACCGTCTTGGGATGGATGTGATGGTTCAGAATCAACGGGACGCAAAGCTGAAATTAATAGATGCCTTGGCCAGAATGAAAAATGTAAACGACCGAAGACCTAATTCGTTTCTGGTGCGCACCTTTTTTGACGCCAAAAGTGATGAAATTCAGGCAGTTTTTAGCGGAGGACCTTCGGTTGATATCGTCACTTTAGTTGAAAATCTAAATAGAATGGCACCCACCAAACGTTCTAATTGGACCGAAATTAAGTTTTAAACAACCCTCCTTTTTCTTGCAGGAATAATAAAACTCTTCTATTTTAGAAGTTGTCAAGCTATTGTGCTTTTTCTAACTTAATTTGCGGTTGTGATTACCACACTTTCCATAAAAAACTATGCCTTAATCGATGATATCCGTGTTGATTTCAACAAGGGACTTACTATCATTACAGGGGAAACAGGAGCCGGTAAATCTATTTTATTGGGAGCCTTGGCATTGGTGTTGGGAAAGAGAGCAGATTTGAGCAGTGTAAAGAATTCTTCAAAAAAATGTATTATCGAAGCCGAATTTGCCTTGGATGGATACAATCTACAATCGGTTTTTGATGAAAACGATCTGGATTACGAGTCGCATACAATTATCCGTCGGGAAATTTTGCCCAATGGAAAATCGAGAGCCTTCGTAAATGACACGCCGGTGATGTTGCAACAGTTGCAGGCATTGGGGCCGCATTTGGTCGATATTCACAGTCAGCATGAGACCCTGACCCTTTCGTCTGAAACATTTCAGTTGGAAGTGATAGATGCGTTGGCAAATACTTCGGAAGAGCTTCAAAAGTATTCCCAGAAATTAGAGCAATACAAAGCACTTTCAGAAGAACTTTCGGCGTTAAAAAATACCCAGGAAAACGCTACGAAGGAATTAGATTACAATACCTTTTTGTACAATGAACTGAAAGAAATAGAGCTCGAAAAAATAAATCAGCAGGAGTTGGAAGAAACCTATGAAACGCTTTCCAATACCGAAGAAATTCAGGAATCTCTTTCAAAAATAGTTCAATTACTTTCCGAAGAACAAATAGGGAGTCTCACTACGCTGAAGGAAGCGCGGCCTTGGGGAAGTTGAGTTTTTCTTCGGAATTTGAATCGCTTGGAATCGCTTAAACAGTGTTGTTATAGAGTTGGAAGACATTTTGGAGACAGCCGAAGATAGTGCAGCTACCATTGAAGCCGATCCCGAAAAATTAACGCTCAATGAAAAGTTGCAAGCCCTATACAAACTGCAGCATAAACACACTGTGGGCTCGGTGGACGAACTCAAAGTCATTGAAACAGATTAGAAAACAAAAAAATTGAGATGACATTACATCTGAGGCGTATTAAAACCACGGCCGAAGCCCTTGCGGTTTGTAAGATGCGACCTCTCAACTGGGACAAGCGATACATGTAAAACGCAAGGAGGCTATTCCTGTATTAAAGGAAAAGTTGGAATCGTTTTTAAGCGAGTTGGGTCTTCCTAATGCGCGATTTAAATTTGAGCTAACATCTGCCGAAAACTTTCGAAAAAACGGAACCGATTCGTTAGAACTTTTGTTTACCGCGAACAAAGGACTGCCTTTTGGTTTATTAAAAAAAGTTGCTTCGGGAAGGGAATTAAGTCGGATAATGCTTGCCTGTTAAAGCCGTCTTGACGAAATACAAAAAAACTCCCTACTATCATCTTCGATGAAATTGACACGGGAGTTTCGGGGGAGATTGCGCACAAGATGGCAACAATTTTAAGCGGGATGAGCCAATCCATGCAATTATTCAGCATTACACATTACCGCAGATTGCGGCAAAGGGGGAACATCATATTAAGGTATATAAGGAAGACCAAGATGCGATAACGGTTACACGTTTAAAGACACTGGACGAGGAAGAGCGTATTCTGGAAATTGCGCAGATGATTGGAGGTATAAAAGTTACGGATTCGCTTTGGCACACGCCAAAGAATTATTGAATTAAATGTATCTTTGTTTTTTATCGTTTACATATATTAAACAAGAATTCAACATAGTATAGACATAAAATTGGAACAACATGGCATATAACTTACTAAAAGGGAAAAGAGGAATTATTTTTGGGGCTTTGGATGAAAATTCGATTGCCTGGAAGACCGCAGAGCGTGTTCATGAAGAGGGTGGAAGCTTTGTGTTAACCAATGCTCCAATAGCTATGCGAATGGGACAAATTAATGCCTTAGCTGAAAAAACCGGGTCACAAATAATCCCTGCGGATGCTACAAGTATGGAAGATTTGGAAAATTTAGTGGAAAAGGCCACAGAGATTTTAGGAGGAAAATTAGATTTTGTGTTGCACTCTATTGGAATGTCTGTAAACGTGCGTAAAGGAAAACTCTATACCGACCAGAATTACGACTGGACACATAAAGGATGGGATGTATCTGCAGTTTCCTTTCACAAGACCATGAGTGTCTTATACAATAAGGACGCCATGAATGAATGGGGGAGCATTGTTGCTTTAACCTATATGGCAGCACAACGTGTTTTTTCCTGACTATAATGATATGGCCGATAACAAGGCGTATTTAGAATCTATAGCGCGCAGTTTTGGGTATTTCTTTGGAAGAGACAAAAAGGTGCGTGTAAATACCATTTCACAATCACCAACACCAACTACTGCCGGGCAGGGTGTAAAAGGTTTTGATGGTTTTATAGCCTATGCCGAAAAAATGTCGCCATTAGGAAATGCAACGGCCTTGGATTGTGCAAATTATACGGTTTCATTATTTAGTGATTTAACCAAACGGGTTACGTTGCAAAATCTTTATAATGACGGCGGATTTTCCAATATGGGAGTAAGCAATGAGGTTATGAAGACGTTTATGGATGGCCAATAATAGCTAGCTGTAATTCCCTGAATGCTTTAGAAGGCGCTCGGATTAAGGTTTTTACTGTTTTTGCGGGTGAATTCCGACTTCGTCGAAAAAAAAACTGTAGCTTGTCGAAATTTGTATGAATGGTAATGTTTTTTTTCCTATTTTTAATAGAATATTAACTAATCTATTAATTATGAGAAAAATTACTTTCCTATGGTGCTTATTGATTTGTCTCACGACAACTTTAAGTGCGCAAGAATTACGTCCATCGTCCACGATGGATGATTTGTTAAAAAAGTATTCCCAAGTCGGGAATCAAACTGGAAGTATTTCCGATTTTTTTACAGCCTCTGAGCAGCAAAAGCTCAAGGAACACTTTTCAAAAAGAAAGGTTATTCCTAATAGTAGTCCGGTAATTTATGCTCCTACAGGAGGAGATTCTTTCTTAGGATCTCGAAGAACGGGCACACCAATTTTTAATTTACCAGCCGGATCGGCTACACTTGGTGACGGGCTGCAAGAAGCAGCTGCTGTTGTGATTACACATAGTGTTACGCAAACTATTAATCCGGGTGATGGAATTACTTGTAATACAGGAGGTATTGCAAATAATAATAGCTTTTTCAGAGATTTTGATCTATCGACCTTTGGAATTAGCGGAGATTTTGAAGTAACTAGTGCAGAATTTGGGATTGAAACAATTTCTTCAAATTTCCCTGTTACTGTAAATATCTATTCAATAGTTGGAGCTTGGCCAGGAGGTGCATTGACACTTGAGGGAACAACCGTTTATAATGCAGTTCCCGGTGATGCCGGTACTGTTGTTTCAGTTCCTATTAGTGCAACTATTCCTGCCGGTTTACATATGATTTACGAACTAGCAATTGTAGGTAATGGCTCTACTTCATTTTTCCTTGGATGTAATTTAGATGGACAAACAGGTCCTTCTTGGATTACGGCTCCGGATTGTGGTGCCAATACCCCAACCGATTTATTCGCTGCTTTTGGATTGAATAATTCATTTGTTATGAATATAGTAGGAGACGAAGCCGGTGGCGGCGGTGGTGGCACAGGATTGGCTTATGGAGCACTTACGTTCCCGGCCCCTGAGATGTTCATTAATTTTGATCCTACCACTCCTGATGTTTTAAACAATGTTGGTCCGGCTGGTACAGTAGGTCCAAACTTCGAAGGATCAGGTGCGATTGATCCTAATAATCCAAATACCGCTATCGTAGTAAATAATGTTGGAGGTATCTTTTCCGTAGATATTACTACCGGAGTTTATACTTCTCTTGGAAATGTTGGATTACCAGGAGGATTAAATGGTCTTGAATTCAATCCAGTTGATGGAGTGCTATATGGAGTTGATGGAACTACCTTATATACGGTAGACCCGGGCGTTCCTTCTGCTACGGCCGTAGGCCCATTAGGAAGTGCAGGACTTGCAATTGCATTGGCTATTAATGGTGCAGGAGAGGCTTATACTTACGATATTGTTGATGATAATTCATATTCAATAAACCTGGCAACAGGAGCTGCCACATTATTAGGACCTACCGGCTTTGACGGTAACTTCGGTCAAGGAATGACTTGGGACCCTAACACCGATACAATTTATCTGGCAGCATTTAATAATGGAGCATTTTTAGGAGAATGGAGATCATTTAATACAGGAACCGGTGCAACCACACTTCTAGGTGTTTTAGGAGGCACTACTCCGGGAGGAACCAATCAAGTTGCTTGGGCAAGTATTTCTGGTGCAGGTCCGGTAGCGGATAACGATGATTGTGCTAATGCTACTGAAGTTTCATGTGGTAACACCTATTTAGGTGATACTTCCGATAATACAGATCAAGGTGGATTTGATACCTCTCCCGATGAGTGGTTCGAGTTTACCGGTTCTGGTTCTTTTGAGTATGTTACCTTATCACTTTGTGATGGCGGTACCGGATTCGATTCACGATTAACTGTGTTTGATGCCTGTGGCGGAGCTCAGGTAGCTACTAACGATGATTTCTGTGGCTTACAGTCTGAATTGACATTTACCTCTAACGGTACTTCTACCTATTATATAGCTGTTGAAGGATTTGGAGGAGCAACCGGAGCCTTTAGTATGGCAGTATCGTGTGTTCCTGCACCACCACCACCATCAAACGATTTATGTGCTAATGCAATTGCCGTTAGTTGTGGTGATTTTATTTCAGGTACTACTATTGATGCGACCATCGATTCAGCTGTAGCACCATTGTGTGATACAGGAGTAACTTCTCCTGGTGTTTGGTATGTACTTACAGACAACACAGGTTTAGTAACCGATATTACCATTACAATGTGTACGGGTACAACGGACTATGATGCTAAACTATCTGTGTATACAGGAGACTGTGGTGCACCACCGTTAACTTGTGTTGTAGGAAATGATGATACTTGTGGATTACAGTCTGAAGTTTCTTTCCAAAGTGATGGAAATACGACCTTCCTTATATTAGTACATGGATTTGGTGGCGCAACCGGAAACTTTGAATTAGATATTCAGTGTACTCCAATACCACCACCGAATGATGAAATTGCTAATTCTATTGATGTTGATGAGATAGGATGTCCTTATACAGACCCAGCTGTGGCTATGCCTGCTGCTACTAGTGAAGCCGGTGGTACACCAGCTGGCTGTGATAATGCAGGTGCAAGAGGGGTATGGTATAACTTTACACCGACAACTGATGGAACTGCGTCAGCATCTATTCAGAACCAACCGACTCCTCAAGTGAATTTAATTGTAAATAACGGGCCTTTAGCAGGTTATTACGCAGCAGTCCCGGCGAGTTTTGGAGGAACATTAACAACATTCCCATTAACTCAGGATACAGCTGTGGTAATTGATGATAATTCCGGCGGAGGAACAGATGAGAATGACGCTTGTGATCCAGTTACTAATGGAGGAGCCTTAGCAGGAAAGATTGCTATTGTTCGACGAGGAAGTTGTGAATTTGGTGCTAAAGCTTTAGCAGCTGAAATGGCAGGTGCAATTGCCGTAATTGTGGTGAACAATAATCCAGATCCCCCAATTGTTATGGGAGGTGGTGCCGTTGGAGACCAAGTTACTATTCCTGCCGTAATGGTTGCTGATGTTTTTGGTGAAGCACTTATTGCTGAAGTATTAGGCGGCGGTACTGTGAATGCTACTTTGGTGATGTTGTTTCAACAATTTAGCTCTATTACATTCTATACCGCACCAGACGAAAATGCAGTTGAGACTGATCTTGTTTTGGTAGACTATTGGGATAATCAATGTGCTCCTGGAACTTCAGCTTCTATACCAACTGTAGCTGGTCAAACATATTATGTTTATGCTGTAAATCATGGAGGAATTGCGGATATTTTTATTGAATGTGATGTCCTTGACGTAGAAGATAATGTTATTGCTGGATTTAGTTTCTATCCAAACCCGGCAGATGATGTTCTTAATCTAACTGCGGTAAACATAATTGAAAGTGCAACTATATATAATATGTTAGGTCAAAAAGTAGTAGACCAAAATATAGAAGCCACCACTTCTCAGTTGAATATTTCAAATCTTGCCACCGGATCTTATGTAATGAAAGTTACAGTGAACGGCCACGTTGGAACTTACAAACTTCTGAAGAAGTAATATTTTTCAAATTGATTAAAAACCTCCCGATTTGCAAAAGCAAATCGGGAGGTTTTGTTTTTATGAAGATTGGAAAGACAGATACAATTATTATTTCTGCATGAGCCCGTTGAATAAAATATTAATGTCTATATTTATGAGATAAAACTAATTATTCAATAAATTAAATTCAAATTATGAAAAAATTTACTTTTCTATGGGGTTTATTGCTTTGCCTATCGGCAACTTTAAGTGCCCAAGATTTACGTCCATCGTCATCAACGATGGATGATTTGTTACATAGGTATTCTCAGGTTGGGAATCAAGCGGGAAGTGTCTCCGATTTTTTTACTGCCTCCGAGCAGCAATTACTTAGAAATCATCTCAACAATCGGGTTCTTCCAGTTCCCTCTCCGCAGATAGCGGCTTTGTTGGATAGATTGGATGAAGTGGGTATATCTGCGGGTATGGAAGCTGCGGGATTATTTACCGACTATGAAAGAGGCCTGTTAAACAGGTATTATGCACAGGCATATGATGCTAATAACCAACGCTCGGCTCCCGGAGATGTTTATGCGCTTAATTTAAGAGTGTCATGCGGGAATGATTTTGGTATTTTCCCATTAGCAGGGCCCTACAATATTGCGCCTATAACAACTATCACAACTTCGATATTCGCAGGTGATTTAGACGGAAGTGGGACACTTTATGCGCTCGATAACACTGCGCTTACCTTACTTACCATTGACAAAACTACCGGTGCTGAAACGACCGTTGGTCCGTTAACCAATATCGTACCAGGAGATGGAACCAGAGGTCTTGCTTGGAATGAGGCAGATGGTACTATGTATATGATGGGAGGACAAGGAGAAAATGCCAGTATATATTCAGTTAATTTGGCTACAGGAGAATTAACACTTGTTAGTACTGCAAACGTTACTGGATGGTTGCCAATTTGGCTTGCTATAGACAATAACGGTAATGCTTTTATGGCGGATATTGCGCTGGATAATTTGTATTCAGTCAATTTAGCCACCGGAGCTGCAACTCTTGTAGGTCCTTTAGGGGTTAACATCAATTTTGCACAAGATGCAGATTTTGACCCGGATACAAACACACTTTATATGGCTGCCTATTTAGGAGGTGGTGTAAATCAATTTTGTTCAGTGAACACAGCAACAGGCGCCGCCACTTCATTAGGGTCTGTAAATGCAGATTGTGCCGAAGTTGGTATTGTTGCGATAGAAGGAACCACTATAGTTCCACCTGGATCAGGCCTAGCTTATGGAGCACTTACGTTCCCGGCCCCTGAGATGTTCATTAATTTTGATCCTACCACTCCTGATGTTTTAAACAATGTTGGCCCGGCTGGTACAGTAGGTCCAAACTTCGAAGGTTCAGGTGCGATTGATCCTGCTAACCCAACAACAGCTACTGTAGTAAATAATGTTGGAGGTATCTTTTCCTTAGATATTACTACCGGAACATATACTTCTCTCGGAAATGTTGGATTGCCAGGAGGATTAAATGGTCTTGAATACAATCCAGTTGATGGAGTGCTATATGGAGTTGATGGAACTACCTTATATACGGTAGACCCATCTGTTCCTTCTGCTACGGCTGTAGGCCCATTAGGAAGTGCAGGTCTTGCAATTGCATTAGCTATTAATGGTGCAGGTGAGGCTTATACTTACGATATTGTTGATGATAATTCATATTCAATAAACCTGGCAACAGGAGCTGCTACATTATTAGGACCTACCGGCTTTGACGGTAACTTCGGTCAAGGAATGACTTGGGACCCTAATACCGATACAATTTATCTGGCAGCATTTAATAATGGAGCATTTTTAGGAGAATGGAGATCATTTAATACAGCAACCGGTGCAACCACACTTCTAGGTGTTTTAGGAGGTACTACTCCGGGAGGAACCAATCAAGTTGCTTGGGCAAGTATTCCTGGCAGTGGACCAGCAGCGGATAACGATGATTGTGCTAATGCTACTGAAGTTTCATGTGGTAACACCTATTTAGGTGATACTTCCGATAATACAGATCAAGGTGGATTTGATACCTCTCCCGATGAGTGGTTCGAGTTTACCGGTACAGGATCTTTTGAGTTTGTGACCATATCACTTTGTGATGGCGGTACCGGATTCGATTCACGATTAACTGTGTTTGATGCCTGTGGCGGAGCTCAGGTAGCTACTAACGATGATTTCTGTGGCTTACAGTCTGAATTGACATTTACCTCTAACGGTACTTCTACCTATTATATAGCTGTTGAAGGATTTGGAGGAGCAACCGGAGCCTTTAGTATGGCAGTATCGTGTGTTCCTGCACCACCACCACCATCAAACGATTTATGTGCTAATGCAATTGCCGTTAGTTGTGGTGATTTTATTTCAGGTACTACTATTGATGCGACCATCGATTCAGCTGTAGCACCATTGTGTGATACAGGAGTAACTTCTCCTGGTGTTTGGTATGTACTTACAGACAACACAGGTTTAGTAACCGATATTACCATTACAATGTGTACGGGTACAACGGACTATGATGCTAAACTATCTGTGTATACAGGAGACTGTGGTGCACCACCGTTAACTTGTGTTGTAGGAAATGATGATACTTGTGGATTACAGTCTGAAGTTTCTTTCCAAAGTGATGGAAATACGACCTTCCTTATATTAGTACATGGATTTGGTGGCGCAACCGGAAACTTTGAATTAGATATTCAGTGTACTCCAATACCACCACCGAATGATGAAATTGCTAATTCTATTGATGTTGATGAGATAGGATGTCCTTATACAGACCCAGCTGTGGCTATGCCTGCTGCTACTAGTGAAGCCGGTGGTACACCAGCTGGCTGTGATAATGCAGGTGCAAGAGGGGTATGGTATAACTTTACACCGACAACTGATGGAACTGCGTCAGCATCTATTCAGAATCAACCGACTCCTCAAGTGAATTTAATTGTAAATAACGGGCCTTTAGCAGGTTATTACGCAGCAGTCCCGGCGAGTTTTGGAGGAACATTAACAACATTCCCATTAACTCAGGATACAGCTGTGGTAATTGATGATAATTCCGGCGGAGGAACAGATGAGAATGACGCTTGTGATCCAGTTACTAACGGAGGAGCCTTAGCAGGAAAGATTGCTATTGTTCGACGAGGAAGTTGTGAATTTGGCGCTAAAGCTTTAGCAGCTGAAATGGCAGGTGCAATTGCCGTAATTGTGGTGAACAATAATCCAGATCCCCCAATTGTTATGGGAGGTGGTGCCGTTGGAGACCAGGTTACTATTCCAGCCGTAATGGTTGCTGATGTTTTTGGAGAAGCACTTATTGCTGAAGTATTAGGCGGCGGTACTGTGAATGCTACTTTGGTGATGTTATTTCAACAATTTAGCTCTATTACATTCTATACCGCACCAGACGAAAATGCAGTTGAGACTGATCTTGTTTTGGTAGACTATTGGGATAATCAATGTGCTCCTGGAACTTCAGCTTCTATACCAACTGTAGCTGGTCAAACATATTATGTTTTTGCTGTAAATCATGGAGGAATTGCGGATATTTTTATTGAATGTGATGTCCTTGACGTAGAAGATAATGTTATTGCTGGATTTAGTTTCTATCCAAACCCGGCAGATGATGTTCTTAATCTAACTGCGGTAAACATAATTGAAAGTGTGTCTATATATAATATGTTAGGTCAAAAAGTAGTAGACCAAAATATAGAAGCCACCACTTCTCAGTTGAATATTTCAAATCTTGCCACCGGATCTTATGTAATGAACGTTACAGTGAACGGCCAAGTTGGAACTTACAAACTTCTGAAGAAGTAATATTTTTCAAATTAATTTTAGAGCCATCCGTCTTAGGCGGATGGCTTTTTTTTTGAGTAACTTTGCCTGATGAATCTCCATTTTTCATTTATCATACCGGTCTATAACCGTCCCGAAGAAATAAAAGAACTTCTGGAAAGTTTTTCGCTGCTTGATTTTAAAGGGCAGTTTGAAATTGTTATAGTGGAAGATGGTTCAACAATTACTTCAGAAAAAATAGTAAACTCGTTTAAAGACTTACTCAGTATTTCATACTATACGAAAACAAATTCCGGGCCGGGTGCATCAAGAAATTTTGGAATGCAAAGAGCAAAAGGGAATTATTTTATTATACTGGATTCAGATTGTTTATTACCCTCTCATTATCTTACTACCGTTCAGAATTTTCTTTCTGAAAACTATTTTGATTGCTATGGTGGCGCCGATGCTGCTCATAACAGCTTTAGCAATCTTCAGAAGGCTATCAACTATGTAATGACCTCATTTCTTACCACAGGAGGAATACGAGGTAATAAAAATAGTATTAATAGATTCGAACCCAGAAGCTTTAATATGGGAATCTCTAAAGAGGCTTTTGTTACAACCGGAGGGTTTGCCAAAATTCATCCCGGGGAAGATCCAGACTTGTCTCAGCGAATTCTAAAAGCTGGTTTTACCGCTACTTTTTTGCCCAATGCCTATGTATATCATAAACGGCGAATCTCATGGAAAAAGTTTTATACGCAGGTGAGAAAATTTGGAATGGTACGTCCAATTCTCAATGTTTGGCACCCTAAAGCATCTAAGATTACTTTTTGGTTCCCAACGTTATTTGTAGTTTTTGTAATTGCTTCGGTTATAGTTTCCATGCTAACAAGTTGGATGATTTTGTTGCCATTGCTATGCTATTTGACCATTTTAATTACTGATGCTTCAATTAGAAACAGCAGCCTTCAAATTGGATTGCTATCAGTTATAGCACTATTTGTCCAATTTTTTGGATATGGTCTGGCATTCTTGGAATCAAGCTTTTACATTCAACTTTTAAAAAGAGATCCTGAAAAACAATTTCCCGATTTATTTTTTAAGTAATTTTGGTTGATAATTAACGCCCATGTTATTCAAGAGAAGATATAAAGCCACTAAGATTAAAACGTTTCTATTCTTCTTATTTCTTGCCATTTTATTTTGGAGTCTTTCCAAGCTTTCCAAAGAGTATACAGCAACGGTCAACGCTACCATTCTATATTCCAATGTCCCCGAAAATATGGTGTTGGATGAAAATAATCCAAAAGAAATTTCTTTTGATGTCACTGCCAACGGATTCGAATTTGTCACCTATAAATTAAGACAACCCAGTGTGAAATTGGATGTTGCTTCTCACCATACTAAAGAATCAAAATCAATTATTATTCCTAAAAGCAGTTTGATTAAAACGATTACAGTTCAGCTCCAAAAGAACATTTCTATAAAGAATATTTCCGTTGATGACTTAACCTTAAAATTAAGTGAGGTAATTTCAAAAAAGATTCCTGTAATAGCCGATACTAAAATCACCTTCAAAGAAGGGTTTAATAGTTTAGATAGTTTAAGAATACATCCCGATTCTATTGTCATCTCGGGACCGGAATCTATATTGAAAGATATTTCTTCAATAGCAACCAAGCGATTCGAAAAAGAAAAGACAGAGCAAGATATTAAGGCAAAGGTGTCGCTGCTTCTGCCTGCTAACAAAAAAATAACTATCATTCCTTCGCAAGTTGAGTTGTCTTTGAAAGTGAATGAGTTTTCTCAGATGCAAATAACAGTTCCAATGGAAGTAATCAACATACCTTCCAAAATAAGTATAAAATTAATACCGCAAGTTGTTCGTATTACGTTTATAGTTTCGGTGGAGGATTTCAATAATATCACATCTCAGGATTTTAAGATTGTATGTGATTATTCTGAAAGAAATACTGTTGAAAACTTTATGACTCCTATACTCGTTACTAAGCCGAAAAGCGTTCTGGATGTTGAATTAATTGACAAAAAAATTGATTACCTTATTTTTAAATAGATATTACTTTAAAAACATAATTTGAAAATCGTTGGTCTTACCGGAGGTATAGGAAGCGGCAAAACGACCGTTGCGAAACTATTCGCCGAACTGGGGGTGCCTATTTATATAGCCGATACTGAGGCAAAGAAGCTCACCAATACTTCCAAAACAATACGAAGAAAACTAATAGTTTTATTGGGCGATAAGGCCTATGAGAATGAGACACTTAATAGTAAATACGTAGCTGCTGCAATTTTTAATGATTCCGATCTGCTCAAAAAGGTCAATGCAATTATTCACCCAAAAGTGGCTGCACATTTTAAACGCTGGGTGTCTAAACAAACGGGTCCCTATTGTATTAAAGAAGCCGCAATTCTTTTTGAAAATGGAAGTTATAAAAAATGCGATCTAACCATACTGGTTACTGCACCTAAGGATGAAAGGATAAATAGGGTTTTGAAGAGAGGTTCAATAACAAGAGAAGAGGTTGAGGCTAGAATGGCCAATCAATGGACCGACTCAAAAAAAATAAAATTAGCAGATATTGTCATTCGAAATACGAATATGGAAGCTACGCGTGAGCAAGTGAAAACTATCCACTCTACTCTTTTAAAATAAAGCAAGTTATATCTCAAAATTCATTTTGTTAACATTTGGTTAAATGGAAAGCCGCCTAAATGTTAAAATCTTACTTTTGAGATATGAACAAAAAGCTGTTTGCATTACTCATTGCTTTAATGACACTCTCATTACTGGGTATCATCTTTGTTCAAGGATATTGGATTACAAATGCGTACCAGGCAAAAGAGGATCAATTCTCTTTTAATGTACGCCAGACCCTGCTTAGTGTCTCCGAAAAAATACAATTGCGAGAATTGGAAGATTACTATAATATCTACAGTGGCTATGTAGATAGTATCGATGTACCCGATAACGTAAATTTTAGTGAGCTTATTTACACCACTAAAAATGAAGGCAGTAACGAAACCTATATCTTTTCGGATGGGATATTGGAAGAAGATTATAAATTGTCTTCAAACTTTTTAGATACCGAAATCGACAGTATTCAGTTTAAAAAGATTACAAATAAAAAAACTACAACCAAAATAATAGCCGGACTAGACGGGAACAAGTCACTTCCCGATAGACGATTTGAATCCTTTACCCGCTTAAAAGATTATCAGTTAAAACAATTTGAAGATGCCTTCAAGAATATTTCGGCGAAAACACCCATACATAAACGTGTGAGCGGTACCGAAATTCAGGAAGAACTTACCCGCGAATTACATGAAAGAGGGGTGACTTCAAAATTTGAATATGCGATTTACAGTAACGAATTATCCACCAAAATAAAATCCAAAAATTTCGATTTAGACCCTGAGAACACTTATGAGGTTCCTTTATTTGAAAATGAAGAATTAAATACAAATTATGTATTATTTGTGAACTTCTCAGGAAAGAAAAAAGAGGTGCTTAGCTCAATTTTGGGTATGGCCATGTTGTCACTGGTCTTTACCGGAGTCATAATATTGGCATATTCCAGTGCGCTCTCCCAACTCTTCAAACAACGACAGATTTCAGAAATTAAATCGGATTTTATCAATAATATGACGCATGAGTTTAAAACACCCATAGCTACAATCAATCTGGCCTTGGATGCGTTAAAGAACCCTAAAGTAAAAGATGATAGCGAGTTTTTAAGTCGGTATTTAGGGATGATACGAGATGAAAACCGACGGATGCATGCCCAGGTGGAAAATGTATTACGTATCTCCAAACTTGAAAAAAACGAATTAGACCTGCCTAAAGAACGTTTAAAATTACATGAAATTCTGGAAACTTCTATTTCGCATGTTGCGCTTATTATTGAAGATAGAGGCGGCTATATTGAAACGCATTTTGGGGCTTTAAAGTCTTCGGTTTTGGGGAACGAGTCGCATCTAACCAATGTCATGGTTAATATTTTAGACAATGCTATTAAATATTCGGAAGACACACCAAAGATTGATATCTATACCGAAAATGTAAAAAACACCATTATCCTAAAAATAAGGGATCAAGGGATGGGTATGAGCAAAGGAGTGCAAAAAAGAATATTCGAAAAATTTTACAGAGAAGCTACCGGTGACATTCACAATGTGAAGGGTCATGGCCTGGGTCTGGCATACGTAAAACGTATTCTGGACGATCACGATGCCGAAATATATGTGGAAAGTGAAAAAGGCAAGGGGAGTACATTTATACTAAAATTACACTTAATATCTTAAATTATGGAAACAGAAAACAAAAAAATTCTTCTAGTTGAAGACGACCCAAACTTTGGTACAGTACTAAAGGATTATCTTGCCATGAACGATTATCAGGTAACCCATGCCAAAAATGGAATGGAAGGTTTTGAAAAATTCAAGAAGGATGATTACGACCTGTGTATCCTCGATGTTATGATGCCTTATAAGGACGGATTCACTCTTGCGAAAGAAATTCGCGAAAAGAATGAAGACGTGCCAATTATCTTCCTTACGGCCAAGGCTATGAAAGAAGACGTACTTAAAGGATACAAAGTAGGGGCAGACGATTATTTAAATAAACCCTTCGACAGTGAAGTGCTGTTGATGAAAATAAAAGCAATTATTCAGCGCAAAGCAACCGATTCGATTGCAGATAGCAAGCAATTTGAATTTGTGGTTGGGAATTTCCACCTAAATTCAAAATTGAGATTCCTTACCTATAAAAAGGAAAGTCCTATTAAGCTTTCTCCCAAAGAGAATGAGTTGTTGCGTTTACTTGCATTGCACAAAAACGATTTAATGCCTCGAGAGTTGGCACTTACCAAAATTTGGAGAGACGATAACTATTTTACCTCCCGAAGTATGGATGTGTACATTGCAAAATTGCGTAAATACCTAGGTAAAGATGATGGTGTTGAGATTATCAACATTCACGGTGAAGGATTCCGTTTGGTTGTAAAAGACGAGGTGGATCAATAATTTAAGAAAGTAATAAGTGTAGAAAAAGCCCTTATTTACAGGGCTTTTTTTGCTTTTATACAGGCGATGATATCTTTTATAGGGGTTTCAAAATTAAACCAGTTAATCGTGTCGTTTTTTCCAAACCAGGTGTGCTGTCTTTTTGCAAAACGACGTGTGTTCTTTTTAATTTCTTCGATGGCTTTTTCTTGGCTGAATTCACCTTCGAAAAATTGAAATAGTTCACGATACCCCACTGTTTGTAATGCATTACTCTTTTTGTTGGCCAATAGATTTTTGGCTTCCTCAATCAAGCCGGAAGCAACCATATTGTCTACACGCCTATTAATGCGGTCATAAATAATCTTTCGGTCGGCAGTTAAGCCTACATACAGCGTATCAAAATTTCGGGAAGTCTTTTTTTTCTTCAGAAAAGAGGAATACGGTTTGCCTGTGCCTCGGTATATTTCAAGAGCCCTGATTAATCTGTGAGAATTTTGAGCGTCTACTTTTTTGAAATATTCAGGATCTACCCGGGATAATTCTTGTCGAAGAAATGCTATTCCCTTTGCTGAAAACTCGCTGTTGAGCTGTGCTCGTATTTCCGAAGGTATTTCAGGAAAGCTATCCAGTCCGCTAACAACTGCATCCACATACAATCCCGAACCGCCCACTAATACTACAATTTGGTGTTTTTCGAAAAGAACGTCCAGCTTCAATAAGGCCTCTCTTTCAAAATCTCCAACGCTGTACGAATCGAATATGCTTTTATGCTGAATAAAATGATGAGGTGCCGCAGCCAACTCTTCCGAAGAAGGAACCGCAGTACCAATGGTCATTTCTTTAAAAAACTGACGGGAATCTGCCGAAATAATTTCGGTAGCAAAAGCTTTCGCAATTTCTATTGCAAGGGCAGTTTTCCCGATTCCGGTAGCGCCAACAACACAAATAAGCAATGGTTTTTCCAAATTAGTTAAAATACTTCTTCTTCCGGATGCAGGACTGTTCCGCACTTATGACAATATTCGGCATCGTCCCTATGCTTGGAAGCACCACAATTACGGCAAGAAGAGGTGTTTACATGTACATAATTTTCATCATTCACAGTAACCGACCGTTGAGTTTTTGTATACTCTGCACTTACAATCCCGGTGGGAACCGCAATAATTCCGTATCCCATAATCATGATAATTGCCGCAATAAATTGTCCGAGCGGTGTGACAGGAGCAATATCTCCAAATCCAACCGTCGTGAGCGTTACAATACACCAATATACACTCGCAGGGATGCTTTTAAATCCGCTCTCTTCTCCTTCAATAAGATACATTAGAGTACCGGCAATTATGGCGATAATTAGCACTGCAAAGAGGAATACAAATATTTTTGCTTTACTGTCCTTGAGAGCTTTTACCAGCTTGTTGGATTCTCCTATATAACGCGTAATTTTTAAGATTCTGAAAATTCGAAGCAATCGAAAGGCTCGTACTGTAAGAAGAAAATGACTTCCGGTAAATATCAGCGATATATACAAAGGAATGGTTGAAAGAAAATCGATAATCCCGTAAAAGCTGAAGATATATCGAAAAGGTTTTTTGATAGTAACAATACGAGCGATATATTCGAAGGTAAAGAAAATGGTAATAACCCATTCCCCATAGTATAAGACCTGATGTAATTTTTCGTCGATGGTTTTTACACTTTCAAGCATCACAAATACGACACTTAAAAGAATTAAAGCCAAAAGCACTACATCAAAGAGTTTTCCTAAAGGAGTGTCGGCTTCATAAATGATGCGATATAGCCTTTCTCTCCAATTCCAGATAGTACGACCCGATGCCTTTTCTTCGTCTAAATTCGAATGATTCCTTTTAAATTTCAATTACCAAGAATTTCGTTTGTTTAAATTTACACAAGTTTACTTACAAAGTAGCCTCCTGCGGAAGATTTACTATTTTCATCACCTTGTTTCTTCGTAAATAACTTTGAATAATGTGCTGTGCATCCCTGTTATTTTCCATGGGACTTATAATTGTCCGAAGAATTTCGGGATTGTTTATTTGATAATTTAAGTTGAAAAATCCGAAGCCTTTGTACACTCCGTTCTCAATTAAAATAACCGAGCGCTCATCTATATCACGTCCCTTGTCGATAATTAACATGTGATTGTTAAGGTAGCTGTTCTTTTCTAAATAACGCTCCACACGTTCGTTATAAGCTTCAATGGGTTCTTCTTCAATACAAGCGCCAAAGCATTCTTTAATCCCATGAGCGAAACAACCGTGTTCTGTTTGGTGTAAACCATTCAGTTTTTGGCATAATTGGAATTCTTCAGTGATGGTAAACAAGCTCACCTTTGCTTGCTGATAGTTGGTAAATGTGGTAATTGCCTTTTGACTGCTATTGGCTTTTTCAATTTTTAAAGTAATATACCCATGTGGGTCGACCTGCGAGGTTAGCATATAACTAAACAAGGTTCTACGAAGTGCTCTGTTGTAAATAGGTTTGTTCTGCTTAATTTCTTCACTTTCCTTTAGCTGAGCAATAAGGTCGTTGCCGGTTTCTTCGAAAGTAACTGCAGCCACTTCCAACTGAATTTTTTTCGATTTACGATTGTCGTTTGTAAAATGCTGAACCAATCGTTTTTTAATATTCTTACTCTTTCCAATATAGATGATGCTTCCGTCTTCCCGATGCATATAATAGACTCCGGTGCTCGTTGGCGCAGATGCGATAATATCCAATAATTTTGGCTCCAACTGTCGTTTGGGATCTTTGCGAACCAAGGAGGTAATTATTTCTTTGGAAGTATCTTTGGTAAGTAACATTTTAAAAAGTGATACTGTTGCTTTGGCATCTCCTTGGGCACGATGGCGATCACTTAACGGAATACCCAATGCCCTCACTAATTTCCCGAGACTATAGGAAGGTTGCTCCGGAAATAATTTTTTTGAAAGCTCCACAGTACAAAGAGTATCCATTTCGAAGGGATACCCCAGACGGTCAAATTCGGTTGTGAGGATGCGATTGTCGAATTGGGCATTATGGGCTACTAAGATGCAATCGGTTGTAATTTCTATAATGCGTTTTGCAACTTCGTAAAATTTAGGTGCATTCCGGAGCATTTCGGAAGTGATACCCGTAAGATTGACCACAAAAGGCTGTATGGGCCTTTCGGGATTGATTAAACTGCAAAACTGATCTGTTATTTTATGGCCGTCGAAGCGATAAATTGCAACTTCGGTAATTCCCTCTTCATTGTATTGACCGCCTGTGGTCTCTATGTCTAAAATTGCATACATTCAATAAAAATACGTCTTTAATTATAATTTCTCTCGCCAAAAATTGCACTCCCTACTCTTATCATATTGCTTCCATTTGCGATGGCCAGATTATAATCGCTACTCATTCCCATAGACAGGGTTGTAAACTGAAAGGCATTTTGGTGCTGTTCGTAGAACTTTTTTAATTTCTGAAATTCATTGGTTATTTGAACCTCGTTATCTGTAAAGGTAGCCATTCCCATAAGGCCAATGACAGAAATATTCTTAAATTTTTTAAATTCTTCCGAAGCCAATAATTGCAAGGCATCGGCTTCACCCATGCCAAATTTGCTGTCTTCTTCGGCAATTTTTACTTGAAGCAGACACTTAATTACCCTGCTGTTTTTTTCGGCTTCCTTGTTTATTTCCTTCAGTAATTTTAAACTGTCCACAGCATGAATTAGATGTACAAAAGGAGCCATATATTTTACCTTATTGCGCTGTACATGCCCAATCATATGCCATTGCACATCTTTTGGCATTTCCCGCCATTTGCTTTCCATCTCCTGTATTTTATTTTCGCCAAATACGCGGTGTCCAACATCGTAGGCTTCCATAATGTCACTCACAGGCTTTGTTTTGGTAACGGCAACCAGGCTTACATAAGAAGGTAACGTATTTTTAAGCTCAGTAAGATTTTCGGCAATATTCATAAGAGTAAAAGTACTAAGCAAGGTTTAGAATTCAAACCGCTATTTTTTATTTTAAAATTCATAAATCGTAACCCCACTACGCAGTTTTGGTTCGATGTAAGTGCTTTTTGGTGGCATTTTAAGCCCCTCGTTGGCAATTTGTTTCATCTCCTCGGTAGTAATGGGAACCAATCCGAAACCTACCTTAAAATCGCCTTTGTCTACTAAGGACTTTACATAGGCCAGATCATTTTTTCCGTGGGAATATTCTATACGGTGATCGTTTCGCAAGTCTTCAATGCCCAGAATTGGCTTCAAAATGGTTTCATATAAAATTTGAGTATCCAGTCCTTCCAGTGCATTCGTAATGTCATAATTATTTTTCCGAAGGTATAACGAATAAAACTGCCCGTCCAGATACATACTGAAATGATGCTTTTTGGAGGGTTTGTAATATTCTTCTCCACGATTTTCTATTCGGAACATGGCGTCTAAGCGAATTAGAAACTCCTCCTTACTTAGACCGTTTAAGTCTTTTATCAACCTATTAAACTCGTAAATTTTTAAATCACTTTCAGGAATAAGATAGCTCATAAAGTAATTATAAGCTTCTGTACCGTTGTGATTTTTGTTCTCAGATTGTAATTCCTTCGCCAGTAAATATGAAGAAGAGGAGCGATGATGACCATCGGCTATATACAAGGTATCCATCGAATCGAAGAGTGAGACAATTTTACTTACAACTTTCTCGTCATCTATATTCCAAAGATAGTGTGTATCGCGATAGGTGGTTGTGAATTCATATTCGGCCCGATCCTGCATAATGGTTTCAATAATTGTTGCAAGTTCTTCCCGGTCGGGATAAGTAAGCAATACAGGCTCGGCATTAAAGCCAACCGTTTTTAAGTATTTTACAAAGACTTCCTCTTTATATTCCAGGGTATCTTCGTGTTTTTTAATAATATCATCTTCGTAATCCTGCGTACTGGCCGCTGCCACTAGTCCGTTGAATTCCAATCCGTCTCTGTTAACAATCTTATAGATATAAAAAGAAGGCTTGGCGTCCTGTACAAAATAGGAATCCTCTTTAAATTCCTGATAACGGTTTTTCACTAGGGAATAGCGCTCTTCTCCAGCAATTTCCTTTTGGTATTTGTAACCGGGATTGATAATATGCAAAAATGAAAAGGGATTGTCCCGTAATCTGGCTTCCACTTGAGCTGTTGTATAGCTGTCGTATGACCGTGAAGCGATTAAACTCACTTTGTCACGTGAAGGGCGAACTGCTCGAAATGGAAATATTTTTGCCATTTTATTGAAACATCTTGGCTACTTTCTCGGCTCTGCGACTTTCGGAGTAGTCGTAAAAACCTTCCCCGCTTTTAATTCCGAGTTTGCCTGCCATTACCATGTTAACCAATAGTGGACAAGGAGCGTATTTTGGGTTTTTAAAGCCGTTGTACATTACATTTAAAATCGACAAACACACGTCCAGACCAATAAAGTCGGCTAATTGTAATGGACCCATTGGATGTGCCATTCCCAGCCTCATCACTGTGTCAATTTCTTCTACGCCGGCTACGCCGTTGTAAAGGGTTTCAACAGCTTCGTTAATCATGGGCATTAAAATTCGGTTGGCCACAAATCCCGGGTAATCGTTTACTTCAACGGGTACTTTGTTCAGTTTTTCTGAAATGGCCTTAACGGTTGCATAGGTTGCGTCGCTGGTGCTGTATCCCTTAATAATTTCAACCAATTTCATAATAGGCACCGGATTCATAAAGTGCATTCCTATTACCATTTCGGGGCGTGAAGTGACCGCCGCGATTTGTGTAATTGAAATAGAAGAGGTATTACTGGCGAGAATGGTGTCGTCTGGGCAAAATTTCTCTAAATCTCTGAAAATTTTAAGTTTCAGGTCGATATTTTCGGTAGCTGCTTCAACAACAAGGCTGGCGTATTCTACACCCTCTTCGATGCTGGTATAGGTAGTGATATTTTTAAGCGTGCGTTTTTTGTCTTCTTCTGAAATAGCTTCCTTTGCTACCATCCGGTCCAAATTCTTGGTAATGGTCGCCATGCCTTTGTCTAAGGCCGATTGAGAAACATCTATTAATTGAACCTTATAATCAAATTGAGCAAAGGTGTGGGCGATTCCGTTCCCCATGGTTCCTGCTCCAATTACTGCTACGTTTTTCATTTACTGGTTATAATTTTGAGTATATAATTTGTTCAGCTGAAATTCAATTACAGCCTTTTAAAATTTTCAATAATCTGCATGGCTACACGTAGGGCTTCTGTGCCTTGAGTCAATGTAACAATAGGTTGGGTATTGTTGTTAATTGCATCGGCAAAGGAATCCAGTTCGTCCAGAATGGCATTGTTGGAAGGAATTTCGGGATTGTCGAAATAGATTTGTTTTTTGATCCCTTCAGCGTTGGTTAGAATCATTGCAAAATCGTCCGGCTGCTCGGGAGCGTCCTTCATTTTTACGACTTCACATTTTTTCTCCAAAAAATCGACCGAGATATATGCATCTCGCTGAAAGAAGCGTGCCTTCCGCATCTTTTTTAATGAAATTCGGCTTGCGGTGAGATTCGCCACACAGCCGTTTTCAAATTCGATTCGGGCGTTTGCAATATCGGGGGTTTCACTAATGACTGAAACACCACTGGCATTTACATTTTTCACCTTACTGTCTACAACACTTAAAATAGCATCGATATCGTGAATCATTAAGTCTAAAACTACCGAAACATCGGTTCCGCGAGGATTGAATTCCGCCAGACGATGCGACTCGATAAACATGGGGTTGCTGATCTTGCGATTTACCGCCATAAAGGCCGGATTGAATCGCTCTACATGACCTACCTGTCCCTTTACCTGATGCTTTTCGGCTAACTGAAGCAACTCTTCTGCCTCTGCAACGGTATGTGTAATTGGTTTTTCAATAAATAAATGCTTGCCGGCTTCAATTACCATTTTGGCACAATCGAAATGATAAATCGTTGGAGTTACCACATCTACAACATCGCAAGCCGCAATGAGTGCTTCCATGGTTGGAAAGCTTTTATAGCCAAATTCGGTTTCAATTTTTGAAGAAGCTTCAGTATCTGCGTCAAAAAAGCCAATCAGTTCATACTTAGAAGATTGATTGAGCAATTTAAGATGTATTTTTCCGAGGTGACCCGCCCCCAGAACGCCTGCTTTTAGCATGGGTGTTTGTTTTCCACAAATGTAGTTGTTTCTTTAGAAGTTTAAAAACATAGGGAGGGAATAGTGAAGGGTGAAGGGTTGATTAGCTAATTTGAAAAGATGTTAAAAAAGAGAAATGAGAAAATAGAATTAAGAGAATAGAAAAAAGGCAAAAGCAAACAGAAATTTGTTTCATATATAAACTTAAAACCAACTCAACGACTCAACGACTCAACAACTAATACAGTGAGCAGTGAATAGTTGATCGGGAATTAATTTTTACTTCGGAAACATAAAATAGAAACTTTAAAATTCACGTACTTTGTAATTCCAAATTATACTTCGTGAAGGACACATTTACTCATAAAGGCATGCGCAAAAAGTTGGTGGAAACCCTAAAAAAAAAGGGGATTGTCGATGTTGCCGTGCTTGACGCCATCAATACCATTCCGCGGCATTTATTTATGGATTCGGGTTTTGTGGATCATGCATATATAGACAAGGCGTTTCCTATTGGAGCCGATCAAACCATCTCACAACCGTATACCGTTGCGCGTCAGACCGAATTACTAGAAGTAAAAAGAGGTGATAAAATCTTAGAAATTGGAACAGGAAGCGGGTACCAGACAGCTGTTTTGTTGGAACTGGGAGCTGTGGTCTTTTCAATTGAACGTCAGAATGAATTGTTTAAAAAGACCAAGTTGTTTTTGCCGAAACTGGGCTACAGGCCTAAAAAATTGATTTTCGGTGATGGTTATATTGGTTATAAAACTGAAGCTCCTTTCGATGGAATTATAGTTACTGCCGGTGCACCCTTTGTTCCGAAGCCATTGATGTCGCAACTTAAAATAGGAGGGAAGTTGATCATTCCGGTAGGAGATGTGTTGCAAATTATGACCGTTTTTACACGTACTTCCGAAACCGAATTCGATAAAGAAGAATTTGGGGAATATCGTTTTGTGCCACTATTAGGTAACAAGGAATAAGTATTACCAAGCCCCTGCATAGTCCAAAGGCTCATCGGTATGCGCCTCTAAAAATTCGTATTTAAGTCGGATAATCTGCCTTAGATGTAAATAATCGTGTGCCACCCAATTTGCCAGGAGTCGAATTGCAGGAACCGCCCCCACTTTAGGATGTATGTAAGCATTATCCCATTTTGGATTTTGTAATCCTTCCAGCCATAATATCGATTTGTCCCGTTCTTCCAGGAATTTTGCCAGTATGCTTGTATAGTTCTGCTTCATATAATTGCGATCTGTTACCCAGGCAGGCGGATCTATTTTTATCCATTCTTTGTCCGGGTTTTCCAGCGTACTTTCTATTCGGGCTCTAAAATCTTCACGCTCCTCATCGTATAAATGGCAAACAACTTCCAGTAAACACCATTTTTCGGGAGTGGGTTTCCATAGGTATTCTTCTTCTGAAATATTTTTTAAAAGGGTTTCAAAAACAGACTTGTTATAGTCAAGAATTTCTATGCAGCTTTGAGAATTCATAATGTAGGAGATTGAATTTTAAAGGTAAGAATCTGTTTTTTTTGATACAATGAAATATTCTTCTTTTTGTAAACAGCAAATGAGGGCAATCCATTGATTATTCAACGAGGGCTACTCCAATGTTACAATAGTGGTATTACTAGTTACATACCGAGTATTATATTCAATTTTCGATGACGAAATTTACATCAGAATTTTTATTAATTTTTAATGTTATTATTATGAAGTTGTCTATTCTACTATTTATTGGAATTATAAGTTTCGCATACTCTTCTGAAGCTCAGATTCTGAAGAAAATAAAAGAAATAAAAGATGATGTTGCTGCGGTGACTATTGATAAGCTTAGTAAAGATCCAATTACAACCTCTTTTAGTGATGTTGATAAAACCAGATATTTGGATGATAGCTTCGGAAACGACGTCAGTTATTCAAGCTTTTTCGAACAACCATTTAAGGAAGAAACAGGCTTTCTATTGCAGCCCGGCTTTTATGAAGGTAATTTTCAGAGTTTTTGCATAAAAGTTGGAACCGTAATGCCCGGGAGGGGAAATGGAAGATTTTATGCTCCATTAAGGGGGCCAAAAGCCGATATTTTGGAAACCATTATTAACGCCTACGAAAAGGATTCTCAAATAACACAGCGGGAGGTGCAAATCTTATTATGGGCGATAATTGCGAAAACAGATTTTTATAAAATGAAAGGCGAGGCAAAAATTCTTGCTTTAAAATTGCTATCCGAAGAACAGATCGCTCGTTTAAGTAAGGGGGCCTTAAGTGAACTCACTAGAAATCAATTAAAAAGGCTCGCTTATAAATCGAAAACCACAAGAGATATATTGTTGGCCGAAAACACGCTTCGAGGTAAATATTATAAAGGTTATTCAAGTTACAAAGATTTTGAGGACATAGCAATGGTCGCAGGCGTAGAGCCAGTTATTCAAGGATTCGATAAAGGACGTTGGACCAAACATCCTGACGGTTTTTTTATTAGGTACTATACAGCCAGTTACCATGGCACGAAAACGCAGATTTATATTCCGGATGAATTAGGGGTGCAGAATTTTAATCCCAGAAATGCAGTTGCCGTTCCGGCCGGATATGGACAACGATTGCTTCAAACAAGTTTACCCACTATTAGTGGAGGCCCCAACACAGGTGGAAATTCTGGGGGAAATTCGGGCATTGATGATGAGCCTAATGATGACGCCGAAGATACTTCTGAAACATCGGCTGATACTTCAAATGAAACAGTGGTACTTAATAGCAACACTGATCCCGATCCGTTTTGCACGCCTATTATAGACAGTCGTGCAGATGAGACGATAAAAACACAAATGATAATGCAAAACATTCCCGGGGTGGCTGTAGCCGTTTTTCAGAATGGACAGATGGTTCATTTGCAATCCTATGGCTATATAGATATTTTTGAAAAAGCCCCTTTTACTACAGCTACAATAGTAAATTGGGCTTCAATATCAAAGTCGGTTACGGGGGTTGCTGCGGCTCAGCTTCAACAAAACAATGCTAATTTCAAGTTGGAAGATCGTGTAACTAAATATGTAGACAATTGGAAAAATGTGCGATATATGGACACCTCAGATTCGAAGGGTGGCGTAGATGGGCGCCCTGAGCTCATTACAATTAAACAAATATTGAACAATAGCAGCGGAATACAACATTACAGAAAAGGCAGGGCAGAGACAAATTATACCACCCTCAATGGTAAGGTGATAGAATTTATTGAGAACAAGGGGAATTATAGCAGTGAAATAGGAGTGTTCGACGCTACCAAAGCGGTTTCTGTTTTCAATGAATCTGTCCTAGATTTTAAGCCGGGGGATAACTATTTGTACTCTACCTATGGCTTTGTGCTAGCCGGAGCTGTTGTTGAAAAAGTTTCTCCAAATGGCTATGTTGGCTGGGTTATGGATAAGATTGCAGATAAAGCAGGGCTTAGATCCTTGCGAGTGCGTGATCCGGCGAGACCGGGCCATGTAATGCGCAAGGATGGTATAATGAGTGTTACCGGTTCCGGACCGGCTGAATATACCCTACCAGCCGGTGGGTGGGAATCGAATATATGCGATTTGGCAAAATATGCTAGCGGATTAAGCAACGGAAAGTTTTTTGAAAGTAATAAAGATATTTTGTGGTCAAATTCAGTTGCTATGAATACGCGATCCGGTATGTATAGCTATGGATTAAATTTTACCGGAACGGGTGAAAATCTTACAGTTTGGCATGGAGGTCATGGAGGAAACGCCAGGTCATATATGCAATTTTTCCCAAGTGACGATACAGGAATTGCTATCCTTGCTCCGGCGGTATATTCTAACTTACCGCGTATGGCCCAATTTATTTTTCAAGCCATGGACATAAGGCCTACAATGTATAATAGCTTAGTACATACACCACTAGACAATTGTGGCAGGGACCGCGCTAGTGATAAGGATCGATTTTATGGTATTTGGAGAAAAACAAACGACGATGTAATAATTCGAACCGGACTAAAGGGAGAAACTTTTTTTGAGGAAGTTACTCGCTTAGAAGAAAGCGATTATCATTGTGTTAAACTAGTGTCATTTTTAAATAACGGAATTCAATATTGGGATGGGGTTTTCAAAAAAGGTGTTCCTAAGACAAAGATTGTGAAGAATCTTGATACCGCCGAATTTTTAAATACATATACTCTTTTAATAAACAACGGTTATTCTTTAACAGATGTAGAAGGCTATAGCAATGAAAACAATCTTAAAAATTGGGCCGGAATATTTCAAAGGAATCAACGAAACCAAAAAGTTCGCATGGGGATAAACCGTCAAAGTTTTACTATCGCGAATACGCAAAATGTAAATAACGGACTGAATTTAATTGATATTGAGGTCTCAACAGAAACAAATGGAACTACCAATCTTATAACCGGCGTTTGGGCAGAAGGAGAAGAAACATTGTTCGAAATGGATATGAATCAACCATCTTTTAGACAACTAGTGCGTGATCGTAGAAATCTTGGTTACAGAGTGTTAGATGTAGAATACTATTGGACCAATAATAATCAGGATTTAAAAATAGCTGCGATTTGGGGGAAATCTAATCAAGATGATTTGGTAACAGGAGATGGAATAGGATTACTCATGTTTTGCGATTTTATGAGCCAACACGAAACGAACAGCAGCAGAGGATACGAGTTAATTAATTGGAATAGGATGACAGATTAAATTAATTGAAAGTTTTAGGGATCGATTTGGTTTTAGGTCTCCATTTTTAACATGATCGCCCTTAATCAAACAACCCCAAAAATTTAAGGCCGAAGACAAACGCCCCATCACTGCCTCCGTTGTAATAAGACCGAACATAATCCAAACGGAGCAGGCGGTATTTTCCTATCCCCAGATTGTCAATTCCGATTGAAAATTCGGTGTAAGGCTTATTGTTTTCAATGCTCAAAAGGTGCGCTCCTGCAACGAGATTAAAATTCAGCTGATTGATCCCTGGAATTTTTCCCAAGATCCAACCTCTGAAATCGTGCTCCAGATGTCCTTCAAAATAGGTTTTGTTAGTGCTCAAGCTGTAATAAGGCAGGAGATTAAACACATTGGTGTAGTTGGGTGTTGTGCCAACCCGCGTCTGATTCCCGTTAAAATGTTCGTAATCGACAAATGAAATGTCCTCGCCATTAAAAAAAGTCCCGCCTTTGAGTCTGTAGGTGAATTCACCTTTGTTTCCGGTATTTACTGTTTGGTCCAGGCTCCCGCTTAATTCACTGAAATTATAGTTTTCGTTCGAAGCGCCCAATCCGTTTTCAAATTGAAGCGTCAACGCAGGATATTTGTTATTCCCCAAATTGAATTTCCCATCGGGATAGGTCATGTATTTTTGTCCGAAAGTGATATTGGCTCTTATCTGCGTTTTTATAATCTCATGCTCATCAATGACTGCGTTGCTATAGTCGGAAGGAATTAAAGGATTGTTTGAAGTATAATCCACATCGTCATTTGGAAGGGTTACATAATCTGTAGTATTGAAAAGGGGTTTTCGTTGTTCGTAGCCAATGTTTGTGAAAATTCGAAGGCCGTTAAATAACTCCTGACTGTAACCCAGCCGCCCGTAATTGAGCTCGTATACCTTCATATAGTTTCGTTCAAAAAACAGCGACGCGACAGTATTAATAATTGGTAATATGGGCTCCGAAGCATTAAACTGTGCGCCTTCGCTTCCGCCGGAAAGCGATAAGCGTATTCTATTGGTTCGGTTAAAGTTTTTGGTAATTCCTCCCGTAAAGCGTACTCTATCTTCAGAAAAACCATACTGCATTCGTACAAAAGCATTCAGCCAACGAGTTCGGTGTTCGTCGTAACTTTTGGAATAGGAAAGTCCAACACCACCTGTCCACCCTTGTACCGTATTGAAGTTTATCTTTGGGAAAGGACCTTCGTATGAGAGATCCCAATTTTTAAAACTGTTTTCGTAGGTATACCCGGTAATTGGATCAAGGATTCTAAATTTATTATTTTTTTGATCGATGGAATCCAGATATACCTTCGATTTCCGAAGGGTTTGAATGCTGTCTTTTTTGATGTAGTCATTCAGTTCTTCATCGGTCAGGGGCACAGGACGCGTGCCCTTCCAAAATATACTATCCTTTTTATTAGCTTCGGCTTCAAAGGCTAAGACTTCGTTGGTAAAGGATTTTTTATCGAACTGCGGATTGAATTCGTAATTGCTATACACAGCAATAAATCTACCGTCTCCATTAAACCCAAAAAACCCGAACCCGAAATCGATGGTTTGTGAAATTTTCACCCAGAAGTTGGTGGCGGTATCAAATTTAAAATTCTGTTTAAAAATTAGTTTGGTAATGAAGGGTAATTGAATGGCTTGTCCGGTCGTAGAAAGTTCTACGCCATACATTTGCCAATCATCCTCTACAATATAGATAGTGCCCTGCCAGACTCGGTCGTTAGGACGTTTTGGAGTGACACTAATTTTGTTGATAAGCTTGGGACCTTCATAAAAAACACCGTCCAGTTTATAATTGTAATAACTAAAAGCACTGTTTGAGATAGGGGAAACAATCGCTGCGTTGAGATCTATGGTGTTTTCATAAAACGAGAAGTTTGCATCCTGAGCGCTGTTAAAACTGAAGCCGTTGTCGTTTCCACTTACTTTGCTCGCAATAATATTTTCTTTAAAATCGTCGGGTTTTTGGAATGCAATTTCGCTGATGGTTTCGCTTAAGTAAATAATTCCGGTGCGGGTCGAGTCTAGTTGTCCGTCGAAATCCCCAACCTCTTGCCCCATAAACTTTTCAGGAATACTGTCTACGCGCCAGATTCCCCGAGAATAGAAATCGGCTTTATAGGATGAGATTCTGTCTAAATTCAGTTTACGTCTGGCAATGGTTTCCCGAATGATACGGTAGGCAGGATCTTCTTTTGAGGAGATTACAACTTCAGCCAAACTTGTGGATTCCTCTTGCATTGTTACATTAAGCACCAAAGGTTTTCCTGAGATAGTTTCTATTTCTTTCGTAACGGTCGTATATCCCAAAAACTGAAAAATCACTTTAAGTGTACCAGTAGTTACCTCTAGTTTGTAATTTCCGTCATCGTTTGTAGTGGTTCCTGAATAGCTATTCTCCAGATAAATATTTACAAATGGTAAGGGTTCTCCATGAGTATTCGTGACTTTACCAACCAGTTGGGCACTAGCAATCACCGGAAGTAGAAGAAAGAGTACCGTAAAAATTTTAGTCATAGTGTAGTGTCTATTCAAAAAGACGAAGATATTCTTAAAAAGGTTCCCGCTTTAATAAAAGCTTAGGAAAATGGTTGTTGAATTTGAAGGAATATTAATTATTAAAAGCCTTCTTAATTCGGCTGAGGTCTCGCTTGGTATCCCTATCCTTCATGGTTTCTCGTTTGTCGTACTGTTTTTTACCTCGTGCTAAGGCGATTTGAAGTTTTGCCAGACCCTTCTCATTGGTAAAGAGGAGCAAAGGGATTATAGTAAGCCCCGAATTTTTCACTTCTTTTTCCAGCTTTTTGAGCTCACTTCTATTGAGTAATAACTTTCGCTCACTCTTGGGATCATGATTAAAATGTGTGGCATGTGAATATTCCTGAACCGTCATATTAATCACAAACAATTCTCCGTGATTATTGAACTCACAAAAACTTTCGGCAATGGAGGCTTTCCCTTCTCGTATGGCTTTAATTTCAGTTCCGGCCAAAACAATACCCGCCGTATACGTATCGAGGAATTCGTATTCGAATTTAGCCTTTCGGTTTTTTATTTTTACATCTTTCTGAAGTGCCATAAGTTGGCAAAAATAGTAATAATTATTGGGGAGTACGTTCGATTTTGTCCAAACGTATCGGAGAATAATCGGTTTGAGGTTCGCCGTTTACAAGTAAGGACTCAAAATAGCATTTTACACCCACTGAAGTCATGACATTGGGGCCATCCTGAATATGCAAATGTAGATGTGGCTCGGTAGAATTACCCGAATTTCCGCAGTTTCCAAGATATTGCCCTCGTTTTACCTTTTGCCCTTTCACCACCTTAATTGTCTCATTTTCAAAATGGGCATAGACAAAATATTCGTCGTTTTCAGTTTTTAGCGTTACACTATTTCCCAGTGCCTGTGCAGGGTTCATAGCTCCCGGCTTGTTGTCTTCAACTCCTGTTATTACATCGTACACTTCGGCATCACATACTGCATACAAAGGTTGTCCAAAGGCGTTATAATCTTCGTTACGAGTTCCGCTTCTTTCATAGGATCGACCGTTTTTACCAATTATCAGAAAATCAAAGGCGTTCTTCTGAGTTTTAGAGATAACATGATAATTTTGCGCCTTGGTGTCTCCACCCCAGACCGTAAACCACTCTCCTTTAAAAGGAAGCGCCAAAGGGGTGATGTTTCGGTCGATTTTACCGGCAACATTTTCCTCCTTAGCCGGTAGAAACCGAAGTCCGTTTAATTTAAACGATCCGTCCACGGACAACGAAATGTTTTGTTTTCCATTTTCAAATTGTGCCTCGTAAGTTTCGGTAGTACCTTCGGTATGTATATAGGTATAGGATTGTAATTCACCCAGATTCGTTCGGAAAGATGTAACAATAGCCGAAACATTATCCATGCCCAGTTTGGTCTGCATATTGGCATCCATCATATCGAAAACCGCCTGCGAATCTTTTTGGTTGAAATGTATTTTAAAATCCTCTAGAACAGTAAGATAGGTTTCAGACTGCCCGAAACTAAAGGTAGAAGAAAGAATTGTGAATAGGATAACCAGTCGTTTCATGAAGTAGAATTTAATACGGTTCAACTATTAGTGACACACAAAGCAAATGTGTTACAAATTGTTTTCCACCTAATCCGGTAACGGAAATGGGGAGAAGCTATTTCAGTTATAGGTTAGAATTTGTACTTTTTTTGAGTCCCCGGCCACTGAAACTACATACACGCTTCCATTGTCATTATCGTTCATGTCGGTATATTTTGTTTCCCCGAGAATGGCATTCACAAACTGTGGAGTGGTATTACTATGCCCCACCACCAAAACGGTCTTCCCTATTGTTTGCTTCTGAAAAGCCTCGTCGTACAAGTTACTTGGGTTGTACGATTGTACCTCGATGTTCTTTTTAGTTGCGACAAAACTTGCTGTTTGTTGAGTTCGGTTAAAATTGGTTGCATATATTTTATCTAAATCGATATGCTGAAAAAAGGATGCCCAGTTTCTGGCACGTTGTACGCCTGCTTCCGTAAGATTAGGATTGCTGTTTTCAGGATCGGTACGATCCTTTTCGGCGTGTCTTATAAGATAATAGGTCGTAATTGCAGCCGCTTCGGAGGGAGTATCAATCTGCTTTTCTTTTTCAATAACATTACATGATAGAAAAAGTGAAAAGACAGAAAATAACAATAAATAACGCATAGTTTTCCGTTTAAAAATTAAATATACAAAATTCGAAAACCAAACCTTTTTATTTTGCGTATATGGTGTATAATATGTTTTTTGAATTTTGAGGTTTAGAAAACTTTGTAGCTATAAGCTATGAGAAAGAAGAATCCCTCTTCCCCGATCGCAACCGGACATGGAGGGATTCTGAATTTATAACACATTTTAAGAGCTTTTAGTAAAAGAATAACAATTTCGCCCCCGACTTTAGTATTTCGTTATTATAACTACTCGCGTTTGTAGGGTACTTTTATATTATTAATTATAAAAAACAAATGCTATGAACACAGATCAGTTAAAAGGAAATTGGAACCAGATTAAAGGTAAGATTAAACAAGAGTACGGTATAGCAACCGAAGACGATGCGGCTTTTACAGAAGGAAAGTACGACGAACTAGTAGGTAGAATTCAGGAAAAAACCGGAAAAACAAAAGAACGAATTAACGAAGAAATTTCGAAGTGGTAGGATTAGTCAATTAAAAATTGCTTTGAAAAAGAAGTCCCTCTCTATTAAGTTAGAGAGGGATTTTTTTATAGATGTTGTATCGCAGTAATTGCAGAAAATACAATTGAAATTGTCGATACACAAAGTATATAAATCCCTAAAACACGGTTGTAGTGTGTTTTGGTGTTTTCATTTAACATTGAAATTGTTTGAGTGCTCATGATGATTATTTTTTTGGTTGCTATATCTAATAGACGAATATCCAGCACATCCTGTTACATTTCTGCTGAATTAAATTCCATACTTAAACCAAATTAATCTTCTAAAGTGTAGTTGAAAAAACCAATCAGCATTTCGTCTGTACTTTGAATCCCGAAGCCAAGCTCTTTGGAAGGATCCGGATTAAACGGATTTTGATAGGTATTGTTATAAATTCCTTCCACTAGAATTGTAGATCCTTTTGGAACAAACTTTGGATCTTTTAAGCGATACATCCGTTGCCAGTTGAAGTTGAAATCGGGTACAGAAACAAGCATTTCTTTTGAGCCATCAGGATATAGAACCGAGAAAGTAATGCTCTTGCCGCGATAATGCATGTGCGGCACAATGTAATGAATTTTAATATCCCTGCTTATGGGTTCTTCCACACTAAGATGTACATTTTTACCATAGGCCGGAATCACAAATTCGGTGTTGGAGGGTGCTAGCGAATAGAACTCTTTTTCGGGAGGCGATTCATGATAATACAAACCAATTTTTGTTAGATCGGTTTCCACTTTGCCGGTAGTGGTATAATGAATTTGAAGTGTAAGTTCTGTGTTTTTGGGAACGAATACTCCGGTCCCTTCAGGGTAAAAGGTAGCCTGAACACCACCGCCGCCCAAGGCAATAAAATTATCGGTCCATTTGCGCTGTTCGCGTTGTGTAATGGGGCTTTTTTGATTGCGTTCGGTATTTGTCACAACAATGTGATGCACAACCTTGTTGTTACCGGGCTGAATTTCTATACCTCGCAACCAACGATCTTCATTAGGATTGATAGTGACTTTCTGATAGCGATAACTGATAACACCCGTTGCGGGCAAAGTTTCAGGTTTAAGCACCTTAATTTCATCGGGCTCACCATTTTTCCAACTTTTTGTGATAGGTGGAATCGCAGTTAGAATGTCTTCCCCTGCACCGTGCGCTAATCCGTTGTCTATCCATCTTACAATTTTTCGGGCATTGGAATCTTCGATGGCAAATGAGTTAGAAAATTCACCGATATACGGATCGGCTTTCCAGGGTGGCATTCGTTTGCTCAGCAACACTTGTTTCATCATTGAAGACCACCCCTTTACAGTTTCATAATCGGTCATGGCCCAGGGAGCAATTCCTCCGTCTACATGGCATTTTGTGCATTTTTGCTCAAGAATTGGCGCAATATCACGAGTATAAGTTAGGTCTTCTTCCCTTGTTATTTTCGACTGTCGTGTAACCGTGCAGCCCCGTGTCATTTTTTGTTTCTGAAGGGGTTGTTTTCCTTTTAAAATAGCACCCAGAGCATCGGCCAGGTAACTATCGGTCGCTTTGTTCTTTTGAGTTTCATAATCCAATCGATTATTAATAGGACCTCGGTATAAAATTTCTCGTGTTGTAGGGTGGAGTACAATTGCTTCGGCAGTAATTTTAATGTCTAGGGCATCGGCGAGTAGTTGAGCCGAATCGTCCAAAACCGGAACTTTAAATTGAAATGTTTCTGCTTCTCTCTTAATGCCTTCCCGATGATCCTGTAGATTGCTGTTCAGCATAAAAAAAGTAAAACCTTTTTCAGAATATTCAGCAACAACTTTGTGGAAATCGGACAAAGAGTTACGCACAATAGGACAATCGTTTCCCTGTACCCAAAGCACGATAGCTTTGCTGTCGTTGTAATACGAAAGCCTGTGAAACCCTCCTGAAGCATCGAACAATGCATAGTCGTTTACGCGACTGTCTGATACAGGCGTGGGCTTAGAGCTGCAGCCTAGACATACAAGGATGGAGGTGATATATAGAGCAAAATTTTGCACAACTATTTTAGTACAAAAAAACGAAAAAGAGGGTAGTATTGAATAGGATAAATGGGAAAATTATAAAGTATTTAATAACTTTGAGAAAATCATTTTAAAAAAAAGCTATGAAAACAAACTACTTAAAAGCATGTAAAGTTACTTTTATTACACTTTTTTTGATGGGGTTCTGCTCTTTAGCACAGTCTCAACAGGAGAATTTTGGATGTATAGATCCTGTTATTTCAGATACTTCAGGACCGGGAGCTATTTGTGAAGGCGAAACTGCCACGCTCACCGCAACACATAACGGTGACGGAGTTAATTGGTTCGATGCGCCTAGTGGCGGAAATCTAGTAGGGTCGGGATCTCCCTTTGTTACAAACCCTTTAACCACAACCACATCATTTTGGGCTGAAGCCTTTAATGGGGGATCGGGAACTGTTCAAACGGGCGGAGCTCGAGTAGCTCCCACCAATACAACTGCGTCGGCGGTGGTTGCTGTAACTAGTCCATGGGGCTTGGCATTTGATGCTAGCGAAGATTTTACAATTAACTCGGTCGATGTATATTTAGCTTCTTCAGATCCGGGGGATGTTGTTGTACAATTAAAGGACAGTGGTCTCAATATTTTAGAACAAGTCACAATTGCTGCCCCGGCAGGGAATTCTACCACACCGGTCCAGTTTACCTTAAATTTAGATTTTTTCGTACCAGCCGGAACCGATTATAATTTGGTGGCCGAAAGCAGTCCGGTGATGGTTCGTGAATTTTCCAGTGGTCATCCCGGATTTCCATACCCTATAGGAACTTCCGGTTCTGTTTTTGGAGGAACCATTAACGACAACGATACCAATCCGAATGTTTATTACTTTTTTTATAACTGGTCGTTTACGCCGGGTGTAGTATGTACGTCTGCCAGAGTAGAGGAGGCTGTTACAGTTTCACCCATGCCGGCAATACCCGTCGGGGATAGCGTACAGCAGTTTTCTTCGGGAGAAACACTTGCCGATTTAGACGTTACCGGTGAGAATCTTATGTGGTATTCGGATGCCGGGGGAACTATTAGTATCCCGGACACAACGCCTTTGGTGGATGGCACAACCTATTATGTGAGTCAGACAGTGGGTGGGTGTGAAAGTGACTTATTGGCGATTACAGTTGAATTAATTTTAGGGGTTGATGATGCCTCTCTTGAAAATCTCGCCTATTATCCTAATCCGGTTACTTCGTTGTTAACTATTTCAAACTCTGAAGCGATTAAAAGCATAAAAGTTATGAATATGCTTGGACAGGTAATTATCTACGATGCATTCGATTCTAATACGGTATCTTTGGACCTTTCGATTTTGAATTCAGGGTTTTACCTAATGGATGTTTTTACTGAAAGAGGTAAAAAGACAGTGGAAATTCTCAAAAACTAGTTTAATAATACCGGGTATTAATTTAATACCTATCTTATTTCAAAACCCTAATAGATTTTAGAATGTCTATTAGGGTTTGTTTTTTATCACTGTGATTATTTTAACTGCGTTACTACGAAGTAGTTATTTTCTGTGACTTCAGGCTCGAAATTCGCGCTTCGAAGGTGGCTTCCTCGGTTGGAGTAACAACGTTTTCAAAAAGCTGCATAAAATCTTCGGAATGGATTTCCTTGCGTTGCTTTAACAGATTGAAATGTACATAAGTACTCCACATCACAGATTTTAATTCGGTTTTAGTAGCATTATACATTCGCAACTCCACCTGAATACTTGTTTCGCTATAACTTAACATTTGCGATTCAATAACAACCGTTTCCATCAACCAGGCAGGGCGTAAATAGGCTATCTGATTGGAACCTACCACCCAACTCTTTCCTTCTTCGCGTCCCATCTTATAAATGTCGATTTCGTAATTAGCGATTAACTGATCTTCACGGGCATTAACCATATAATTCAAATATTCCGAATTGTTTAAATGGTTAAATGGGTCGCAATGTTGAAATCTTATAACAGACTTGCTTTCTAAAATTTTTGGTAATGTGTTCATGCTTATTTATTTATTAAACCAATCGGTTTATTATTATTCAAAAAAATTATTATGCTTTTAGGTTTGTGGTAATATAAGTATCCAGTTCATTAGCCGTTTCCACGAGATAGGAATTGTCGTTCATGGTATAACTCATAAATACCGCTCCCTGAATACGAGTGTAGAGATGCTTGGCAAATTTTTCAGACTCGGTTGTTGCCTTTATTTCTCCATTTTCTTTCCCCCATTCTACTAGTTTTGCAACGTTGTTTTGTGTTTTGCTAATCACCAATTGTACCTGTTGTAAAAGTTTGGTATTCTGCTGATTTGCATCTACGCCTATGTTCAGGATAGGACAGCCTCCAAGCTCTGTACTGTAATCTTTGTAGGTTCGGTAAAAATCGGTAATTAAAAATAACTTCTGAAGCGGTGAATTACTCTGCTCTTGATGTTTTGCAATTTTCTTTAAAAGATCGTTTACGTTTTTATGAAATGCCGCGATGGCTATTGCTTCTTTATTTTCAAAATTACCGTAGATAGCACCTTTGGAGAGACCGGTTACTTCCGAAATATCTGCCATAGAAGTGGCAGCATATCCCTTCTTATTGAAAACGGGTGCTACCTTTTCGATGATATACAGACTGGTAAGTTCGGCTTTGGAACGCATCTAAAAATAAATTTATGAGGCAAATGTATAAAAAATAAACCAATCGGTTTTTTATTTAACAAAAAAATCACCTTTGCAACCTAGCAGAGGTGATTTTTTTAAAATTTGAAATGAGTATTACTTTTTACTCTTTACAAGATCACTTTGATTTCTGAAAACAAGCGCTTCATTAAAACTGTCCAGCAAAATGATACTATCGGTGCTTATCTTTCCTGAAAGGATTTCTTTAGAAAGGGCATTCAATACTTCTTTCTGAATCACCCGTTTTACAGGTCGCGCTCCGTATTGAGGGTCGAAGCCTCTTTCCGAAAGATATGCTATAGCTTCCTGTGTTGCATCCAAAGTGATGTTTTGTTTTAACAGCATTTTGGTTACACCCTTCAATTGTAAACCGACAATTTTCTGAATATCGCTCTTGGTCAAAGGCGTAAACATAATTATGTCGTCGATTCGATTTAAGAATTCGGGTCGTACGGTTTGCTTTAATAGTCCTAATACTTCTACTTTGGCACTTTCCATGGCCGATTCGGGGTCTTTCAGCGTTTCAAATCGCTGCTGAATGATATCACTTCCCATATTACTGGTCATAATGATAATGGTATTCTTGAAATCGGCTACACGCCCTTTATTATCTGTCAACCTTCCTTCGTCTAAAACCTGTAATAAGATATTAAACGTATCGGGATGTGCCTTTTCAATTTCGTCCAGCAACACTACCGAATACGGTTTTCTTCTCACAGCTTCAGTTAATTGTCCGCCTTCATCGTATCCCACATATCCCGGAGGTGCTCCTACCAATCTGCTCACACTGTGACGCTCCTGATATTCACTCATATCGATTCGGGTCATGGCATTTTCATCGTCGAATAGATATTCGGCTAACGCCTTTGCCAACTCGGTCTTACCAACTCCCGTGGTTCCCAGAAATAGAAACGATCCAATAGGACGTTTGGCATCCTGTAAACCGGCTCTGCTTCGACGAATGGCGTCACTTACCGCCACAATAGCTTCTTCTTGGCCCACTACACGTTTATGTAATTCCGCTTCGAGACTTAACAACTTATCACGATCACTCTGCAGCATTTTTGTTACGGGAATTCCGGTCCATTTGGCCACAACTTCAGCGATGTCTTCATTAGTAACTTCTTCTTTTATTAAAGAAGTCCCGTTTTCATTCTCTGCCAATTGCGTTTCCAAAGCCGAAAGCTTTTCCTGAGCTTCTTTAATCTTTCCGTAGCGTAATTCGGCTACTTTTCCAAAATCGCCTTCCCGTTCGGCACGTTCGGCTTCCAGTTTGTATTCTTCAATTTCAGTTTTTAACTGTTGAACGGTATCAACAACTTCTTTTTCACTCTTCCACTTTGCATTAATTTCGTTGCGTTCTTCCTTTAAATTGGCAAGATCGGCCCGCAGTGCTTTTAATTTGGATTCATCTTTTTCACGTTTTATCGCTTCAATTTCAATCTCCAGTTGCATGATCTTTCTGTCCAGTACATCCAGCTCTTCCGGCTTGCTATTTATCTCCATACGCAACTTCGAAGCCGCTTCATCCATGAGGTCAATAGCCTTATCGGGTAAAAATCGGTTGGTGATATAGCGCTGTGACAATTCTACCGCGGCAATAATCGCCTCATCTTTAATACGAACCTTATGGTGTGTTTCATATTTTTCCTTGATTCCGCGTAAAATAGAAATGGCACTTTCGGTATCGGGTTCGTTCACCATTACTTTTTGGAAACGTCGTTCCAGTGCCTTATCCTTTTCGAAATACTTCTGGTATTCGTCCAAAGTAGTTGCTCCAATGGCGCGTAAATCTCCACGAGCCAGGGCAGGCTTTAAAATATTTGCCGCATCCATGGCGCCTTGACCGCCACCGGCACCCACGAGCGTATGTATTTCATCAATAAACAGGACAATATCGCCATCACTGGAAGTAACTTCTTTGATGACGGCTTTGAGCCGTTCCTCAAATTCTCCCTTGTATTTGGCTCCGGCAATAAGCGCACCCATGTCTAACGAATAGACCTCTTTGCTTTTCAAGTTTTCAGGAACATCGCCGTCGACAATTCGGTGGGCGAGGCCTTCAGCAATAGCGGTCTTTCCTGTTCCGGGTTCTCCTACCAACATCGGATTGTTTTTTGTTCTTCGGGTAAGGATTTGCAAAATTCTTCGTATTTCCTCATCCCGACCAATAACAGGATCTAATTTTCCGTCACGTGCCAACTGATTCAAATTTCGTGCGTATTTATTCAAGGCGTTGTAGGTTTCCTCGGCACTCTGTGAGGTAACCGAATCTCCTTTGCGCAACTCACTAATCGCACTTTTAAGTCCCTTTTCAGTGACACCCTGATCTTTTAGCGTCTGTGAAATACTACTTTTTGAAGCGAAAATGGCCAATAACAAATGTTCTATGGAAACATATTCGTCTCCCATCTTTTTTGCAATAATGGACCCTTCATTCACCGTTTTTCCGGCTTCGCGTGAAAGCATTATGTCGCCTCCCGAAACTTTCGGAAAGCTCTCCAATTGCTTGTCGAGTATTTGTTCCAGCATCCCAATATTCACATTGAGTTTCTTTAACAGGAACGGAGTAACATTCTCATCAACTTCAAGCATGGCTTTAAAGAGATGCTCATTCTCTATTTGTTGATTTCCGAAGCTTTGTGCAAGCAACTGTGCTTGCTGAATGGCTTCTTGTGATTTTATGGTATAATTATTAAAATTCATAGCTGTATTATTTCTAAAGAAGTTATTTCAATAAATACGCCAAGCTTGTTTTAAGACAAAATGACCGATTTTGTAAGGAATTGCCCGACATTCTGACTGTAATCACTTCAGAAATTAACATACATTAATAATTAGAAAAAGTTCAATACTGTAACTTTGTAAAAAAAATAGCAAATGGGATTATTCGAAAGATTTAAATCAAAAAATGAAGGAGTAAAAACACAGGAAGTTGAAGTACCATGGCACGCACTCACTTCTTTGAGTCAGTTGGAAGAAATTGAAAAGGAATCACTTTGCACACCTGTGGCTATCTTTAAACATTCAACACGCTGCGGTATTAGCCGAATGGTATTACGACAATTTGAAAGCAACTATTCCCCTGAAGCCGAAAAAGTAAAATTGTACTTTCTGGATCTACTGGATCATCGCGATGTTTCCGATGAGGTAGGCTATAAATTTCAGGTGATGCATCAAAGTCCGCAGTTACTCATTATAAAAAACGGTAATACCGTACATCACGCTTCACATCATAATATTGATGTTTCGGACCTGGAAAAGTATACTTAATTATTTTTGTCAAACTGAACTTGATTCAGTTTCCAATTCCAAAAAAAGTAATAGATTCTGAATTAAACCCGCCTGCCGGCAGGCAGGTTCAGAATGACAAAGAATTAATTCAGAATGACAAGTAATGGGCGTTGTACTCTTCCGCTACCGTATCGAATTATTCTTTAATATTTCTTTCAACCTAATTTTAATGTCGTCTCCGGCATCCAAAACCATCTGTTCGTAACTTGGAAAATGTACATATCGATTGTTCACCCAATTCCAATCTTCAGGATCCAGCGCTCGTTTATCGCCATGATAGGTCGCAAATACATTTTCAAAAATAAACTCGCTGGATAATGGATAGTTATTTAAATCACGTCTGGCAATTAAATCTCGATAAACAACATTACCTGCTACCAAAACCGATTTGGTTTGTTCGGTGATATGCAATCTTGCGGTAACGGTTTCAAATTTGTCTATTTTAATAGGATTTCCCAGACTGTCGTTTACAATCGCTCCGTTTCGGTCCCGTTTATAGTCCCATCCGGTTTTAATGGTTTTTTTACGCAGTACTTCTTTTTCTGAAATACGTTCGGGAGACATTCCAATATCCCTGAAATTCAGTGAAATTCCATAATTATATTGAATATTTTGTTGTCGTTCTGCATGATATTCGGTCCAAAAATCGTCCAGGCCATAGGTGTTGAAATCCAACAACTCCCGCTCCAAACGAAACGGAATCATTTGACCGCTTCGGTTATTGAGCGTCACAAAAATGAAATCGGTTCCAAAAAAGTGCGCGTCGTCCTTTTTCTTTTTTACATCCTTATAATTGGGTTGCAATTCGTCAATTTCACAATAAATATTGTAGGCAGTACGGTAATCGGCTGTGGTTTGCCGGGTCATATAGCGATTGGCTTCGGTATACAAATACTCTGTAAATGCCTTTTTTGAAGCGATCAAATCGCCGGTGTAATCTACCAGTTTAAAGCTGGCAGTTCTACCCAGTGAACTGCTGTACAAGGGTAACAACGGACGAATTAAATCCTGCCGATACTCCAAATCTCTGTACAAATGGTAAATTTCCCGGGTTCCGGAAGGATTGTTTTCTTTTTTCAGAAAAGTGATACGGCGGGTATCATCTTCAGCCGCCTTTTTAAAGGCTTCTTCCAACAAAACGATATGTGCATCGTTCTTGTCAGAATTTTTATCCTTCTGAATTTTTTTTACGGCAAGATCAATGGCTTTGTCGTAATCCCCTTTGGCCAGTAACTTCTGGTTTCTCTTAACACTATTACAGGCTACGAGTAATAGTACCAAACTGAATAAAGTAATAGTGTGTCTCATAACAAATTTATCTTGGTTATGATATGTGGATTACAATTGTGATGCCAAACTTATAAAGGGTGGGCTGGAAGCACTTTGCCGCTGCATTCTCCAAACCCAATACGTACTTTTTCATTCTGGCAATAGGCTCTTAGAATTACGGTATCGTTATCGTTGATGAATTTACGCTCGCTACCGTCATTTAACTTAATAGGATTCTTACCCTTCCAGGTAAGTTCGAGCATAGAGCCGTACGAATCTTTTGTAGGTCCCGAAATGGTTCCGCTACCCATCATATCACCACTTCGCAGATTACAACCATTCACCGTATGGTGCGTAAGCTGTTGTGCCATGGACCAATACATATATTTAAAATTGGATCGCGTTACTACAGTTTCTTCTCCGCCTTCGGGCTGGATAGAAGCTTCCAATTTAATATCGTAATTTTTCTTTTTGCCTTGCTTTAAATAGGGAAGTGGTTCCGGAATTTGCACCGGACCTTCGGCTCTAAAACCATCTAAGGCATCTAAAGTAACAATCCATGGTGAAATGGTAGAGGCAAAACTTTTACCTAAAAACGGACCTAATGGAACATACTCCCAGGCCTGAATATCGCGGGCGCTCCAGTCGTTAAACAAGACCAATCCGAAGATATAACTTTCGGCCTCGGCAATAGGAACTCGTTTTCCCAAATCGTTTGCATCAGTGGTGATAAAGGCCATTTCCAGTTCGAAATCCAACAATTTGGAGGGTCCAAATCCGGGAATGGCATAGTCACCCGGTTTGGTTTGTCCAACAGGTCTTCTAATGGGTGTTCCCGACGGAATAATAGACGAACTTCTTCCGTGATAACCAATGGGTATATGCAGCCAGTTGGGTAATAATGCATTTTCGGGGTCACGAAATAACGAGCCTACATTAAAGGCATGCTCCTTACTCGCGTAGAAATCGGTGTAATCACCAACATCCACCGGAAGTTGCATTTCAATTTCATCTAAGGTGAACAATATTTTCTTTCGATGTTCTTCATTATCTCTTAACGCACTGTTTCCGGCTAAAAATACATCCGAAATTCGATTGCGGACCAAGCGCCAGGTTTTTCTTCCGTCGGCTATAAAATCGTTCAAACTATCTTGTAGAAAAATATCATCGGTAAGGTCGATTCCTTTAAAATATCCCAGTTGATGCAATGCTCCCAGATCGATAGCGTAATCGCCAATTCGGGTTCCAATGGTAATAATATCATCCCTGGTTAGGAATACGCCAAAAGGTATATTCTGAATGGGAAAATCGGTATTCTCGGGCACATCAAGCCAAGTTTTTCGTGTGGGGTCGTTGGCAGTTAAAGGCATAGTTGTTTTTTTGTTGTTCGTAAATTGTTAATCAAATATATAATTTCTGGGGAACTAACCACAAGCTTTTACTATTTTTGATTTTTATTAACTTTTTCTGAAAAAATATGCAACGCGACGAACAGATTTTTGAACTAATTGAAGCCGAAAAACAACGTCAAATCAACGGACTGGAATTAATTGCTTCCGAAAATTTTGTGAGTGACCAGGTTATGGAAGCCGCAGGGTCTGTTTTAACAAATAAATACGCCGAAGGATATCCCGGAAAACGCTATTATGGGGGTTGCGAGGTGGTAGATGAGGTAGAACAAATTGCGATAGACAGAGCCAAAACCTTATTTGGTGCCGAATATGCCAACGTACAGCCGCATAGTGGCTCACAGGCAAATACCGCAGTGTTTGCAGCCTGTTTAGAGCCGGGAGATAAATTTTTAGGTTTCGATTTGTCGCATGGAGGACATTTAACTCACGGTTCTCCTGTGAACTTTTCAGGAAAATTGTACAATCCGGTATTTTACGGAGTTGAAGAAGCGACAGGAATGTTGGATTACGACAAAATTGAAGCCATTGCCGTACGAGAAAAACCCAAAATGATCTTGGCGGGAGCTTCGGCATATTCCAGAGAGATAGATTACAAACGCTTTCGTGAAATAGCCGATAAAGTGGGTGCTATTTTATTTGCAGATATCGCGCATCCGGCAGGATTGATTGCAAAAGGAATTATAAGTGATCCCATTCCGCATTGTCATGTAGTAACAACAACTACTCATAAAACCTTGCGTGGCCCGCGAGGAGGAATGATATTAATGGGAAAGGATTTTGACAATCCGTTTGGAATTACCCTTAAAAACGGGAGTCTTAGAAAAATGTCTTCCTTATTGGACAGTGGTATTTTTCCCGGGAATCAAGGCGGACCTTTAGAACACATCATTGCAGCCAAGGCGATTGCATTTGGCGAGGCACTAACCGACGACTTTTTACATTATATGATTCAGGTGAAGAAAAATGCTTCAGTAATGGCAAAGGCATTTATGGATAAGGGTTATAAGGTAATCTCGGGGGGGACGGACAATCATATGATGCTTATTGACCTTCGGAATAAAAATTTAAGCGGAAAGGAAGCCGAAGAGGCGCTTGGAAAAGCCGATATCACCGTGAATAAAAATATGGTGCCATTTGATGATAAATCGCCGTTTGTAACCAGCGGAATTAGAGTAGGGACGGCTGCAGTTACTACAAGAGGATTGCTTGAAAAGGACATGCTTCAGATTGTTGATATGATGGATGAAGCCATCGTCAATTTCCAGGATGATACCAAACTGGAAGCTATTTCGGAAAAAGTACATCACATGATGGCCGGAAAGCCTCTTTTCAAAAAGTAACTAATGAGAATTACCACAGAACGGTTATTGTTAAGAAGATTTACGCTTCTGGACGCAGCATTCATATATAAATTAATGAACAGTCCGGGTTGGCTGCAATATATTGGTGACCGAAACATCTCTTCGGTTAAAGACGCCGAAAATTACATCGAAAAACACTATCTGAGCAGTTATGAAACCAGTGGTTTTGGAGCGTTTATAGTTGAATTAAAGGAAACAGGAACTGCAATTGGTTCTTCCGGATTATACAAACGTGACTACTTGGAACATCCGGACATCGGATTTGCCTTTCTTCCCGAATATTCCGGGAAAGGCTATGCGTTTGAAGCAGCTTCCGCAACGCTGGAATTTGCGAGGAATACTTTGAAAATGCATACTTTTTTAGCAATTACGCTGCCCGAAAATAAGGACTCCATCAAATTGCTCAACAAATTAGGGCTACGTGCCATTGATAAAGTGACGATGAAAGATGAAGATGAAGAGTTGTTGCTTTTTTCCACAGCCTTTTAAACATTATTTCTTCAGCTTCAGTTCACGCTGTTTCGTTTTTTTATACATTTATACGATGATGATCTTACCTTAAATTAGGATTGACGTATGGGAAATTTGTACAAGACCATTTTTTTTATTTTCACTTATTTTTCAGTGTCGCACGCTCAAATTCAGTTTAGCGAGCAATCTGCAGCCTTAGGTTGTGGCAATTCGACTTACGGAGTTGGTACGCTGGGAGGAGGAATCTCATTTTTCGATTTCGACAACGATGGTTGGGATGATATTTCCGTAACATCAGAAGAAGGATTACCACTTCGTTTTTTTAAGAATACCGGGGGTGCTTTTACGCAAGTCACATTCAATTTCCCGGATCAGCTTGCTGAAAGCAAAACCGTTCAATGGGTGGATTTCGATAACGATGGAGATTACGACCTATTTACGGTAAGCAATACTCATGCCTACCGATTGTATGAGAATGACGGCACCATGAACTTTACCGATATATCTCCAACGGCAGGACTTGCAATTCCCGATTACAGTGCCTGGGGCGGATCCTGGGGTGATTATAACAACGACGGATGGCTGGATTTGTTTATCAGTTCCCGGGATATTAATAACACCGATATTCACAATAGATTGTATCGCAATAACGGCGATGCAACCTTTACCGATATTACCGAAGCCGCGGGGATATCTACAGACGATTTTCTAACTTTCTGCTCGGTTTTTTTCGATTATAACAACGATGGCTGGCAGGATATTTATTTGGCCAACGACCGTTCGTTTAATTTGAATATTTTATATGAAAACAATGGTGACGGAACTTTTAGTGATGTAAGTGCGGCATCGGGGGCAGATATTGGGATTTCAGCAATGTCCAATACCATAGGGGATTTTAATAAAGACGGCTGGTTGGATATTTATATTACTAATTTACCCGACGGAAATGTTTTTCTGAAAAATAACGGCGACGGAACTTTTACAGATATCGCCGAAACTAACGGAACGTTAATGGAATCGTATGCCTGGGGTGCTGTCTTTTTGGATGCCGAAAATGATAGCGATCTCGATTTGTATGTGAGTAGTTTATTTACCGATGCACAAACGCAATATTTAACTGCTGCTTTTTACGAAAATAACGGTTCCGGAATGTACAGTATCCCGGAAAATGCCGGATTTGAAAACGATGCGGCGCGCAGCTATTCTAACGCTATAGGGGATGTTAACAGAGACGGCTATCCCGATATAACAGTGCTTAATTTTCAACCGGACGATATTTATTTGTGGAAAAATGAAACTCCTCACACCAATAACTGGATTAAGGTAAAACTCCGCGGCACCGAAAGTAATCGACAGGGCATAGGTTCCTGGATTGAAATTTCGGTCAACGGGGAAAAACAGTACAATTATACCTTATGCGGAGAAGGATATATAGGGCAGAATTCGGTCTACGAATTCTTCGGAATAGGAACAGCAACCACCATAGATTATATTAAAGTGACCTGGTTGAGCGGAATTGTCGATATTATAAACAATCCCGACATAAATATTCACGCCACTATTATTGAAGGAACTAATGAATTGGCAACGGAAGATTTTCAGAAGCAAGAAAATAGTATAATTATCTATCCAAATCCGGTAAATGGAATTGTTTCCATTCAACTAAAAGAGGAACTTTCAAATAGCACATTGAGTGTTACCGACATGCTGGGAAGATTGCTATTTACCAAGAAAGTGAGCTCAATTTCAGAAACAATCAATATGGAACAATATGGTTCTGGCATGTATTTCTTTGTTTTTGATAACGGGTTGGCAAAAATCACCAAAAAAATTATCGTAAAGTAGTTTATTCTTCAATGCCTTTACGGTGTAATGTATAGGCTTCGCTCAGTCTAAAAAAATGAAGAACTCTATAAATGAACTATTGTAAAGTGAATTGGGGTGTATGAGCTGACTTATTTGCTAGGGGTTGAGTGAATTACGAATTAAGGTAAATTGACGATTTTTGATCTACTATAAAAAAGAAAACAAACACTCGGGAGAAGTCTAGAGATAAAAAATCCTAAAAAAAATTGCGATAATCTTATTTATAGTACTACCTTCGCAGCTTAATTATTTAATTTTATTATAATGCAAACAGGCACAGTAAAGTTCTTCAACGATTCCAAAGGATTTGGTTTTATCACTGAAGACGACACAAACAAAGAACATTTTGTACACATTTCAGGTTTGATCGATGAGATCCGTGAAGATGACAAAGTAGAATTTGAACTTAAAGAAGGTAAAAAAGGATTAAACGCAGTAAACGTAAGAGTACTATAATATAATTTTCTTTCACTTTTTGAAACAAAAAGCCCATCGAACGATGGGCTTTTTTAATTTTGGTTAGTTAGCGAATTTTAATTTTTCACCTGAATATTTCCACCTTCTATATCCAGGAGTTCCAATCCATAGTCAAAACCACAATCTTCCAGCTCAGGATTGCTTAAGAACAAGGTCATTTGATCTGCGTCTGCATTGTTCCCCTCTCCATTATCGGTTACTTTAAACCAGCAATTCCAACCCACTCGTTCGGGTGCGTCAGCATATTTAGTAATAACCCCTGTTAAGGTTGCTGTGTTTCCATCAACTGCCAAACAGTTGATATCGAAATGAATTTTTAATTGTCCTGCGGTATAGGTGAGTACTCCATTCCCCGAAACGGCTCCATTATTTTTTTCTTTGGCATGAAAGGAAAAATGTCTCGTAGTTTCTTCTCCTAGGGTAATTGTACCTTGACCATTCGCCGAGGGACCACTAGCTCGGGTTTGTATTGCCTCAGTGGGAGTGGTTAGATTTTCAGTTTGTGAATCTACAAGATTCTCTTTTTGGCAACTAGTTAGCACAAATACACTTAATACAGTGACTGCCAAAAGGCTTACTTTAAATTTTTTAATTGTTTTCATAATAGTTATTGTTAGTTTATGATTTTACCTGAATATTTCCTCCTTCTATTTGATAGATTTCTATACCATAATCTACCGTACAATCCAATGGACTAGGACTGTTACCTAGTCGGGTCATTTCATCCGGATCAGCATTTGCACCTTCTCCATTATCAATCACTTTAAACCAAAAGCCCCAGCCAACTCCATCGGGATTGTCGCTCCATGAGGTTATGATACCTGATAGATGAGCTGTATTTCCGGAAACTTCAAGGCAGTCTACGTCAAATTTTATTTTCAATAAACCCCCGCCATACGTTAATACACCACTCCCTTGTATACTTCCGTTATTTTTCTCTTTTGCGTGAAAAGAAAAATGTCTGGTGGAGCCATCTGGATTTGTGAGTGTTCCTTGGCCGTTGGCCGAAGGACCACTAGCGCGTGTTTGTGTGTTTTCAACAGGTGCTGTAAAATTCTCGGTCTCAGAAACGACCAGATTTTCTTGTTGGCAACCGGTAATTAAAAATACCAACGTGATTGCCATAGCCCAAAGGCTTTGTCGCATAATTTTCATTTTTGTTTTCATACTATTAATGGTTTAGTTACTATTCCAATACGATACATCACATGGTAAAACCGAACAAAACGATTTACAATGCAACACGGGGATATGGGGGAAACAAAATGAGGAGGGGATAAATAATGAGGAATGAAAATTCTATTTTAAAGATACATCAAATTTTTTAATTAAATGATAATCAGTAAGATAAAAATAGATAAAAAAGATAGAATAGAAAATTTAGAAAAAAAATAGCACATCGAATGATGCGCTATTTTCTGTTGTAGTGTGTTTTAATGTTTTAGTCTTCTTCGGGGAAAACAGTAGTTTCATAAGCTCCTGCATCGGAAGGATTTCCACGGGTAGTACCATTTAAATCGATAGATACCGGTGGGTTCGTTTGAGTTATCCCCAGATCTTCTGCCCCTGAAGTCCCTGTTTCAATATTAAAATTATTTAAGGCTGTATTTTGAAAAACAGGATCTATATTTCTGGTAACGTTGGTGTACAAGGCGGGATTTTCAAAATCATAGTTAGGATCATCGGCAAAATCACCATTGGGATCTTCAAAACGAATTAAACTGTTGGTAAAGTTGAAGTTAAAAGCTGCTGCATTGATTGAAAATAAGCCTAACTCGCGTTGTTCGTTTCCGTAGATAATACAGTTGTTGAAAGTTGCATTCAGGTCAATCCCTGAAGTTTCAGTAAGCACATTATCCAATTGAACGGTTGGGAGAGTTCTAAAGCTACCGGTCCAGTAATTGGCGAACGTACAATGGTTAAAGGTATAGGTGCCACCAATAGAACAGGCCAATGCCGACTGCCCAGCATTGTTTATCACCATATTTTCTCCATATACATTTCCGGTACGGGCCAACAAACCTACATTGGACGAATTATAAATTTGTACATTTTTAAGGGTAAGCGTTTCATCTCCATCATTGCTATCCATCAAAATGCCTACGACATTGTTTTTTATGGTAGTGTAAGAAAACTCGTGATTGGTACTTCCGGCTGTGAGCCAAATAGTGCCCCATTGTCCGGGAATATCAGAAAAATCGGGTTCTAACCGATCTCCTTCAAAAATAATTTCATTCTCCATCAATTCGGGATCGTTACTTGGTGCGCCATTGGACTTTATAGAACCGGTATTTGCTACTAAAATTCCACTGTTTGCATGAAAATGTACACGAGCGCCGGGTTGTACGTTGAGCGTTTTGCCAACACCAACCGCTGCATAGCCATAAATTACATAGGGTCTTTCATCGGTAAAGGTCAATTCGGAATCATCCAAAAAGAAGCCTTCTATTAAAACATCGTTCCCGTCTTCGTCCGTTCCCAAATTTAAAGTTTCGAACATTCCATTTCCTAAATCGGCAGGAAACAGAAACACCGCATCCTTCACAAGAGTTACGAGTTCCACTTTTTGTTCGTTTCCTCCGCTGTCAAACAAAATCTGATCGGTATATAAAAAGGCGTTCTGCGGATTGGGATAATTATTGATATCGATGGTGGTTTCAACAAAAATAAAAATACTGTCCTTGGCAAGAATCTGTATATTTTCAAATGTTTTCCCGGGAATCCCGTCCACATTGAGTCGGTAGTTCGATGCCTCTCCATCTCCCAAACTAATGGTTGGGATATTGATATCTTCATCACTTCGGTTATAGACTTTTAAATTATAGGTACTGGAGCCGATGTTTGTAAAAACAGTATCCAGATACACTGTATCTTTTGAAAATTCGAGATTTCCGGTACTGGCGACACTTTCAAAATCGTTGCGGCAAGAACTCCATAAAACAAGGCAAAAGACTAGTGCCAATCCGTATACATACTTCATTCAGAAAAATTTTCAGTAAAAATATAACTTTTTATGAAGCTTATTATTGTAATTGCCCGAACTTTTCATGAAGTATCTTTGGCATTCCAACTGTAAATTGTAATGCAGCAGTGTGGTGCGCTAAAATCAGACCAATTATTTATAGCGTAGCGTTAACTTTCCGGCTGCTTTAAATGAGTGAAAACTCCTTTTTAAAATTATTTTTCAATAATCTGAATCTTAAAAAGTCTGTCCCAATTTTTTCCGGTAACATACAAAATGTTCTTTTCACCTTTGTAGGCAATACCATTTAATACATCCAATGCGTCATGTTGGGTTACCTTGTCTTTAAGGCTGGTAAGGTCAATGACGCCTTCCACCGCTCCGTTTTCAGGGTTTACAATAGCAATAGCGCCTTGTTGGTAAATATTGGCGTAAATTTTTCCGTCAACCCATTCCAGCTCGTTTACTTTCGGGATTTTGCTGGTGTTGGTATACATCTCAATATATCCTTCCTCGGCAAGCGTTTCAGCATTCAGAGTCCAAATTTTTTCGGTGCCATCGCTTTTAAAGATTACCGAACCGTTGTTACACAAGCCCCAGCCTTCTTTGCTTTCGCCATACACAAAGCTGCCTTTTTTATCCATGGTCCTTAGATCGTAGATAAAGCCGGTGTTCTCACGCCATGTAAGCTGAAAAATTTTATCGTTTACAATAGTGAGTCCTTCCGCAAAATACTGATCCTGCAATGCGACTTTTTTAAGGATGCTTCCGGTAGTGTAATTGGTTTTCCGAAGGGTCGATTCTTTGTATTGCCCCGTGCTTTCGTAAAGCGTGTCATTATGAAATTCGAGTCCTTGCGTATAGGCTTCGATGTCGTGCGGATAGATTTCGAGAATAGTATAAGTGTATAGTTTAGGAGTAGTGGAGGCGAGCAGCGTAATGTTTTTTGAAATGCTATAGGTGTTTCCTTCCGAAGTGATAGTAGCTTCGATCGTTCTAATTCCCAGTTTTTTTTCTGAAAGATTTACTGAGGTTTCTTTATTTCCGTTTACTGAAGCAATTTCCAAACCATCCAGTGTATATTTTACAGCTTCGATCGCCTTGTTTTTCTTGCTTTTTATGGAAACCATGGGTACATCCGAAACCGTAAATGCCTTCTTTCCTTCTTTTATTTCGATTGCAAACAAATCGGAATCCTTTTCGGGTTTATTTCCACAACCAACACTTAGTATCACTAATGCGGTCACAATTACCTGTTTATATATTTTCATGGAGTGCTCAATTTTTTGGCAAGATATTTATTATAATCTAGAACTAAAAATCCTTGCAACAACTTACAAATTGCCGTATATTTGCACCGGCAAGTCCTACACAACCAGCTCCTGTTGAATCCCCCAGGGCGGGAACGCAGCAAGGGTAGATGGTCGTAGCGGTGTGATGTAGGTAGCTTGCCATTTTTTGTACAACAATGTTTCGTAAAGCACATCGCATTATAAACATTGAGTTGTACAAAATCCCGATAGTAATCGGGATGTCATACTTCTAATACAGTTTTCAAATAAAATAGCAAATAGTACTCTTTTCTACTTCACAATTTGGAAATCAATCTTTGTAACCGCATCTTTGTCTGTCGCAAGCAAAATCTATGTCTAAAGTTGTATTAATTACGGGAGGATCTTCAGGAATTGGCAAAGCAATTGGCGAATATCTTACTAAAAAAGGCTGTATTGTCTACGGAACCAGCCGTTCACCCCAAAAATATAGTGATAGCTGCAGCTTTTCTTTATTACGACTGGATGTTCTGCAGCCGGAATCTATTTCCGAAGCTGTTTCAGAAATTATAAAAAAAGAGGGAAAATTAGATGTTGTTATAAATAATGCGGGAGTAGGAATCACAGGCCCCATCGAAGAAACTCCTTCAGAAGAAATTAAAAAAGCCTTCGAGACCAATTTGTACGGTCCCATTGAAGTGATTAAAGCTGTTTTGCCTCAGATGCGGCAACAAAAAAGCGGACATATAATTAATATCACATCTATTGCCGGATATATGGGATTACCCTATCGCGGAATATACAGTGCCTCGAAAGCGGCACTCGAAATCACTACCGAAGCGTTTAGAATGGAAGTACAGCAATTTGGTATTAAAATGACCAATGTGGCACCCGGAGATTTTGCTACCAATATCGCCGCAGGGCGGTATCACGCTCCTGTGCTTGACGATTCTCCTTATAAAACAGCCTATTCAAATACGCTGAATATGATGAACGAGCATGTAGATCAGGGGGAAGATCCAAAAAAGATGGCAGCGGTTGTTTATAAAATCATTGAAACCGGGAATCCGAGAATCCATTATAAAGTAGGTGCCTCGCTTCAAAAATTTTCAATTGTTCTTAAAAGAATTCTGCCCGACAAGGTCTACGAGCGTATGTTGTTAAAGCATTATAAAATAAAGTAAGGAAGTTTGAATTACTTCAGAAAAAATTATACAACAAAGGTTTCAAACACCTGTAATGTTATGTACTTTTGCACCAATTAAAAACGAAAACCTCTTACTATGAAATTCTTCATTGATACTGCAAATTTGGATCAAATTCGCGAAGCCCAGAACTTAGGTGTACTGGATGGTGTTACCACTAACCCTTCACTAATGGCGAAAGAGGGTATCACCGGACGTAACAATATATTAAAGCACTATGTGGACATTTGTAAGATTGTCGATGGTGATGTTTCTGCCGAAGTGATTGCAACCGATTTTAAAGGTATTGTAAAAGAAGGAGAGGAGCTGGCCGAATTACACGAGCAGATCGTAGTAAAAGTGCCTATGATTAAAGAAGGTATAAAAGCAATTAAATACTTTACAGATCACGGAATTCGTACCAATTGTACCCTGGTATTTTCTTCGGGGCAGGCGTTATTGGCAGCAAAAGCCGGAGCTACCTATGTTTCACCTTTTATAGGACGCCTGGATGATATTTCTACAGACGGATTGAATCTTATTGCCGAAATACGACAGATTTACGATAACTACGGCTACGAAACTCAAATATTGGCAGCATCTATTCGTCATAGCATGCACATTATAGAATGTGCAAAGATTGGTGCCGATGTAATGACAGGGCCTTTATCTTCGATTGAAGGATTGTTAAAGCACCCACTTACCGATATAGGTCTGGCGCAGTTTCTTGCAGATTACAAAAAAGGAAACTAATTTAATAGATACAATTAATGGAAGAGCCTTTCAAATTTTGGAAGGCTTTTTAGTTTAAATACCCAAGCAATAAGCCTTCAATAGAGGTGCTGAAGAGATTTGCATTACTTTCAAGTATAACAGCATTTTTGGTGAGGATCATCGCTTTATTTATCGAATTTATAACGAGTTTTGCCTCAGCTTCTTCAATGTTTTCAAGTTGATATTCCATATCAGCATTATACCCAGATTTTTTTACGATGTCACGCCATTTTTTAAAGTGAGTATCGGTATTAATTCCAATAAAATCGTATTCGGGATATTTCGCCTTTAACTCGGCTGCCTTAGAGTGAATGTCTCTATAATGTTTTACAGATTGTCCCGACCAGAAATACAGTACGGTAGGCTTACTTATTGTGCTCCGCAAATCTTTGGCAGTGTTATCTGTAGACACTATTAACACATTGGGAATTTTATTGCCAGGAGTGAGATTTATCGTCGCCTCAGCTAGTTTTTGTATTTCCGTATGATGCATTTTGTTGTTATTCATCTTAAGGAAAAGTGCAACCATTAATTGTTCATTCTGAGCGTCTTTTCCATTAATAAGGTAATTTTTGATGCAAGAACGCAATAAGTTATTTTTTAAAGAATCACTTGTAACCAAACTGTCAATAATCTTAAATTTTCGTTCACAGTGTATATAAGAATATTTGTTTGTTGCATTTTGGTCACTGTATTTTGTAGCAGCAATGTTGTCGAAATATCTGTTTAGAAAACGATAGTAAGGATAATAAGATCTAAGATTATCGTTACCAAAGTCTATTTTGTCCCTATAGGCATAAAAGTCTTTTGGAAAATTTTGCGGATTACTGTTTTCAGGATTGGAAGCGTTGACCGAAGTGTACATTTCCTTTTTAGAGTAATAATCGTATTCAATATTCGCTTTTGCAATTTGCTTTAATCCTTTACTCGGATCGTATTTTGAAACAAATTCGCTGTATAATTGTTCTCTTATCTGTTTTAAAGAATCTAGCTTTTGTTCGTAAGTTGCCGGAGGTAGCGAATACCATTTTGGCACCAGCTTATTTTCTTCTTCATTTATTAAAAACAACTCCATCAAAAAATTGTTCTTTTCAGCTCCCTTACCTGTATAGGTCAACGATTCGTCAAAATCGACCGTATTTACCCGTAACATCAAGCTGTCTCCCGGTTCCACATAGAATATTTGAAATTCATTATGCTGAAAAGAATACAATCCTTCCTGAAGTTCGTGGTTTTCGTATAAAAAGAAATTTCTGCTGTTGAGTTTTACGGTATCCAGTATGCAATTGTCCTTATACAGGACAATATAATCTGTTTTCGGGTTAATTACTTCGCCACCAATCCAAACGGTTTCAGAAGATTCAGAATCTTTATTATTACAGGAAATAACAAAGGAAATACAGATTATAAAAAGTAGCCGTCTATACAAAGTATTTATCAAATTGGATGATAACAAAAATAGGGACAGTTTCAACTCATTTTGTTAATTCCTCGTTAAAAGGAATTTTAAAACGTTAATGTTTCTTCAATACCAGTTTATTAGCTACTTTTGCCGCAAATTTTAAAACGAAAAAAGGCAGATGTTATCAGTTTCTAATTTATCGGTTCAATTTGGCAAGCGTATATTGTTTGATGAGGTAAGTACGCAGTTTGTTCAGGGCAATTGCTACGGGATTATAGGTGCAAACGGCGCCGGAAAATCTACTTTTTTAAAGTTGCTTTCAGGAAAGAAAGATCCAACAGCAGGGCATGTTCATCTGGAGAAGGGCAAACGCATGTCTGTGCTGGAGCAAGACCATAGTGCCTACGACGAGTTTATGGTATTGGAAACTGTAGTAAGAGGGAACCAAGAACTTTTTGCCATCAAATCGCAAATCGACAAGCTCTACGAAGATTATACCGATGCCAACGCCGAAAAAATAGGCGAATTGCAGGTTGCTTTCGAAGAGATGAATGGTTGGAATGCCGAAAGTGATGCCGCCGCCATGCTTTCCAATCTGGGAATAGGCGAAAGCCTCCATTATACCTTGATGAGTGATCTGGACGGAAAACAAAAGGTACGTGTGCTTTTGGCGCAGGCCTTGTTTGGCAACCCTGATGTGTTGATCATGGATGAGCCGACCAACGATCTGGATTATGAAACCATTTCATGGTTGGAAAACTTTTTGGCGAACTATGACAACTGTGTTATTGTGGTGTCTCACGACCGTCACTTTTTAGATTCGGTGTGTACACATATTAGTGATATCGACTTCGGAAAAATAAATCATTACAGCGGAAACTATACGTTCTGGTATGAAAGTAGTCAGTTGGCAGCACGTCAACGAGCTCAGCAAAACAAGAAAGCCGAAGAAAAGAAAAAGGAACTGGAGGAATTTATTCGACGTTTTTCTGCCAACGTGGCCAAATCGAAGCAGGCTACCAGTAGAAAGAAGATGATCGACAAGTTAAATGTTTCCGATATAAAACCATCGAGCAGACGCTATCCTGCCATTATTTTTGAACGAGAGCGCGAAGCAGGAGATCAGATTTTAAACATCGACGGACTTTCAGCATCCTTAGATGGAGAAGTGTTGTTCCGAAATATCGATATCAACCTTACCAAAGGTGACAAAGTGGTTGTGTATTCGAAAGATTCGCGTGCTACTTCAGCCTTTTATGAAATAATCAACGGGAAGGCAAAAGCCGATTCAGGGGAATATCAATGGGGAGTTACTACCAATCAGAGTTATTTACCCTTGGACAATCAGAAGTTTTTCGATAACGATATGTCACTGGTAGACTGGTTACGTCAGTGGGCCAAGACCGAAGAAGAGCGTGAAGAAGTACATATTCGCGGCTTTTTGGGTAAAATGTTATTTAGTGGAGAAGAGGCCTTAAAAAAATGTAATGTGCTTTCGGGAGGTGAAAAAGTACGCTGTATGTTAAGCCGCATGATGATGATGCGTGCCAATGTAGTTATGCTGGATGAACCTACAAATCACTTGGACTTGGAATCGATTACAGCTTTTAATAATTCATTGAAGAATTTTAAAGGAACTGTGCTTCTTACCACACACGATCACGAATTTGCACAAACCGTAGCGAACCGAGTAATCGAGTTAACTCCGGGAGGAGTAATCGATCGATATATGACCTTCGATGAGTATATGGGCGATAAGAAAATAAAGGAGCTACGCGAAAAAATGTATTCGGTAGAGGCGTAATTATTCACCTATTTCCTTTAAATATTCGTCGATGGCAGATTGGGCCTTCGGCAATTCATCTTTTCTGATATACAGCATTATCTGTCCCGGAACACCAATGGTGAAGCCTGCTTGTATGCTGCTTTCATTATCGTTGCGCTCTATAGGACTTATTCCCAAATCGTTTAATCGTGCCACCAATCCTTTGACAATCATTGCCGGGCCGGTATAAATTCTAACTGTATCTTGTGTGTGATCGCTCATAGTTTATGCATTATAGTATTGGCTATCCCAGATAGCTGTGTTGAAATTTTTTCCTTTGGCAAAACCATAAAACAATACAATTCCTGCCACTGCTTTGAACATAAAAAGGAATAATAATAAATATTCCTGCATGGCTGCTGTATGTGAAAACAGTTTGATGGGGGTCATGGCTGTCAAAACCATACTGAGAATTAGAACGGTAAAAACCAGATTCTCAAAATTGCGATAGGGCCACATTAGTAGTTTTCGCAACGGATGTAAGTCGTTTCCCCATTTATAGATAAAATAGAAATAATCGTTTCCCATAGGCACAAAAAGTACCGGATCGTCTGCGTTTTCCAATTTTAAGAGCTTGGAAGGCGCCATTATTTTAAAATGCTGCAGTTGTGTGTGATGCTCTTTTTCCAGTTTTCTTATTTCTGAAATAGCTTCGGAAGGGAAGGTACCCTTAAAAAAATGTGCGTCTAAAAATCGCAGTCTATAGGTCACACATAGTTTTCTGATATCCTCTATGTGGAAAATTCTTTCCGAAGCAATTAAATCCAAACATAGTTTGTTTGCCTCCGAAATTTCTGAAGGCTTTTCGATAAGGGTGGCACGAATACTCGTTCTTTCAGCAGTAGTTTCGGCAAAAATACGATGCACTTCCGCAAGGATATCACCTCCAGTAATACGTCGATTCCGAACATTAATAAGTTTCTTTTCAATATTTACTCGAGTTGGCACCATAAAATAATTTGCAAATTAAAAGTACAACCAAGCGGGCAGCCAACCAAGATTTTAACAATTATTTGAAGTAAATTTTAAATAATTAAGCGCATTCCCCGTTTTGGTATCGTATTTGTTTATTTTTATCCGGAAAAAATTTGAAATATGAAACCTATTCTTGTTATCAGTCTTTTTGTGAGTGTAATTTTTAGTTCCTCCCTTTGTGCGCAGAAATATGTCAGTTCAGACGACGTACTTGTTGAAACCGAATGGAATGGCGTTACTTTTAGCTCGGAGAAATCACTTTTTGAAAATCTGGCACTGGCTCCCGGGTTTGCTGAAACAGGGTTACTATTAGAAGATTACGAACAAGATATATTTAAAGAAGGAACCATGTTCACGGTTTTTGTATCTGTAGACAGTTCCTATCGAGCACTTCCCGAAGAAACTTATAAGGCATTATTTTCCGAAGGTAACGCGCTGGAACAATTTTTTAAATTTTATATTATTCCCGGCCGACTGGACAGTTATTCTTTAAAGAAAGCCATCGCCAATAATTCAGGAAAGGCCTATTTACGAACCCTTAATGGTGAAAATTTAGGTATCAAAGAGGTGAATGGACAATTGGTGTTGGTAGATTCACAAAATAATACGGCCACAGTTACTGCATCCAATTTTTATCACTCCAACGGCTTTTTTCATATAGTTGAGGGCCTGGTTTTTCCCTCCAAATAAAATTACCGTAAAGTAGCTCCAAAATCGCTTTCAAATCGCTGTTGCAATTTTTTCATAATCTTGTCGATTTGCTTGTCGGTTAGTGTTTTCTTTTCGTCTTGAAGCGTAAAACTCAGGGCATACGACTTTTTACCTTTCGGAAGATTTTTCCCGGTATACACATCGAACAAGGTTACTTCTTTTAACAATTCACGTTCTGTTTGCAAGGCAGATGCTTTTAAAACATCGAAGCTTATGTTTTCATCGAGAAGTAACGCAAAATCACGTTTTACCTGTGGAAATTTCGGGATAGGGCTTACATTAAAATTATGCGTTGGAATTTCTTCTAAAACGGCATCCCAGTTAAAATCTGCAAATATGGCTTCTCCTTCAACAGCAAAGGCTTTGGTTATTTTTTTCTTTACAACTCCAAAGTCAACCAATGTCTTTTTATTTTTAACTACTGAAAGCCCTTCCGAGAAAATATCGCTTTTCACACCTTTTTCGGTATAGCCGGAAATTCCCAAGCGGTCTAAAATGCTCGTGATAATCCCTTTGGCATAAAAGAAATCACTTTTTTCGGAATGTCCAATCCTCCAATTGTCCTCTTCTTGATTTCCAGAAATGGTAAGCGATAAGTGCTTCTTTTCGGCTCTTCCATCAGGATAATTGTGGTAGGTTTTTCCGAATTCGAACAACTTCACATTGTTTGTTCTTCGGTTGTTGTTGTATGCCAAGGCTTCCATACCACCAAATAACATAGATTGGCGTAATACCGACAGATCCTGACTAAGCGGGTTGAGCATGGTAATATTATGTGCTTCCGAAAGGGAATCGCTCAACGAAATGTATTTAGGAGAGGTTAAAGAATTCCCCAGCATTTCATGAAACCCAAGAGCAATAAGTTGTCCCGCTGTTTTATCCTGAATTTTATAATCTTCAACCCGTTCTGTAGAAGCGATAGAGGCGTTTAGTTTTTGGGTGAAAGTGATTTTGTTGTAGCCGTAAACTCGTAAAATTTCCTCAATCACATCGGCCTCTCGGGTAACATCGTTTCGGTAAGCAGGAATGGTCATTCCTATACCGGTTTCGGTTACGTTGTTCACTTTTATGTCCAGTGAAGTAAGGATACTTTTAATGGTTTCTTTTGGAATTTCTTCCCCAATTAATTTTGTGGTGTTCGCGAAATTGAGCACTACTAGATGGTCCTCAATCTTTTTAGGATAAATATCGACGATATCGCTGGTTACCTCGCCGCCGGCAATTTCTGATAGAAGAATAGCTGCGCGCATAAGGGCGTATTCTGTAATGTTGGGATCGATTCCTCTTTCAAAGCGGAAAGAAGCATCGGTATTTAAACCGTGGCGTTTCGCTGTTTTCCGAACACTTATAGGGTTAAAATAAGCGCTTTCCAGAAAAATACTTGTAGTTGTTTCGGTAACACCACTATTTATTCCTCCAAAAACACCTGCTATGCACAGAGGAGCAGAGGCATCACAAATCATTAAATCTTCTTCGTGCAATTCACGTTCAACACCATCAAGCGTTGTGAACTTTGTTCCTGTGGGTAAGGTTTTTACATTAATTTTCCCACCCGCAATTTTTGCAGCATCAAAGGCGTGGAGCGGTTGCCCTAATTCGTGTAAAATATAATTTGTTACATCTACTATATTATTGATAGGAGTGAGGTCTATTGCCTTCAATCTATTTTGAAGCCATGCCGGAGAGTCGGCAACCTTTAATCCTGAAATTGTAAGTCCGCAGTATCTCGGAGCCAACTCGTTGTTAGCTACTGCCACATCTATCTTTAACGAGCGGTTGTCTATATGAAAACTACTGGTAGAGGGTGTTATTAATTCTATGGATACATTTTGTTGTAACAAACCGGCACGTAAATCGCGCGCAACACCTAAATGGCTCATTGCATCTGCGCGATTGGGCGTAAGTCCTATTTCAAACACCGTATCGTTTTCTATTTCAAAAAGTGTATGAACCGGAGTTCCGGCCTTATATTTTTCATCCAGAATCATAATGCCGTCATGACTTTGTCCTAAGCCTAGTTCATCTTCGGCACAGATCATTCCATTACTAACTTCACCTCTAATTTTCCCTTTTTTAATCTGCCAGGGATTACCTTCACCGTCATATAATGTGGTACCGACAGTTGCCACTGGTACTTTTTGTCCTTTGGCTACATTGGGAGCTCCACACACAATTTGCACTGTTTCTTTTCCCAAATCGACCTGAGTGATTTTTAACCGGTCTGCGTTGGGATGAGGACCGCATTCCACTACCTCGCCAACTACCACACCTTCGAGTCCGCCGGGAACCGAAGTAAATTTTTCGATGCCTTCAATTTCCAGCCCCAGATCGGTTAATAATTCTCCGGTCTTTTCTGCCTCCCAGTCAAGATTTATAAATTGTTTCAGCCAGTTGTACGAAATCTTCATTACGATTGTAATTTAAGGATACAAAGATAAAATATTGCGCATAGCATTCAAATATTGCCTCATAATTCGTAGATTTAAAATTCCATTTTTAAAACCCTATTTTATGAAATTTTTAATTAAACTAATTATGCTTCTTTTAATAGTTGGACTTACTTCCTGTCGGGACACTAATAAAGAGGAAGAAGCCGAAACAAACGCGGTAATTGAAAAAATAGATTCCGTTGAAAGCGAGGCCGAAGCGATGAGTGAACAATTGGAACAAGAAGCCAAAGAACTTGAAGAAGCAATGGAAGAATTAGACAGTATTTAAACCACACCATTATGAAAAATTTACAATACATTTTAATGACGATTGCATTCACACTATTTATTGGTAACAGTGCAGTTTTGGCCCAGGATGCGACCGGAAAAACCCAAAGTGATATCAACGGAAAAAAAGAACAAATAAAGGCTGAGGGCGGAGCGGTGAAAAAAAAGACAGAAGTTAAAACCAAAGCAGTAGTCGAAAAAAAGGAGGTTCAGAAAGAAAAGACGGACGCAAAAGTTGAGAAATCTTCGAGCACCGAGATAGATCTTTCAAAAGCCGATAAGGAGCTTCGTGAAAGTTATGAAAAGAAGTTAAGTTTTGCCAAAACCGAGGAAGAAAGAAAAAGTATTAATGAGACTATGAAGAAAATACTTGCCGAACCTAAAACCCGTCCTATGGAGGCTAAGGATGAGGCAAAGAAGGAGGTCAAAGAAATAAAGAAAGAAGTACAAAAGGAAGTGAAAAATACGAATGCCACTCTTAAAGGTAAGGAACTGGGTATGGCCAGAGCCTCAGAGGCAAAATCGAAAGTAAATCAAGCCGATATTGTTTTAGAAAAAAGACGAAATCAGTTACAAGACGCACAAAGAAAATTAGCAGCTGCCAAGACTAGATTAGATGATGCAAAGGCTAAGAAGTCTATTTCGGCCGCAGAGATTGCAGCTAAGGAGGCTACTATTGCTAGGGTGGAAGCGAAGATTTCGCAATTTGAAACCACTTTGAATACAGTTTCCGAAAAACAAAGCATGCAGAAACAAACTCTAAATAGTTTGTACAACGAGAACTAAAAAACAGTAAGAAATCTTCTTAAATAGGCGTTAATTACCATAGCGCCTATTTTTTTGTTTGTATTTTTACCCTTATAAAACATAACATCATGCAAGTCAATTTTACTCGATATTTTTTTACGCTACTCACACTGGGTCTTTTTATTTCCTGTGATAGGGACCCTAAAACTCCGAAGGTAGGAGAGTGGCGAGTCGAATTGGATTTGGGAAAGGGAAAAAAGCTTCCCTTCTTAATGGAATACACAGCCGATAAGACCTTGTACTTTTTTAATGCGGAAGAAAAAATTGAAATTACAGATGTGACCTTCTTTGGAGATTCCATTCATATTAATCATCCTGTATTTGAAGGGGTTTTTAAAGGAATTTTTGCCGAAGATTCTATCTATGGCGATTTTATTAAACCTAGTATGGACCGAACTGTACCTTTTAAAATGAAACAGGGGCGGGCCGAACGTTTTAATGTAAAAGTTGCGCCAAAGCAAACCGTAAAGGGAAATTGGGAAGCCGTTTTTAGTCCCAATACTGCCGAAGATCGCTATATCGCCAAGGGTATTTTTGATCAAATAGGGCATAAGGTAACCGGTACATTTAGAACCACAACCGGAGATTACAGATATTTGGAAGGGGCAGTGGAAGGGGATTCGCTTAAACTCTCAACTTTCGATGGAGCACATGCCTTTTTATTTGAAGCAGTTGTAAACGACAGCCTTATGGAGGGTATATTTTACAGCGGGAGTCATTGGAAAGAGCCATTTACTGCAAAGCGTAACGAAATGTTCGAATTGCCCAAAGCCGATTCCCTCACTTTTTTAAAGGAAGGTTATGATAGATTAAAGTTTTCATTCCCCGATTCAAAAGGGAAAATGGTATCCTTGGACGATGACCAATTTAAAAATAAAGTGGTAATCGTACAAATAATGGGAACCTGGTGTCCTAATTGCTTAGATGAAACAAAATACTTTACCCAATTTTATAAGGCAAACAAAAGCGATAGTCTGGAAATGGTTGCCCTGGCTTTCGAATATGCCAAAACTGAAGCCAGAGCACTTCAAGCCATTGAAAAATTGCGAACAGCTGTAGAAGTGCCTTATCCAATTTTATTGGCGCAGTATGGCGGAGGTAGTAAACAAAAGGCCAACGATAAATTACCTATGCTAAATCATGTTTTGTCTTATCCCACTACCATTTTTATTGATAAGACAGGGAAGGTGCGCAGAATCCATACAGGATTTAATGGCCCCGCCACAGGAGAGGAGTACACAAAATTTGTAAAAGAATTTGAGGCTTTTGTGGATCAATTGCTGAAAGAGTAAATGCTTATTGTCACCTGTTAACTTTGATATTCTCAATCCCCACAATGTGAACCTTCTGCCACCCAACGTTTTTCTTCCTCGAACGCCTTGTAATCGTGATTAACGGAGGCAATACCCAGAAAGTTAAGACTTACACCCACATGGACTTCATATTTACAGGTAGCTGTATGGCAGGGTCTGTTATCGAGCAATCCGGTACTTAAATACGACGAGGTATGTGTGTTCAGCAAAATATAGGGCACAATGGTATTTCCTAAAATACCTACTTCCATCCGTGGGAATTCCACGCCTACACCCATTCCGGCTATACCGGCAGTTGCCGTGTTACTGTCTCCCGTTTGTCGAGCATTATCTCCCGTGACTTCTCCTCGGGAAGTAACTCTACCTGCTTCGTATGAAAAGCCGATGTTACTGTCATAAGTCAGTTTCATACTCACCTGACTACTGCTTCCTGCAGCCACTTCGGGATAAATTTTAAGATTTGCTTTAAGTCGGAGTGTAACCGGAATGATACCGTTGACAAGGATAGTGCGCTCAATACTCGCGGGAATTTCCAAGATGGCAATTTCAGACCCCAGGCCTACAGCCGCGAACTTAACTTCCATCTCTCCCTGCATGCCGTTATTATTGTACGATACATGTTGTGTTGCCCCACCTTCAATAACGACATCTGCATTGCTGGTAAACGAAGAGATAAATCCTTCGGCAGTGATACTGCAAACATTTCCTTTGGTAGCAGAAAGTTTAATATTTAATCTGCTGCCTGCTACGGGATTGAGTTCAAATTTAATCTTCCAACCATTTATCTCGCGTTGCAGAACAACATTAGATCCTTCAGTTTCACCTGCTTCAATTTCTCCATCTTGCGGACTTATGAGACTCATCATTGGGGTTGCCATGGTGGCAATGGGCTGACCGATATTCATTCCAATAGAACTGCTCTGAAAATCGTTCCAATTTACCGGGGTTTCGTAGCTTATTTTTGCATCCTTGTAATAGTCTGTTAGTCTGGCATATTCAGAGGTGACTACAATTTTCCTACCTTCCTTCTTTACGCTTTTTATCTTCCGAAGGGAATGCGTTTCAAACAAAACAACCGTTCCCGGCTTGAGATCTTCCACTTCATCTGCATTATCTGAAAAGACATAGGTACCGGTTTTTGCATCGTACGAATCGAGAGATTTTATGACCGAAGCCGACACCGCAGCGGTGTTTTCCTGCGTAGTGGCTTCAAAAGTTTCTGTTTTTGGTTTTAGAAACTTTTCGAAGGATTCAGGTTTGTCCGAATTGTTATCTCCACAGGCCGTTAGGAGTAGAAGAAGAATCGAAAATAGGAGCAAGGGGATTCGGGAAATATTCTTTGGTGTGGCCATAGCAGTTGTGAATTAGTTAGTCATTTCATCTACTTATATAAAGTTAAGTGGTTTGAAGTTAACTATTTATATTTATATAAAAATAATTTTGAGGTGTGAAATTATTTTTCAGAAGCTATAATAAATGCTGAAGAGATAGCTTTTATTTCCGGAAGAAAAACCAATTTGGACCGTTTCTTTTGCATACGAGGTCGTATATAAGTAACTACTGCCTATCCCCACGGTGGCTCCTCCCACAATGTCCCAAAAGTTGTGATATCCGTCCGGACCTTCCATTCTGCTAACGCCTACGATACTTGCCAGGAAATACGCAATCCAACCGTATTTCCATCCGTATCGCTTTTGAATAAATGCTGCTCCCGAAAATGCCGAAGAGGTATGCCCGCTAGGGAAGGAATCGTACCTGTTGCGTCCTTCCGGACGCCTACTTTTTATAAGATGTTTCAGGGTATACGTAATAGCCATTGTGGTGCCATAAGAAAGAGCCAATTGTTTGGTGCCTTCATAGTCTTTTTCGAGAAGCGAAACAATACCGGCGGTAACCGGGATGCCTATTTGCAGTATATCACCGGTTCCTTCCAACGCATATTCCCATTCTTCGTGAGTCCCATCCAGTGAAGCCTGCGCTTTTACACTTCCAATGCTAAATACTGTAAACAGTAAAAGAAAGGATAAATTGAAGGGATTTTTCATAAGAAAGTGGCTTAAAATCGCTAACCATTTATTGAAACAATTTAGCTTTTTTATTTGTATTAATTGAAATTGTCGAATTCAACGAAGTAAAAAAAATAGAATCCCCTATCCTAAATAGGGGAATTTTCCCCTTGTAAACTGAAGGGTATCACTAGGGTATATACAAAGATTACGGTCTACATTTGTCTCATAATGAATAAATTATACTGAATTATGAAAAATCTTGGACCCATCCGAAAATTAGTTCCCACTTTAAAATTTTCTCAAAAAAGCAGTTTTATTGGTATGGTAATTTGTTTGGGAATGTTTTCAAGTTGTTTAGGTCAGTATATGCAAACCGGGGTTAATGAAAATGAATTACGATTGTTTAATTTAGAGACGGAAAATAACACCTCAATCAATCAGATTCGTCTATACCCAAACCCTTCCACCGATTTGATAACAATCGACCTTGGAGCCGAATTTGAAAACGCAGATGCTTCTATTTACAGTGTGTTGGGAGAGAAATTAAAGCAAGTTAATTACAAAGCAACCTCAGGGTTCTCAATGTCTATTTCAAACTTGAAATCGGGAGCCTATTTTGTAATTGTTACTCTCCCAAATGGTGGGGCCCGTTTAAAATTGGTGAAAGAGTAATGAACGTTTTATTTTACGAAATATAATTCCAAATGTTTTTATACCTCGTTAACTGGGCAAAGGTCTTTTTTATGGGAATGTTTTCAGGTTGGGACAGTGAGGGGTCCTGCTTTAATACCTGAATGGCATAGCTTCTGGCAATCTTCAAAATCTCACCATCCTTCATAATATCTGCAATCCGAAGGTTGAGTACGCCGCTTTGTTGTGTTCCCATAAGGTCACCCGGTCCTCGTAATTTTAAATCTACTTCACTAATTTCAAAACCGTCGTTTGTGCGCACCATCGTCTCTAAACGGGTGCGGGCATCGTCGGACAGTTTGTTGCCAGTCATTAAAATACAATAACTCTGTTCTGCGCCACGTCCTACGCGACCCCGCAACTGGTGCAGCTGTGACAATCCGAAGCGTTCGGCACTTTCTATGACCATTACACTGGCATTGGGAACATCGACACCTACCTCAATTACGGTTGTCGCCACCATGATGTGTGTTTCACCTTTTACAAATCGGTTCATTTCAAAATCTTTATCAACCGACTTCATTTGGCCATGGACAATCGAAATTTGATAATTTGGCATTGGAAACTCCCGTGCAATGCTCTCGTATCCATCCATCAAATCTTTATAATCCAAAGCTTCACTTTCCTGTATTAAGGGGTATACAATATAGACCTGTCTGCCCTTTGAAATTTCATCCTTTAAAAACCGAAAAACCTTCAGTCTGTTCGAATCAAAACGGTGCACAGTTTTCACCTCTTTTCTGCCCGGCGGAAGTTCGTCAATTACACTAATATCAAGGTCGCCATAAACGCTCATAGCGAGGGTGCGGGGGATGGGGGTAGCGGTCATTACCAGAACGTGTGGAGGATACTCATTTTTGTGCCATAATTTACTGCGTTGAGCCACTCCAAAACGATGTTGTTCGTCGATGATGGCAAGGCCTAAATTTTTAAATTTTACCGTATCTTCGAGTAGGGCATGGGTGCCAATTAAGATGTTTATTTCACCATATTCCAGCTTTTTATGAATTTCTTTCCTTTTTGAAGCTTTAGTTGAACCGGTAAGTAGTTCTATGCTGGTATTCAAATTGTTACATAATTCGACTATACCATTATAGTGTTGGACTGACAAAATTTCAGTCGGGGCCATTAAACAGGCTTGAAAACCATTGTCAAGTGCTATAAACATTGATAATAACGCAACTATGGTCTTTCCCGAACCTACGTCACCTTGCAACAAACGATTCATCTGTGCATTGCTGCCCAAATCGTTGCGAATTTCTTTAACTACCCGTTTCTGTGCCTCGGTTAGTTGGAAGGGTAAATGGTGACTGTAGAAGGTGGTAAAATTACTTCCTATTTTATCGAATGGATACCCCTTAATTTTTGCTTTATGAATTAGATTTTTCCGAATTAATTGCAGTTGAATGTAGAATAATTCTTCAAATTTTAATCGGTATTGAGCACGTGCTAAAAGGGCTTGATTTTTTGGAAAATGTACATTAAAAAGGGCCTCACTTTTTGGCAGTAATTTTAGCTGATCGAGAAGTGGTTTTGAAAGGCTTTCTTCGAAGTTATTTTGGGACTCTAAAAAGAGTTGTTGCATGAGTCCGTTAACAACTCTATTTGTAATTCCGCTGTTCGATAATTTTTCGGTGGAAGGGTACACCGGTTGCATGGCAGAACGAATACTTTTTTCATGCGCCTCCAGCAATTCCATTTCGGGATGAGGCATCGAAAAACTACCATTAAACCAGTTTGTTTTTCCGAAGATAACATAGGGCACATTCGGCTTCAGATTTTCCTTAATCCATTTATGACCCCGAAACCAAACCAGTTCCATAGTGCCGGTTTCGTCTATAAACGTTGCAACTAAGCGCTTTCCACGCTGTTGTTGCACACTTTTAATATGCGTGATCTTCCCAATTATTTGAACTTCGGCATTGGTTTGTTGCAATTGCCCTATTTTGTAATATTGAGTCCGATCTAAATATCTGTTGGGAAATAAATTCAGTAAATCCTGAAAGGTATGAATTCCAAGCTCCTTTTTTAGCAGGGCTGCCCGATTAGGACCTACGCCCTTCAGATAATCTATAGGAGTTTGCAAGAAATTAGAATTCATAAAACGAATTTAACAAATCCCAAGTTTGTAAAGTAGCCTTCTTAAGATATTTATAAGCTTAACAACCAAATTGAAGCGAAATGCACATATTTTTAGTATTTTCGGCATCACTAATAAAAACTATAATTACCATGAAATTTCGTTCCGTTTTTAATATAACTTCCACTTTCCTTTTGCTTTTGGCAGTCTTCTTTATACACAGTTGTACCAAGGACGAATCTTCCAATCTAATTGATCTAACACCACAATTTACGGTAGATGTTACGGATTTAGATTTTAATAATGTTGTATTAAATCAGGTTTCTACAAGACAGTCTTTTGTAATCGATGCTACGAATTTAACCAATGAGCTCATCGTTACATCTTCCGAAGCTCAATTTGAAATTTCAAGAGATGGTGCTATTTATACCAATACCCTTTCGTTTACCGCGACAAATGCGAATATTGATGACAAACTTATCTATGTACGCTTCGCTCCCAATAATCAGAATTTGGGAACTATAGAGGGAACAGTGACAATATCCAGCGTAGATGCGGGTACCGAAACCATCAGTGTTACCGGAAACAGTGTATTGGCAACGGAAACCGTGACAAACGTACAAACTTTTCAAAATTCGAGACACGGATTCGGTAATGGCCTGTCTCAAACTCGAACGGGTTCTTTCGAATTCCCCTTCGATATGACTCAGGTGTCGAAAATTACTATGTATGTGCAGTTAGAGTGTCCAGGAGAAGGTTGTAACGCCTGGGATGTGTTTGCAAATATAGCCGTGAAAAACCCATTAAACGCCAGTTGGATGGAAATAGGGAGATATATTACGCCTTATGGCGTGGATAACCACCAGTTGGAAAGAGGTTTCGAAATTGATGTTACCGACTTCAAATCGATGCTTTCAGGAACGGTTGAGTTAAAATCCTTTGTAGAGGTGTGGGGAGCAGACGGCTGGAACGTATCGGTAGATTTCGACGTGACTACCGGTGGCGATATAGCTTACCCCTACTATGCAATTGCCGAAATTTTACAATACAACAGACACTCATTGGATGGTATTCCGTACGGCGTTCCAAACAATTTTGATGTCGATAAAACAGTAACCATTCCCGATAATGCCGAAGTAACTAACTTGCGCACCATCATCACAGGTTGGGGACATGCAACCCCTAACGATCCGGGTGGGAGACCGTGTGCCGAGTGGTGCTTTAGAATACATCAAGTGCTAATTAATGGGACCACAGGATTTGTACACGATATGAATGCAATTGGGTGTGGAAGCAACCCGGTGCAGCCGCAAGGCGGAAACTGGGCTCCGGATAGAGCAGGGTGGTGTCCCGGAATGGCTGTGCCTAATAGAATTGATAGTTTTACAACTTCCATGGCAGGAGAAACCTTCACGTTCGAATACGATTTGGAAGATTGGACGAGTGACAGTGGAGGGACAAGCAACGCTTACTATGCAATTTCTAATTTCGTGGTCGTAAAAAGCAATACTCCTATAGAAACACCTATAGTTACGGAGTAAATTCAGGTTTTATAATAAAATTTAAGAGGCAGGTATTGTAACAAATGCCTGCTTTTTTTGTTATTATTGAATATCTTTAACTATGCACAGTATCGTACAAAAACAGCTTTTTAAAATTGGTATTTGTATTTTGGTATTCTTGAGTTTTCAGGGAATTGCCCAGCAGAAACAATTCGTCGATTTTTTACATATAGATGCGGTTGTTGAGCCTATCGCTTCAGAAAAAAAGATTGTTGGGACAATGACGGTTACCTTCAAAGTCTTGCAAAAAACAGATTCTATCTTTTTGGATGGCGTGAATATGAAGTTAGTGCAAACAGCTTTAGAAAGTGTGTCCGTTTCTGTTTCTGAAAAGAAAATTTGGTTGGTTAACTCGTTTGAAGCCAATAAAGAATACACAGCCTCTTTTTTTTACGAAGCCATACCTAAACAGACAGTTTATTTCCCGGTAGGGCAAATTTGGACGCAGGGACAAGGCAAGTACACATCGCATTGGCTACCCAGTATAGACGATATGAACGACAAAATTGAGTTCGACATCACGATCGTCGCACCCTTGGATGAAAGTGTTATTGCCAATGGGAAACTGATTTCAGTTGCTGAAGAAAATTCAAAAAAATACTGGAAATGGGACATGCAACAGCCCATGTCGAGTTATCTGGTGGCCTTTGTGATAGGTGATTTTGAGAAAAAAGAGCTTCGATCTGCTTCGGGAATACCCATTGAATTGTACTTTCAGCCGGTTGATTCCTCCAACACCGAAACTACTTATAGGTATACCAAAAGAATCTTCGATTTTCTGGAGACTGAAATCGGATTGTCCTATCCCTGGCAGAATTACAAACAGGTTCCTGTAAAGGATTTTTTATACGCAGGGATGGAAAACACTACACTTACCGTATTCTCTGAAGCTTTTGTGGTAGACTCCATTGGTTTTAATGATCGAAATTATGTCAATGTCAATGCCCACGAAATGGCGCATCAATGGTTCGGGAATTTAGTCACTGAGACCGAGGGAACACATCACTGGCTGCATGAAGGGTTTGCAAGCTATTATGCGCTGCTGGCCGAAAAAGAAATCTTCGGAAGTGATTATTACTACTGGAAGTTATACAACACAGCAGAGCAGTTAAAACAGCTAAGCGATGAAGGCAAGGGGGAGAGCGTAGTAAATCCGAATGCTAGTTCTTTAACTTTTTATGAAAAAGGAGCCTGGGCGTTGCATATTCTGAAAGAATTAATTGGAGAAGAAGCTTTTAAAAGTGCTGTGAAGAATTATTTGCAAAGGCACAGCTTTCAAAATGTCACTACAACCGATTTTTTAGCTGAAGTAAAAGCCGTTTCCAGCAAAGATATTTCAAAATGGGAAACAGACTGGTTGCAACAATCTGCCTTCAAAGCCGAACAAGCCTATGAATCCTTGCTTCAATCACCATTTATTAAGCGTTATTTTGAAGTATCAGCTTTACGTTCTGTTCCTATGAAGGATAAAATAATTCCTTTAAAAACGGCACTTATTTCCTCCAATGAATACATTGGACAAGAAGCTGTATATCAGTTGGAAGGTGAATCGTTTGCTGAAACGCTTCCGTTATACAAACAAGGCTTTGAAAGTGACAATTTATTTATTCGGCAGGCAATTGCGTTGACTTTGAGTGTAATTCCGAAGGAATTACAACCCGAATACGAATCGCTCTTGGACGATGCATCTTATGTCACCAGGGAAGCTGCATTCTACAATCTCTGGTCTGTTTTTCCTGAAAAAAGAAATGAATATATGGACAAGGTGAAGGGAGTGATTGGTTTTCAGGATAAAAATGTGCGTCAGTTGTGGTTGGTATTGGCTCTGGTAACCGAAGGTTATCACGAAGCACAAAAGCCGAATTATTTACAGGAACTAAAGGGTTATACATCTCCAGATCATAGTTTCGAAATTAGACAACGCGCTTTTGGATATTTGAATGAGCTTCAGTTGTACGACGCAACAGTTCTGCATAACCTGGTGAATGCCACAGTGCATCCTACCTGGCGTTTTCGCGATTTTGCCAGAGGATTGTTTCGGGAAGTAATAAAGGATTTCAACAATAAAAGTATGATTTCGGGAATGATGGATGGTTTTTCAGAAACCGAACGAGCATATGTAAATTCAATACTTACGCAACAATGAGAGCTTTAGTTATATCCGGTGGTGGGAGTAAGGGAGCATTTGCCGGGGGGTAGCACAATATCTTATTCAAGAGCAGTTGCACAATTACGATTTATTTGTTGGAACGTCTACCGGAAGCCTTCTTATATCGCACCTTGCATTAGATAAAATTGAAAAAATAAAGGAAGTATACACTTCAGTAAATCAAAACAGTATTTTTAGTATTCGTCCGTTTGTCACCAAAAAAATGAAGTACGGGGGTAAGGAAATTTCAATCGATCATTTGGCTGTTTTACGAAATTTTTTACGCGGAAGTAAGACCTTTGGCGAAAGTAACAACCTCCGCAAACTTATTGAAGACACCTTAACACCAACCGAATTTAATTCCTTGAAAGAAAGTAATAAAGAAGTTGTGGTAACAGTATCAAATCTTTCTTTAAATCAGGTGGAATACAAATCCATTAAAGACTTCGAATACGAGGATTTTTTGGATTGGATTTGGATTTCCTGCAATTACATTCCGTTTATGAGTCTGGTAAAAAAGGAAGGATGTGAATATGCCGACGGCGGATTTGGAAGTATGGTTCCTATCGAAGAAGCGATTAATCGCGGCGCGACATCGGTAGATGTTATTGTCCTTGAAACCGAAGTGACCTACTATAATAGATTGCCATCAAAAAATGTTTTTTCGCTGCTTACCAATATGCATACCTATATGCTCGACCGAATTGAGAAGCAAAATATACGTATTGGAAAATTTGTTGCCGGAAATCACGACGCTATCATTAATCTGTACTACACTCCTACAGTTTTAACAACAAACTCGTTAATCTTCGACAAAGTAATGATGGCGAAATGGTGGGAAAGTGGTTTTAACTATGCCAAACAAAAAAACACCGAACTCAACGAAATTAAAACTCAGGACGCTTAATACAGTTCGCTTACTTCTTTTTTTAAATAGACCATTGCTTTTTGCGAAGGCGTTATCTCCTCCATAAAATTTCGCAACAACCATTCCCGCATATGATCGGCTGTATTGTCTTTTTCATGCATCGCACCTTGGCGAATAACATGAATCGTCGCATTTTTAGCAGCATTGATGAGGTTCCAGCATTCGGGTGTCACGTAAATTTGTTGGGTAAGATTGTGTTCAAACTCCTGTTCTATATTTTTAATAAGCAGGGCCTCGTATTTATCGACCTCGTCGGCAAACGGTTTTATTCGAATTAATAATTTATTGGGATCGATACGTTCCAAAAAAAGTGTCATTCGCTCGTAGGCCTGTAAACGCATGGGAAGTACCTTATTTTGGGCTTCCTTTTGAATAAGATAGCGTCTGCGACCTTCCTCGTTGGCTGTATGACCTTTAAAAAAGTAGTAGGCAATAACACCCACCACAATTGCAGGTAACAAATAGGCTACATAGCTGATAATTTGAGTGGCTTCTTCCATATTTCTAATATCTTACTTTGTCTTCTTTTTTTAGTTTTTTTACTTCTTTTTTCTCCTCTTTGCGGTTGTAATGTCCGCCTAAGTTTTCGCATTTTTGATGCTCTCTAACACTTGTAAACGGCACTTCCACCTTGTTATAGGTAAAAGCTTCGGCCAGGGTTTTTAGTAATTCTTTATCACCAACAGTTAGATTTACGTCGTTCATGGTGAACTGACAAGGATGCTCGTATCCACAGGCATGTGTCATTTCTAACAGTTCTTTTCTGAAATTTTTAAAATAGAAATGTGCTCTAACCGATTTATTTTCAATATTAATTCCGTTTTGTCGCCATTTGTTTTGTGTAGCAACACCACTTGGGCATTTGTTGTTATGACACACCTGTGCTTGAATACATCCAATAGACATCATAGCCTCTCTTGCAACATTAATCACATCGGCGCCCATCGAAAAAGCCATAACTGCTCTTGCCGGAAACCCTAACTTCCCACTACCAATAAACACGATACGCTCGGTTAAATTGTATTTCTTAAAAATTTTATACACCTCTGCAAAACCAAACAACCAGGGTAAGGCTACATGATCGGCAAAACTTGGAGGTGCGGCTCCTGTTCCTCCTTCACCACCATCAATTGTAATAAAATCGGGTCCTTTGCCGGTTTCTACCATTATCTCGGCCAATTTTTCCCAATCTTCCAGTTTCCCGACAGCCGATTTAATTCCAACGGGCAAACCGGTGGCTTCCGCAATGTCTTCAACAAATTGCATCATACCTTCTACACCTGTAAATGCAGAATGTGAGGGAGGGGAAAGGACATCTTTACCTAATGGGACATGACGTATTTCGGCTATTTCGGGAGTAATTTTTGCAGCGGGAAGCACACCTCCCTTCCCGGGCTTGGCACCTTGAGAGATTTTTACTTCAATGGCTCTAATTTGCGGGTATTCTTCGGTAAGACATACCATTTTTTCCATGGAGAAATCGCCGTTTTCATCCCGAACGCCAAAATATCCGGTCCCAAAATGAAAAACAATATCGCTTCCTGTTTTATGATAGGAAGACAATCCGCCCTCACCTGTGTTGTGATATGCGTGAGCCAGTTTGCAACCTCGATTAAGTGATTCGATGGCCCTGGCAGATAAGGAACCGAAACTCATTGCCGAAACATTGATCACCGAAGCAGGACGATATGGGCGACGTCTTTTGTTATATTCCCCCATTACTTTGGCGCATGCTAAAAAATAGGGGTCTTTTGCATTGGGATGCCCTTTTTCCAGTCTAAACGGCAGCATGGAATTGTTGATGAAAATATAATTGGGTTCGTAAATATCTCTGTCCGTCCCAAATCCTTCATAATTGTTCTCATTCTTTGCCGAAGCATAAATCCAACCTCTTTCAATGCGATTAAAAGGCAGCTCTTCCCGATTGTTTGAAACAATATATTGCCGTAACTCCGGGCCAAAACTCTCCAGAAGATATCGAAGATGCCCAACAACAGGGTAGTTATGACTTATGGTGTGTTTTTTATTAAAAAAAATATCCCGAATTGCTACCACCAAAAGCACAACAAGGATCCAAACCCACCATGGTATGTTCGACAAAAAATCTAGAACCTCTTGCATTTATTGCGCATTTAAATAATCCAACGGTAGTTGAGACATGGTTTTAACACCCAATAACAATCCCGTATCGTCTATTAAAAAATCGGGAGTGTGATGCGGATAAGGAGTTGTATTACCGGGTGTCATACCACCCAGAAAGAAATAGAATCCCGGAACGACTTCTTGAAAGTATGAAAAATCTTCTCCTCCCGTTGTAGCTTTCATTAGTTGTACTTGATCTTCTCCTGCTATTTGCTGCAAGGTGGGAAGCATTTGTGCTGTTAGTTTCGGGTCGTTATAGGTAACCACCGTATTGTTTTGCCATTCGATTGTTGCACTTCCACCATACGCCTTTGCAATGTCTGCGGCCATTTCGGTCATTCGGCGAATGATAAGATCACGCATATCGGGATCCAGGGTACGCACTGTTCCAATCAGTTCGGCAGTTTCAGGAATGATATTAAATCGGACGCCACTGGTTATTTTCCCAACTGTGATCACCGCAGCTTCCTGCACCAGATTGGATTCTCTGCTTATAATTGTTTGAAAACCATCAATAATTTTAGCAGAAATTAATATAGGATCCACACCTGTCCAGGGAGCCGATCCATGCGTTTGCTTTCCTTTTACATTTACCACAAAACGTTCCACTGCTGCCATGGTACCTTCGGGCTTGTACTTTATAGTCCCAACTGGAGTCCCCGAATTAATATGTAATCCAAAAATTACATCCACATCAGGGTTCTTTAAAACACCTTCTTTAATCATGAGTTTGGCACCCCCTTCTTCTCCCGGTGGCGGTCCTTCTTCAGCGGGTTGAAAGATAAATTTTACGGTACCTTTTATTAGATTTTTATTTTTTGATAGCACTTCAGCAACACCCATTAATATAGCAATATGGGTATCGTGACCACAGGCGTGCATCACTCCCGTTTCAGTACCTAAAAAGGTATCGGTAACATTGCTTTTAAAAGGGAGGCTATTACGTTCTGTAACCGGAAGCGCATCTATATCGGCACGTAAGGCAACAACCTTTCCGGACTGGTTTCCTTTTAGTATTCCCACAACTCCGGTTTTAGCTACGCCGGTCTGCACTTCCATACCCAGGGATTTCAAGTGTTTCGCAATGGCTTCGGCAGTTTTAAATTCTCTATTGGAAAGCTCCGGATTTTCATGAAAATGGCGACGCCAATCAATCACTTGTTGTTCAATAGACTCAATGTCTTTTAAAAGTTTCGTGTCCATTTGGGCAACGATGGAAGAGGAGACAATTCCGATGATAAGTAAAGCGATGATTTTTTTCATTTTCAGATGTATTCTTTGATTTTATTTTCAGAAGATTAATTTTTCTGAATGAGATGCATAAAGGTATTAATTTTAAATACAATACAACTGAAAAGATAGTTTACCCCACTTACAATTTGAACCGGGATACAATTTTCTTCAGAAAAAATCTTGCCTTACTATATTAGTTTTTGTTTAAAGAAGTCGATTGTTCGCGTCCAGGAAAGTTTTGCCGCTTCTTCATCGTATCGAGGGGTGGTGTTATTATGAAATCCGTGATTTACACCGGGATAGAAATGAACTTCGTATTCTTTATTATTTGCTTTTAGTGCAGCTTCATAGTCGCCCCATCCTGTATTCACCCTAGTGTCAAGTTCGGCATAATGAATTAATAAAGGGGCTTTTATTTGAGCAGTTTCTTCGGCTGAAGGCTGTCCGCCATAATAGGGTACCGCTGCGGCCAATTCGGGCACATTTACAGCCATCATATTCGATATCCAGCCTCCAAAGCAAAATCCTACAACGCCTATTTTACCATTACAGTTGGGATGGGTTTTAAGATAATTAAAGGCTGCTATAAAATCTTCAAGCATTTCGTTTCTATCTCGTTTTCTTTGTAATTCTCTGCCATCGTCGTCATTTCCTGGATAGCCTCCCAGTGGAGTTAGTGCATCCGGAGCCAGACTTATAAATCCGTCAAGAGCAGCCCTTCTACCAACATCTTCAATATATGGATTAAGACCTCTGTTTTCATGAACTACAATAACTCCGGGGATTTTTCCCTCCATCTCGTTGGGAGTAGACAGCAATCCTTTAATGGTGCCTCCACCTTTTGGAGATTCGTACGTGATATAGTTAGAATCTAATGCCGGGTGGTGTTGTGGAACCAGCATTGTATCTTTGTAATTTGGCGAGATAAAACTTAAAAGCGACCCCACAGTGATGCTTCCAACTGCATAGACTGAAAGCTTTTCAACAAATTGACGGCGCCCTATCTTGTTATGGGCATAATCATCATACAAATCGAATACCTCCTGACTGATATCTTCCTTTCTAAGTTGGCTCATAATAACTAATTTTTTAATTGACTGAAAGTTATTAAATAAAAAGTAGGCATCAAAGAAGAGTTCTATCCTATTAATTATAGTAATAGTTGCTTAGGAACCAATTAGTGAATAGTGTTTATAATTTCTGGCGAAACCTCACTGCTTTTCGTCCTATTTTCAGTATTTTTCGTCTTTAAATTTCTTCAGCAAAGAATAAACAATTGCAACAATACCTTGAACAATTAAACGATGCACAACTCGCACCTGTCCTGCAAAAGGACGGGGCCATGATAGTGATTGCCGGAGCAGGTTCGGGAAAAACACGAGTGCTTACCTATCGCATTGCCTACCTTATGTCGCAGGGAGTAGATCCTTTTAATATTCTGGCGCTGACTTTTACCAACAAAGCAGCCCGCGAGATGAAAAAGCGAATCTCACAAATTGTGGGAAGTAGCGAGTCGAAGAATCTGTGGATGGGAACCTTCCATAGTATTTTCGCAAAAATTTTACGTTTTGAAGCCGATAAACTGGGTTATCCTAACAACTTTACCATCTACGACACTCAAGATTCACAAAGTGTGATTCGCGCCATTATAAAGGATATGAACCTGGATAAGGATATCTACAAATACAAGCAGGTTTATTCGAGAATTTCATCCTATAAGAACAGTTTAATAACGGTTAAAGCCTATTTCAATAATCCCGAATTGGTTGAAGCCGATGCTATGGCAAAAATTCCGCGATTGGGAGATGTGTATAAGGCCTATGTGGAAAGATGCTTCAAGGCGGGTGCCATGGATTTTGACGATTTATTGCTGAAAACAAACGAACTCCTCACACGCTTCCCCGATGTTCTGGCAAAATATCAAAACAGGTTCCGTTATATTCTGGTAGACGAGTATCAGGATACAAATCACAGTCAGTATTTAATTGTACGTGCGTTGAGCGATCGTTTTCAGAATATTTGCGTGGTAGGGGATGATGCCCAAAGTATATACGCGTTTAGAGGTGCAAACATCAATAACATTCTCAACTTTCAGAAAGACTATGACGATGTGCGGGTGTATCGACTGGAACAAAATTATCGTTCTACAAAGAACATTGTAAACGCAGCCAACAGCATCATCGAAAAGAATAAAACCCGTCTCGAAAAAGTAGTTTGGACTGCCAATGACGAGGGTGCTAGAATTAAAGTGAATCGCACCATGACCGACGGTGACGAAGGTAGATTTGTGGCTAGTTCTATTTTTGAAAATAAAATGAACCATCAGCTCAATAACGGTGACTTTGCTATTTTATACCGAACCAATGCACAGTCTCGAGCGATGGAGGATGCGCTTCGGAAAAAAGACATTCCGTATCGAATTTACGGCGGACTTAGTTTTTATCAGCGGAAAGAAATAAAAGATGTGATTGCTTATTTGCGACTTATTTTAAATCCGAAGGACGAAGAGGCCCTAAAACGCGTCATTAATTATCCTGCACGTGGAATAGGGCAGACCACTATTGACAGACTGATTGTAGCTGCGAATCATTACAATCGCTCCATGTTCGAAGTCATGGAAAACTTAGATAAGATCGATTTAAAGATAAATAGCGGTACAAAGAATAAGCTTCAGGATTTTGTAGTGATGCTGCAAAGTTTTCAGATTTTGAATGCTAATTCGGATGCCTTTCAAATAGCCGAACATGTTACAAAGAAGACGGGACTGTTACAGGAATTAAAAAAAGACGGTACCCCCGAAGGAATTGCCCGAATCGAAAATATTGAAGAACTCTTGAACGGGATGCGGGATTTTGTGGAGGAACAAAAAGAAATAGCCGATGCCACAGGAGCCTTGTCCGAATTTTTGGAAGACGTCGCCCTCGCAACCGATATGGACAATGACAAAGGAGACGAAAACCGCGTTGCGCTCATGACAGTGCATCTCGCAAAAGGATTGGAATTTCCGTACGTCTATATTGTTGGTATGGAAGAAGAACTCTTTCCCAGCGGAATGAGTATGAGTACACGTAGCGAACTGGAAGAGGAGCGTCGTTTGTTTTATGTGGCAATTACCCGTGCCGAAAAGCAGGCGTACCTTACCTATACTCAGTCACGGTATCGTTGGGGAAAATTAATCGATGCCGAACCCAGTCGTTTTATTGATGAAATTGAAGGAGATTATTTAGAATACCTTACACCCATCACCGAGCATCGCTACAAACCTTTGCTGGATGTCGATATTTTTGATGAAGTGGATAAAAGTAAATTGCGTCTGCGAAAACCTGTAATTGGAACGCCGCCTAAAGGCCCTACCGAAGAACAATTGCGAAAACTGAGAAGATTAAAACCGGTGACCAGTGATGCAGACAAAAATTTTAGTGCTTCCGATGCAAATCTGGACGTAGGGACACTCGTGGAGCATGTTCGCTTCGGCAAGGGAAAAATTGTAAAGATTGAAGGTGTAGGTGCCGATACCAAGGCGGAAATTCAGTTTGAGAATGGCGGACTTAAAAAATTATTACTTCGCTTTGCCAAATTGAATGTGTTGGAGTAGGTTAAAGGCAAGAGGCAAGAGGCAAGAGGATTATTGGATAGCAAGATGGGTATTGATAAAGGCAGAAAGTTTTGTCCGAAGATCTGCCGTACTACTCACACTCCAGTCGTCACCATGTCCACCGTCATAGACACTAAAACTATGTGTTATCTGTGCGTTACTCAAAGCAGTCTGGAGGGTTTGTCCATTTGTTAAGGGAACCAGGGGATCTTCATTTCCATAAAATAAAATAGAGGGACTACTTGCAGCACTTACTTGTAAGGCAGGACTAATCAGTTCGGCGTAGTTGGCGCCATTTGGATAGGCACTTTCATCTACCAACAATCCTAAAGCGACTTGAAAATTAGGATTTTCGGCATAAAATGGATCGGTAAAATCGGTTGCGCCCACTATGTCGCAAACCATTTTCACACGATTATTAGTGTCGTATACGTAGTCGTATTGTAAGGCTAAATGCGCTCCCGCACTTGTACCAATAAGTCCGAATTGAGGCAAAATTTGTAAGCTTTCACTCTCCGCTGTCAATTTATCAATCACGCGTTCTACATCCAAAAACTGATTCGGAAAGGCAGGAATCGTTGTAGTTGCCAGAATATAATTCATATTGACAATGGCATGTTTGGGATGACTTTGTTGCAAGATCGGAATAAATTCCTGCATATCAGTTTTGTCACCACCTGTCCAACCGCCTCCATGGATGAGTACAATCACCTTTGTTTTAGCTTCGGTTCTTCCCGCCGGTAAATATATATCGTATACCTGCTGTGGATCTGCACCATAGGAGACGTTCATTCTGGTTTCGGCCGTTAACGGAAGAGTATCGTTGTTTTGATCGTTTTCGGAAGAACAACCAATCAATAATAAAAGTACTATACTGGATAAAAGAAACTTCGGAAATTGCATTGTTTAAGAGCTTGTTTTTCAGTAAACGAAGAATTTTACTTTAAGTTGTGCGCCTTCGATTTAATATTTTATTGGTTGGTGAAATGCATTGTAGTATCTTTAAACACCTAAGAAGATCTCTAAGAATGGCCGAATTCATTAAAATTTATAAAGAGAATCCAAATCCCAAAGATGTCCGAAAAGTTGTGGATATTATTCGAAATGGCGGCTTGGTAATTTATCCCAGCGATACGGTTTATGCCCTGGGATGTGATATAAAAAATACCAGAGCACTGGAACGTGTTGCACATTTAAAAGGCATAAAATTGGATAAGGCAAATTTCGCCTTTGTTTGTGAAAATTTAAGCAATCTTTCAGACTATGTACGTCAAATAGACACTGCGACATTTAAGATTCTAAAGCGTGCCTTACCCGGACCCTATACCTTTATTTTGCCCGGAAATAATAATTTACCCACGGTTTTTAAAAAGAAAAAAGAGGTGGGTATTCGTGTCCCGGACAATGCCATTGTACAAGCAATTGTACGTGAACTTGGTAACCCTATAATTTCTACTTCCATTAAAGATGAAGACGAAGTAATCGAGTATACCACCGACCCCGAGCTAATTTTTGAAAAATGGGAACACAAGGTAGATGTTGTAGTTGATGGGGGTTATGGTGGAAATATTCCGTCTACGGTAATCGATTTGACCCAGGGAGAACCGTTGTTAATACGTGAAGGAAAGGGTTCTCTGGAAATTTAATTCAAATTGTTTTTTGCTTCAAATTTTGAAAGCATAGCATTGGTTTGTTGCTGTAATTTTTTCTGAAAGAAGGGTGTCCAACCTATCAACCGGCCCTTAATTCCAAAAGCCTGACTCGCCCAATTATAAAGATTGAACCGGTCTGTATGACGCGTTATTTTCCCGTCTTTTATTTCAAATTGAGCCGTAATTCTATTGTGTACTTTTCTTCCTGTTTTACTGAAGGTGTACAATGCTTCCCAATGAGCGAAACCACCTTCGGCAGAAGGAGAAATATTGGAATAGGTAACTTTAAAATCCTTTCCTTTCTGCGATTCACAGAGCATACGCCACATATTCCCTGCGTGATTTCCTTTCAATATACCAAAGGCGGGATCTTCAAAAATAATGTCTCTGTTGTAGCACGCTACCATTGCTTCGGCGTCGAGATTGGCAAATGCCTTATAAAATGCTTCTATTAAAGCTTCAGACTCGTTCATGCATGGAAATTTAAGATAAGGTAGCTAAAAAGAAAACCCCAATCGTAGACTTAGATTAGGGTTTTTATTTTAAGCTGAAATTATTCGCTATTCTTCCGGAAAATTTTCATCGCTCATTATCTCTTCAATCTGACGCACATGGCGCTCGGTATGGGCAGACATGAACAATAACCCCTGATAAGCATCTAAGACGCCAAAAGGCAATTCCATATAATGATTTCTCAAGTCGTCATCTGTGTTAACCACATAGTCGATGTTTTCAATTCTTCGGTTTTTAAATTCGTCCAAGGTTGCAGCATACGTCCCGTATTTACCGGTAGGCTCGAAAGGCTCCTGAGTTTTAAATTTGGTACTTCTGTCTACAATCATCTCCAATATTTGATCATCGGTCATTTTAACCTGATCTCTTTTGGAAGGATCTGCCGGAGTTTTTAACGTACCCTGCTGCATGCCGAAGATATTATTTTCTGAAATTGCGATATGTTCAACACACTCGGCAATAGACCAGGAATCAGGGCTGCTTTTAAAATTTAATTGTTCATCTGAAAGACCTGCCACAGCATCCAATAATAAATCGTGTGTTTTGGTCATTTCTTTAACGGCTTTCTCTCTTTCAAAATCGGTTAATTTTACGTTTGAAGTAGTAAAACTAACTAGCGCAAATACTAGAAAAGGAAGGATTAGTTTTTTCATGAGATTTTAATTTATGGTTAAACTTTTTCACTTTACTCTATTAAGACGAAGCGAACAGTTAAAATGGGACATCTTTTGCTTCAAATTAATGGTATTTTAATTAGACGTTAGAAATACTGGTTGCTTTCATAAATTCAGATAATTAGCGAAAGCCTAAAAACCTGGCTCAGGGCTGTGATTTAGTAGTATTATTTAATTTATTAGTTACCACCTTCAGAAAGTGTTTTCATTTCTCTTTCAATCATATCGTAGAACTGATCGATTTTAGGCAGTACTAAAATACGAGTACGTCTGTTAGTCGCGCGATTTTCTGCTGTGTCATTTGGCACCAATGATACATACTCGCCACGTCCGGCAGCTACTAACCTCCCCGGACTTATGCCCAAATCCTGAAGCGCTCTCACCACTGCTGTAGCTCGTTTCACACTTAAATCCCAATTGTCCAGCAGTAATCCATTTTTGTAAGGAACATTGTCTGTATGCCCTTCAACCATCGCTTCAAAGTTTGGTTTGCCATTAATTACTTTAGCGACTTTACCGAGTATTTCGGAAGCTCTTGCAGAAATTTCATAACTACCGCTCTTAAAAAGTAGTTTATCCGAAAGGGAGATGTAAACAACCCCTTTTTCAACATTGATCTCGATATCCGGATCGTTAATGCCCACTTCTCTCTTTAAACTGGTTACCAAAGCCAGGGTAACACTGTCTTTTTTGCTGAGTGCATCTTGTAGTCGAGAAATTTTTAAGTCTTTTTCCTTCAGGCTTTCCAATGACTTTTCGAGATTGGCAGCTCCTTTTGAAGTTAACATGGTAAGATCTTTAGAACTTTGAATAAGGTCCTCATTTGTTTTCTTCATATCTGCCAGGCGAGCTTGAATTTCAGTCAACCTTGCTTCCATAGCAGCCTTATCGGTTAAGCAACTATTTAATTTAACAGTAGTAGAGTTTAGTAAATCCTGAGATTTTTTGTACTTGCCTTCTAATTCGATAAATTCTTTTTTAGACACGCATGAACCTAAAACAAGCGAAGAAATAACCAAGAGGAATAAAATTCTTTTCATATTGAGGTATTTAGAGATTTTTATATAGTACCATAAAGATACTCACTTTTTTGATACATAAAATGTCTGTCGTGGTTTACAAAAAAACCCGGCTCAGGGCCGGGCTTTAGAAATTGTATGCATTTAAGAATTAGTTACCACCTTCAAGTGTTTTCATTTCTTTCTCAATCATGTCATAAAACTGATCGATTTTTGGTAACACATATATTTTTGTTCTACGATTTGTAGATTTGTTGTCTGCTGTAGTGTTAGGGACTATTGGTACAAATTCACTACGTCCGGCAGCAATCAACTGTGCAGGATTGGCTCCCAGCTCCATCAATTTACGTACTACGGCTGTTGCACGTTTTGCACTTAGATCCCAGTTGTCGATCAATACACCACTTTGGAAAGGAACATTATCTGTATGTCCTTCAACAAGTGCTTCGAAATCGGGTTTACTGTTAATTACAGTGGCTACCTTACCTAATATTTCATTAGCACGGTTAGATAAGTTGTAGCTTCCGCTCTTGAATAATACCTTATCACTCAGCGAAATAAATACTACTCCTTTTTCAACATTGATCGTAATATCCTGATCGTTCATACCTACCTCTTTCTTAAGGCTTGATACTAAAGCTAGTGTCACACTGTCCTTTTTGGTAAGTGCATCCTGTAAACGAGAGATTTTAAGATCTTTTTCTTTTAAGCTTTCTAAAGATTTTTCAAGGTTTGTAGCTCCCTTTGAGGTAAGCATGGTCAAATCCTTTGAACTTTGAATTAAATCTTCATTAGTTTTTTTCATGTCTGCAAGTCTTTCCTGAAGCGCCAGAGCTCTTGCATCGGCTGCTGCCTTATCGGTTAAACAGCTATTTAACTTCACTGTTGCAGTGTTCAATAAATCCTGTGTTTGCTTCTGTTTTGTCTCCAATTCCGAATACTTTTTCTTCGAAACACACGACGTGAGTAGCAAGCCGGAGCATAAAGTTAATATCAAAAGTTTTTTCATAATGTATGTTTAGTTTTAAGTGTTAAAATGTTAATCAAAATTATTAAATGCGTAGTAGATGCAAGCCAGATTAACAATACTTTAAGTAAAATTTAGTAGCCTTCCTTAAAGTTCTGTTTTTTTAGAACAAAATAGTTCCATACAACCGATATTTTAGAGCAATAACAATAATTTGTCGCGTGTATCTTTCTCTTTTTGAGGAATTTAAAAAATAAGCCGTAAAAACTAAGGTGTGCATTAAGTATTGCAAAGGAATGTGCAATTTTTCCCTGAAATAAGAATTGTACACCCGCCAAACCATCTAAAAGCAATCGCATGAAAATGATTGCCCACAATTTTGGACCCTTTACATTTTTAACCAACATTAAAAGTGTGTTTCTGAAATTATAAAATGTTTTTTTGGGATTACCCGAAGCTAAGGTTGCGCCACCAACATGGAAAACTTTAGAAGTACCTATGTATTTTATATTTCCTCCTCTGGCCAGCATTCGCCAGCATAGATCTATCTCCTCCTGATGTGTAAAAAAGTCTTCATCCAGGCCACCGGCATTCCAAAAAGCATCCTTCTTAACAAATAAACAAGCTCCTGTGGCCCAAAAAATATATATGATATCGTCGTATTGATTGTTATCTGGTTCTATGGTGTTAAAAATCCGACCCCGACAATAGGGATAGCCCAGAGCATCTATAAAACCACCTGCTGCACCGGCATATTCAAAATAAGTCTTGTTGTTGTAGTCGAGAATCTTTGGTTGGGCAGCAACAAGCGATTTGTCTTTTTTAAATTCGGCAATAACAGGATCCAACCAGTTCTCCGTCACTTCTACATCACTGTTGAGCAATACGTAAATTTCTTCGGAAAGATTTGCCAATGCGTCATTGTAACCTTTTGCATAACCTCCATTTGTCTTATTCTGAATGATTTTCACCGACGGAAAGTTTTCAGTAACAAAGGCAACCGAAGCATCGGTAGATGCATTGTCTGCTACATACACAGTCGCATTTTCAGAATAGAGTACCACCGAAGGTAAAAACTCTTCCAGTAATGTCTTTCCATTCCAGTTTAATATGACTACCGCTACATTCACGCTGCAAAGTAACTAGTTTATTTGGGAATATAGGAAGGAATATCTTTCAAAAAAATATAGCGCTCGTTTTCAAAATCCATTTTGCAAAAATAGTGATCTATTCCGTTGGTAACCATGAGCAAAGTGGAATCTAGGGCCATATTATAACGTGCGATCTGATCGAATGTTTCTTGAGTAATAGGGACAATTGGTGCCTTACATTCAATAATAAGATGGATGCTTCCGTCGCTGTTAAAAACTACAATATCATAGCGTTTAACAGTGTTGTGCAATTTTAATTGCTTTTCGATATTGATATGAGAGGCCGGATATTTTTTTTCTGAAAGCAATAACTGAAGCACATGTTGCCGAACCCATTCTTCGGGGGTAAGAATTACAAACTTTTTTCTGATTTCATCAAAAATCAATGGTTTGTTTTCGTTACTTTTGAAACGAAATTGATACTCCGGGAAGTTTAACTTCTGCATAGAACAAAGTTACTAAAGCATCTCGATTATTTTATAGTAATCCTTTAATACTCGTTATTTTATTGTGCCTTTAGACAAAGCCAAAAGTATTATTTCCGGCATCAAAGCCGGTGATCTTAAACCCATTTATTTTTTAATGGGGGAAGAGGCCTATTATATTGACGGAATTTCAAAATTTATTGAGGACACGGTACTTACCGAGGAGGAAAAAGGGTTCAATCAAATGGTTTTATACGGTCGGGATGTTACTGTCGATGAGATTATAAGCAGCGCAAAGCGCTATCCCATGATGGCCGAAAAGCAGGTGGTTATCGTAAAGGAAGCTCAGGATCTGTCCCGAACCATCGAAAGTTTGGTTTCTTATGTTGAAAATCCGCAGCCTACCACAGTTTTGGTGATATGTTATAAATACAAAACGCTGGATAAACGCAAAAAACTGGCAAAATTAATAGACAAAGCCGGAGTCCTTTTTGAAGGCAAGAAATTGTATGAAAATCAGGTGCCGGACTGGATTCGGAGGGTTTTGGTAGGAAAAGGATACACTATTACTCCAAAGGCGGCGCAGATGCTGGTTGAGTTTTTAGGAAATGACCTTGGGAAGGTAAATAACGAACTGGAAAAGTTGCAATTAATACTGAGGCCGGGAGAGCAGATAACGCCTCAATTAATTGAAGAAAATATTGGGATTAGCAAAGATTTCAACAATTTCGAATTGCAGAATGCCATTGGCTCGAAGGATATCAAAAAGGCATTTACCATTATTCAGTATTTTTCACAAAATCCGAAAAACCACCCAATGGTGATGACGGTTGCGATTTTGTACACTTTTTTTTCTAAATTATTGAAATACCACGCGCTTTCAAACAAATCGGAAGCCCCGAAAGTACTTGGCGTGAGTCCTTATTTCATAAAAGATTATCAGGAGGCGGCTCGAAATTATCCCATGAAGAAAGTTAGTTCTGTTATATCTTCCATTCGGGAAATAGATATGAAAAGTAAGGGGGTGGGCGCCGCGAATCTCTCGCAAGGTGATTTGTTAAAAGAACTGCTTGTTAAGATATTTGACTAATTACTTCTTATCGATCGAATACTTTCCGGCACCAAGTAACGCAATTACAAGGAATCCGAAAAGAAACAATAAAGCCTTTTCTTTCGCACCAATTGGATCGGCTGCTTGTACAATAAATGCCACGACTCCCATGGTTATGATAGTTGGAATCGCTGCCCAGCGGGTTTTATAGCCTATTATGATGAGTATAGGACAAATTACCTCCCCTATAACTGCCAGTACTTTTGAAGCAGCTTCACCCATACCAAGAGGATCTCCAAACTCGAAATTGCCTTGTAAAAGTTCAATTAATTTTGGAATACCATGAAGAAGTATTAAGGCCGAAAAACTTAGGCGTAAGAGTAATAATCCAATGTTGTAGCGGGTAGCGTTTGACATGTAATAATTTTAGAAATATCCGATTCAACGCTCAATATACAAAACAAATTTAAAGTGTATTTTTGCAACTCAAAGAGCCAATTTATATGACAAAAGTACGCGCCTGGATTTCTGCCGCACGTTTACGAACTCTGCCCTTGTCCCTTTCAGGAATTATCACCGCCAGTGCCGCAGCGTTGGAAATCAATGCTTTTACCTATTTAATTTTCGGTCTTGCCTTGGCAACCACATTGGGCTTTCAAATCCTCTCCAATTTTGCGAACGATTACGGCGATGGGGTAAAGGGCACCGATAATAACGATAGAGTAGGGCCGGCTCGGGCATTGCAAAGTGGTTTACTTACTCGTAAAGAATTAAAAACAGGAATGGCTGTTACGGCAATTATCACCTTATTTATTGCCAGTATGCTAATTTTTGCTGCGTTTGGTAATGAGAATTTCATCTTATCGGTTGTATTTTTTAATCTGGGGATTGCAGCAATTATAGCCGCAATTACCTACACTGTTGGGAAGCGAGCCTACGGCTACCGGGCTTTGGGAGACGTTTTTGTTTTTGTTTTCTTCGGAATTGTGGGCGTCATGGGATGCTATTTTCTCTATACACAGCAAGTCTCTAATTACATAGTACTCCCGGCAATTACCATTGGATTGTTAAGTGCTGCTGTGCTAAACCTGAATAATATGCGGGACCGCTTGACCGATGCTATGGTGAATAAGAATACTCTCGCCGTGATCCTTGGTGAGAAACCCGTAAAACTATACCATGCACTCTTAATTGGAATTGCATTTTTAAGCGCTCTAGTCTATTTCTTTTTGAATGCTACCACATTGATGGAATATCTTCCGCTCATTGCCTTTATTCCTGTTTTTTTAAATGTGGTAACCGTATTTAAAAATGAAGCTCCTGCGCTTTTAGATCCCGAATTGAAGAAAGTTGCATTAAGTACTTTTTTATTTTCAGTCTTGTTTTTTGCTTCAAATTTCTTTTAGATTTATCTTTAAAGAAAAATAGGCGGTATGAAAATTACTTATTACGGACAAAACAGTTTGGGAATTGAGGTTTCCGATGTACATATTTTAATTGATCCCTTTATTTCGGGGAATCCCTTGTCGAAAGACAAAATTGATATTATGTCCCTCAAAGCCGATTATATCTTACTTACACATGCGCATCAGGATCACATACTCGACGCCGAAGCCATCGCAAAAAACACCAATGCAACCATTGTAAGCAATTATGAAATTGCGATGTATTATCAGGCCAAGGGTATTGAAGTACACCCAATGAATCACGGGGGAAGTTGGGACTTCGAGTTTGGAAACGTAAAATACGTAAATGCCATTCATACCAGTTCTTTTCCTGACGGGACCTACGGTGGACAGCCCGGCGGATTTGTTATTGAAGGAGAACGAAAGAATATTTACATCGCGGGAGATACCGCGCTTACCATGGATATGAAACTCATCCCCATGTCGATAAAACTCGACCTAGCCATTTTACCTATTGGAGATAATTTTACTATGGGAGTGGACGATGCCATAATTGCAAGCGATTTTGTTAAATGCGACAAGGTGCTGGGTGTGCATTACGATACCTTTGGCTATATAGAAATAAATCACGAGGAAGCCGTAAAAAAATTCTATGACGCGGGAAAAGATTTGATGTTACTGGAAATTGGAAGTTCCTTGGAACTTTAGATTGCTGGATTATTAGACTGTTAGATGCATAGATTCAAAGATTTGGAAATTTGGAAACAAGGCAGGTTGTTTTGTAAAGTTATTTATGAAATAACTGCCAATTTCCCTGAAAATGAAAAATTCTGTCTTGTAAACCAGTTAAGAAGAGCCAGTGTATCCATACCGTCAAATATAGCTGAAGACTCATCCAGAAAATCAGACAACGATTTCTCCAGATTTTTAGAAATTACAATAGGGTCCTGTTATGAAATTGAAACCCAATTACTGATTGCGAATGATTTAGGATTTTTAATGGAAGAAGATTTGCAAATAATATTATCAAAACTAGAAGCAATTATAAAAATGACTTCAAAATTTAAATCAACCTTAAAATAACAATCAATCCAACAATCTTGTAATCGAGCTATCCAACAATCCAGTTATCTAATAATCTAACTATCCATCTTGAACGCCACCCTTAAAAAACATATCCTAAACTTCAAAATTCCAGGGAAAACCTCCCGCGGAGTGATGAAAACCAAAGAAACCTGGTTTCTCATACTACAACATGCAAACAAATGGGGGATAGGAGAATGTGCCATGCTTCGCGGATTATCGGTAGATGACAGACCAGATTATGAAGCTAAATTGCATTGGGTTTGCGAAAATATTTATTTGGGGGAAGAGGTGTTGTACAATTCGCTTACAGAATTTCCATCCCTTCAGTTTGGTGTAGAAACAGCTTTTAAATCTTTAGAAAGTGAATCTCCCTTCCATTTATTTCCATCGGCATTTATTAGTGAAGAAGTGGGTATCGATATTAACGGACTCGTTTGGATGGGGGATACCGCGTTTATGAAGCAACAGATTCGGGAAAAATTGGACCAAGGCTTCGGTTGTATTAAAATGAAGATAGGAGCTATCGATTTTGCTTCAGAAATAGATCTATTGAAATCCATCCGGAAGGAATTTTCAGCTTCACAAATTGAATTACGCGTAGATGCCAACGGCGCCTTTTCTCCTTCTGAAGCCCTCGAAAAACTAAAAATATTGAGCGATCTTCAGTTGCATTCCATTGAGCAACCAATAAGGCAAGGGCAATGGCAGGAAATGGCGCGATTGTGTGAAGACACGCCCTTACCTATCGCCTTGGATGAAGAACTGATTGGTATTTTCTCTTCCGAAGACAAAAAAGAACTACTGCAAACCATCTCTCCGCAATTCATAATATTGAAGCCGAGTCTTATTGGAGGTTTTGCCGGGAGCGACAATTGGATTGCTGTTGCTAAGAAATTTGGTGTCGATTGGTGGGCGACTTCGGCCTTGGAAAGTAATGTAGGATTAAATGCGATTTCGCAGTACACGTTCACAAAAAATAGTAAATTGCCACAGGGTTTGGGGACCGGTAGTTTGTATACAAATAATATTCCCTCACCCCTAAAAGTAGAGCGCGGAAAGTTGTTTTATTCTAGGGAAAAAACATGGAATCCCGAAGAAATTTTTCAATTTAAAAATTCGTAAATCCTAAATCGGAATGTACATTAAACAAGCTTATAATTATTTACACGATTGGTGGCGGTATCTTTTAGGAGGCATCGTTATTTTTTTAGCCTCCCAATTAGGTGCATTGCCGTTAATAGGGCTCGCATCCTATAAATTAATTCAGGATGGCGGCAGCCTTCAGGATTTAGAAGATCCTAATGTGATCATGACCATCTTGGATTCTAATCTCACCCTATTCTTAATGCTGTTGAGCTTCGCCATAGGATTGGTGGTGCTTTATTTTTGGGTGAAGTACGTTCATAAACAACCATTTACAACAGTTACAACCTCCCGCAAGAAAACAGACTGGGGACGCGTATGGTTTGGCTTCGTACTTATAGCCGTGACAACCATCGTACTTACTTCGATCGACTATTATACCAACCCTGAAGATTATGTGCTGCAATTCGATTTGGTACCATTTGTTATTCTGGCAGTTATCGCCATAGTGATGATTCCTTTGCAGACCAGCTTTGAGGAATACTTATTTAGAGGTTATCTAATGCAGGGGATTGGTGTTGCAGCAAAGAATAAATGGGTCCCTTTGGTTGTAACTTCTGTGATTTTTGGGGGCTTGCACTTTTTTAATCCCGAGGTAGGAAAACTGGGGAACATCATAATGGTGTACTATATAGGAACGGGCTTCTTCTTAGGAATTATGACCCTCATGGACGAAGGAATGGAACTTGCGCTCGGTTTTCATGCCGGAAATAATTTGGTAGCAGCTATGCTGGTAACGGCAGACTGGACTGTTTTTCAGACCAATTCAATTTTAAAAGATGTATCTGAACCTTCAGCGGGGCTGGATGTACTCGCACCGGTATTAATTATCTATCCTATATTCCTAGGAATTATGGCATGGCGCTATAAATGGAAAGGTTGGGGTGATAAACTCTTTGGAAGGATTGAACCTCCCGAGCCAATAATTGAACAGGAAACTTTATAAAAGCTGCTTTGAACACAACCTCACCCATACTTCATCCGGCTTTTACCCTCAACGGTTTACAATTTGAAACAGTCGATGAGTTGCTTCAATTTGCCAAAGGATTGGAAATTGAAGGAGACGACTATGAGGTGAGTATAGGGAAGTTTATACAAAAATGGTTCAACCAGGAAGATTCAATTCAGGTCAAGACTTCAGGAGCTACAGGAAAATCGAAAAAAATTCGGCTTAGAAAAGACTGGATGATTCACAGTGCCCAAGCAACGGGAACCTATTTTAAAGTTGGCGAAAAAACGTTGGCGTTACTGTGTCTGCCCGCAAATTTTATCGCCGGAAAAATGATGCTGGTGAGAGCCATGGTGCTGGGATGGAATTTACATGTTGTGGCCCCCGAAAAGGACGCCTTGACGCAATACGATAACGATTACGATTTGGTGGCGATGGTGCCCTATCAGGTGCTGCATTCTATTGATGCTCTGCCCAAAGTAAAAAAATTGATTATCGGCGGCGGACCCGTCTCTATGGAATTGGAAGAAAAGCTGCAATCCGTTCCCACCGAAGTATTTGCCACCTACGGGATGACCGAAACGTCCACCCATATTGCAATACGTAGAATCAACGGCCCGGCAAAGTCGGAAGTTTTTTCTGCCCTCCCCAATGTCAAGTTTGCAACAGACGACAGAAATTGTCTTGTAATTCATGCTCCCGAAATTTTAGGGGAATCTATTATTACCAATGATATAGTTGAATTGATTTCTCCTTCGTCTTTTCGATTTGTGGGGCGTATCGACAATATGATCAATACAGGAGGTGTAAAACTATTTCCGGAAGCGATCGAGGCGAAACTTTCGGAATTTATAAAACTACCTTTTATTATCACTGCCGAAAAAGATCCGGAGTTGGGAGAACGGGTAGTGCTTATCTTCGAAAACGGACAAGACGCCGAAATCCCAAATTATTCGCTGGCATTTGCCGCTTTAGAACCCTTCGAAAGGCCTAAAAAGGTGTATTCCATTTCAAAATTTCCCTATACCGTAACCGGTAAGATTAAACGAGCCGATGTACTTCAGGTGCTTCAAAAGTACCGCTAATCATTTTACTTCCTAACCGATTATTACACTTTACGAGTCCGAAAGGGGTGTTCCCTCATCGTCGATTTTTTAAGTAAGCCTTCAGTTGTAGTTTCACTTCATAATCTTAAAACCACAACGTTATGAAAACACTACTACACATTTTTATCCTTGCATTTTTCGCACTACAAGGACAAGCTCAGCTAGTCACAATTTCCGGAATTGTAACAGATGATACGGGATTACCACTTCCGGGGGTAAATATTATTGAAAAAGGAACTTCAAAAGGCACTCAAACCGATTTCGACGGGAAGTATGAAATTGAAACCTACGTGGGAAGTAAATTAGTATTTTCCTACGTGGGTTTCGATACTATTGAAAGAAAGGTAAAAGAGAAAACCACTACCATAAATATTCAGATGGTTCCAAACTCGGCCCTGGAGGAGGTAGTTGTAACTGCCTATGCGCCCAAAAGACAAAAAAGCGTTTTGGGATATGCAGTGAGTTCAAGTAAGTCGGTTAAAATTAGGGGTGTTGCATCCGGAGTGCAAATTAGTAATCCCAATGGTTTGGTGGGATCGGCCTCTCAAATTAAAATTCGCGGCTACAAAAACCTCGACACCGATGACGAATCGTATGGGCGAATAGTGGAGAATATTTTTAAGCGCGTTGAAACCGCTCCGCTTTCTACATTTTCCATCGATGTGGACAAGGCCGGGTATAGTAACGTCCGCCGATTTATAAACAACGGTCAAAAGGTACCACAGGATGCCGTAAAGGTCGAGGAAATGATCAATTACTTCGCGTATAACTATCCGCAGCCTAAAGGTGACGAGCCCTTTTCAATTACTACCGAAATCGCTTCTTCTCCATGGAACGATAAGGCGAAATTGGTGCGTATAGGGCTTAAAGGCAAAGACATTACAACTGCTAAAGTGCCGGCTTCAAATTTGGTATTCCTTCTCGATGTTTCGGGATCTATGGGTGACCCAAATAAATTGCCTTTATTGAAATCGGCTTTACAGGTATTGGTAGATCAACTACGGGAAGTAGATAGGGTTTCAATTGTTGTTTATGCGGGTGCGGCCGGACTTATTCTACCGCCAACCTCAGGAGCCGAGAAGCAAGCTATTTTAAACGCCATTAACAACCTGGAGTCAGGTGGTTCTACAGCCGGTGGAGAAGGGATTAAGCTAGCCTATAAAATTGCTGAAGAAAACTTTATCAAAGGCGGAAACAATCGTGTTATCCTGGCTACCGACGGGGATTTTAATGTAGGGGCATCCAGTGATCGCGCCATGGAAGATTTAATTGTTGATAAACGCAAAAGCGGTGTTTTCTTAACCTGTTTGGGTTTTGGAATGGGAAATTATCAGGATGCAAAGATGGAAACGCTTGCCGATAAAGGAAATGGTAACCACGCCTATATAGATACCATGCAGGAAGCCCGAAAAGTTTTGGGAACAGAATTCTTCGGAACCATTTACACCATTGCCAAGGATGTGAAAATTCAGGTGGAATTCAATCCCAACAAAGTACAGGCGTATCGATTGGTGGGTTATGAAAATAGACTATTGAATGATGAAGACTTTAAGGACGATACCAAAGATGCAGGGGAATTGGGTAGCGGACATACAGTCACTGCATTGTATGAAGTAATTCCTGTTGGAGTGAAAAGTATGTACGTAAAAGATGTGGACAATTTGAAATATACCAAAACCTCCAACGGTAATTTTTCAGATGAAATGCTTACCGTAAAATTCCGCTACAAAGAACCTGCCGGGGATAAAAGTAAGTTGATTGTAAAAACGGTCAACGATACAAATACTTCGTTTACAATGGCTTCCGAAGATTTTAAATATGCTGCTGCCGTGGCCTTATTCGGAATGCAATTGCGGAAATCGGTTTTTATCAATACCCAAAGTGCCAAAGATGTAATTGCCTTGGCCGAAGCCGGGAAAGGTCCGGATAACGAAGGATATCGGGCCGAATTCATTCGCTTGGTTAAAAGTTATAAATAAGCTTTCGTTAAGTTTGGTGGAGGTTTGTTGTGTGAAGGGAGCGATCTAGGTCGCTCCTTTTTTTATTTGCTGAAAGTACTTACTTTTAAGAAAATAAATCTTCCCTATGAAATCCATCCTGCTTTTAAGTCTGTTGTTCACCATATCTGTATCTGCCCAAATCCTTTCTGAAAGAGATCGTGCTGTTTTGAAAGATGAAATTCTGGCCGATCGATTCGATAATTTATTACCACAATTGATGGATGCTTCCGAAATTGAAATGTGGGTGGTTATTTCCCGCGAATACAACGAAGATCCCGTGATGCGCACCATGCTTCCGGCCGAATGGCTCAATGCACGACGCAGAACCATCTTGGTTTTTTATAGAAACAAGACCGATAATACTATCGAAAAATTAGCAGTGGCCCGCTATGATGTGGGGGAGAATATTACATCGGCTTGGGACAAGGAAAAACAACCCGATCAATGGGAGCGTTTGGTGGAAATTATCACAGAACGCAACCCCAATACAATAGGAATTAACGTTTCTGAACATTTTGCAATTGCCGACGGCTTGGTAAAAACCGACTACGACGAATTGATGGAAGCCTTACCCGCAGCGTTGGAAAATAAGGTAGTCTCGGCCGAAAAGCTTGCAATTGCATGGATCGAAACCCGTACCGCCAAAGAAATGGAGCTGTACAATACGCTGGTTGCCGTGACACATGCCATTATCGATGAGGCTTTTTCGGAAAAAGTAATTACTCCCGGTGTGACAACCACCGAAGATGTGGTATGGTGGATGCGACAAAAAGTAACAAATATGGGGCTGGAAACCTGGTTTCATCCAACTATCGATATTCAGCGGGATAACGAGGCGCTAAAAAGTCATATAGAGTCCTTTAGCAAATCCAAACCCGAAGACGTTATTCTACGTGGAGATTTGTTGCACTGTGATTTCGGAATAACCTACATCGGATTGAATACAGATTGTCAGCAACATGCTTATGTTTTAAAGGAAGACGAAACGGAAGTACCTCAATTTCTTTCCGAAGCCTTTGCAAAGGGAAACCGGGTTCAGGATATTTTTACGGCAAACTTTGAAACTGGAAAAACAGGAAACCAAATTTTCCTGAAATCGCTTAATGAAGCCAGAGCTGAAGGCTTGGTTCCTTCCATCTACACACATCCTTTGGGTGTTTACGGGCATAGCGCCGGAACGACTTTGGGTATGTGGGATTCTCAAGACGGCGTACCTTTTACAGGAGATTATCCACTACATATAAACACGGTTTATGCCATTGAGTTAAACACAACTGTAACAATTCCTCAATGGAAAAAAGACATCCGAATTATGCTGGAAGAAGCCGGATTTTATGGTTCGAACGGATTTCGATATGTAAATAAACGACAAACAGCGATCAAACCAATAAAAACAAAATAGCCTATTTCTGCATCTTTAAATACTTGTCGATAGAATGTTTTCCCGAGCCGAAGAATAAAAAGAAAATACTAAGCAGTAAAACAAGGGTCGATAAAAACAGGTTAAAAGTGTTCATCTCGCCAATAAAATTAATAAGTACGGCACCCACCAAAATGGGTAACTGTGCTATTATCGCCCAACGGGTTAAGAGCCCGACGGCAATTAAAACACCTCCCACAAAATGTGCAGGGGCGATATAATGCACCAAAAGAACGTCACCTGCCAGACTTTCAAAAGGCTCGAACAAATCGATTAACACAGGTAAATTAGACATAAAATAGACGCCTTTGTAAAACAAAAAGATTCCCAAGGCAATACGAATGAAATCGATGGGGTAGTAGCTGTGCTTGTTCGCCCATTTATTTAAGGTCTTAATACGTCCCATGGTTTATAGTTTAGATTAGACTACCATAAGGTACTTATTTTTAGTTATATGTAAAAAAAATTCTTTCAACATACATGATTATCCATTGATCATCTCACCACCATTCACATGTATAAATTGTCCGGTAATATAACTGCTGTCCTCCGATGCGAGAAATACATAGGCCGGTGCAACCTCACTCGGCTGCCCTGCGCGCCCCAAGGGAGTATCCTGCCCAAAATCACTTATCTTATTAAATGTTGAAGGAATAAGAGGTGTCCAGATGGGGCCGGGGGCAACGCCGTTTACTCTAATTTTCTTTTCGGCAAGCATTTGTGATAAGGAACGTGTAAAACTCACAATCGCACCTTTGGTACTGGAATAATCCAACAAATGCTCACTTCCCCTATAAGCCGTAACTGAAGATGTATTTATAATACAACTGCCTTTTTTAAGATGTTTTAGAGCCGCTTTCACCATATAGAAAAAGGGATAGATATTGGTTTCAAATGTCTTTTGCAATTGTGACTTGTCGATTTCGTCAATCGAATTTTTCGGAAACTGAACTGCTGCATTGTTTACCAATATATCCAGCCTGCCCAATTCTTTTACACATTTTTGAACAGTTTGCTTACAGAAGTTTTCTTCGGAAACATCCCCGGAAAGAAGTAAGCATTTTCTCTTCTCCTTTTCTACTAGTTGTTTAGTCTTTTTAGCATCGGCATCTTCCGAAAGATACACAATCGCAATATCTGCACCTTCTCTTGCAAAATGCACAGCTACACTTCTTCCTATTCCACTATCACCACCGGTAATAAGGGCAACTTTGCCCTTTAGTTTATCACTTCCTTTGTAATTTTTTCGGATAATCTCGGGCTCCGGATTCATTTTAGACTCTTTTCCCGGAGGGTTCTGATGCTGCTCGGGAAATTTTTTCGGCTTTGTCATAATATTCCTGATTTACGTACTTATAATCTTAAAATTATATAATACCATGATTATAAAGCGCAGCATTTACTTCTTCTTAACGTATAATTAACCAAAGATTACCATTTGTTCACATTATGAAATGGCCTGGCGGTATGTGTGAATTTTTTACCTTTTGAAGCGCCGCCTGTTCTCTAAAAGATTCAAAGACTTTTGAGAAATTTATCTGGTACATAGCCCTTCAAAAAATAATATAATTAAAAACTGAATAGTGCTTTTAAAAAAAAAAATATTTCTAGTTCAACCTGTATAGAATTGATAATCTGTTGGTTGCAAAATCCTCATCAAGAAGACCAACGACGCTAAAGTGAATATTTTTTCTGTTTAAATACATTAATAGTTGTATTAAGTAGGAAAAAGTGTATGAATATTTGCATTATGAATACATAATAAGTAATTGATAATCACTATATTACGGTATTACTAACCAATACATTTTATATTATGAGAACACAAAACAAAGTTTTGATGCTATTGTGCTGTTTGGCATTGGGTATCACAGCGTCTTGTTCAAAAGACACTACAACAGAAGTTCAAGAGCAGGAGAATTTCAAGTTCAATTCTGAAATTGAACAATCAATTATCGACAAAGCCGGTGCTGAGGCCGGAGCTAAAATAATTGAAAACCTAAACTCACCGGCTCGGTTTGCCATTACTTACGACGGTCAATTATGCCCGGATGAAGTTAATTATGGCGAAGCGATTTATCGTGGGTTTGCCGATTTAAATGATGCTGATTTTTGGTACTTCAACGGGAATGCAGGTGATGTAGTAAGTATACAGGTAGATCGCGTAAGTTGTGAAATGGATCCGGTCTTCTATTTGTATGAAGGTAGTGGTGATACTACGAGCCTGACCTTAATTGGATCGGCCGATGATAATAATGGACAGGCATGTGCCCCTGCATGTTTCTCTTATGCAGATCCATTACTATCAGGATTTGTTCTACCTAGTTCAGGGGTGTATACTATTGCAGTTTGGGACTTTATTGGAGGAGCTTGTACAAGCGGTCTCCAAGCATATAGTATTGTAGTTTCCGGAAGTTTTTGCGACGCCGACGGTGATGGTTGCAATGACGATGTAGATCCGCACCCAAATTCCAATATGGATGCTACTGTGAATATTGATGGTTGTGACTCTGGCGTAGCCAATGTATTTATTGGATGCAGTACTATGAATGACCTAATCGGTGATTGTGCAGCAGCAGCGGCCAACCATGGAGATTTCGTGAGTTGTGTGGCGCACCTTACCAACGAATGGAAGGCAGCCGGTCTTATTAGCGGAAGAGACAAAGGCAGAATCCAGTCCTGTGCTGGACAGTCTAATATTCCATAATAACTTTTTAATTAAATAGGGTTATAATTAAGGTCTGATAGCGATTAAGTTCTCAGACCTTTTTTTTTGTGCGATAAATACTTTTATCCAACCAATAAAACCTAAAAGCCGTAATTAGCCCCAATCCAGAAAATGCGGCTAACATCAAGAAAACATGCTGGTGTCCCAATTCGCCCGGCGAATTGTCCAGTAGGTATCCCATGGCGGGTCCCATAAAAATATCGGGTGTATAGCCAATTAGGGAAATTATGCCTACAGCCGTTCCTGTGACAGCCAGCGGAATATGACCTTCCTGCATGGCCGCAAAATATAAGGTTCTGAAAGCATACACCCCGGTTGCCGTGATTAGTAACGACAATAGAAAGAACAGACTCATGGAAGGTTCGATTACCCCTGAAGCAAAGATCAAGGCGCCAAAGAGCATGACCAAAAACCCAAGAATCATCATCAAAGAGGTTTTTGTCTTATCGGCCAGAAATCCGATGGTGATGCCAATCACAGGTCGAATATACAAGAGATAGGTTCCTACTTTTGCCGACTCGATTTCGTCGTACAACATTACTTCTTTGGCATATAGTGAAAAGACATCGGTCATTTTATAACCAACATAGGCACACAATATTATGATCATAAGTAACCAAACCGAAGGAATTTTTATAACTACTTTGAAATTTGAGAAGGTTTCGGCCCAGGTCTTTTTTTGGACTATTATTTCTTCCGAAGCATCGGTTTTCAGAAACAGCAGAATTAAAACTCCCACCGTGCAAATGATGGCTGAAGAAATTAGTATCACATAACGGAAGGCTTCTTTGCGTTCTGAAAAGGCCGCGTCGGCAATTTCGGAAGTGATTAATAATGAAAAAACAAAAACTCCCAGCGATCCGAAAGCTGCGGCCACCAAGCCTCGACCGCCATCTAAAAATCCGAAGGCAAGCCCTTGGCTCTTGGTACCACCCCAAACCCGGGTAGCTTTTATCATGGCAGCCCAGAACAGAAATATAGTGGTAAAGCCCCAATAGCCATACACAATCTTTAAGACGAAATAGGACGGATAGGTTGAAATTACCAATCCTCCTAAAGCAGTTAAGAACAGCGCAACGGCAATAAGAATCTTGGGTTTGAATTTATCGGCCAAGGTGCCGCCGAGCAAATAGGAAATAAATGCAACGATTCCGTATACCGAGAAGCAGGTTCCCAATTCCAGGTTGGTGAGTTCAAAAACATCTAAAAATGTGGGTCGGAATACTCTTGCCAATACAAAGGGAAGTATAAATACAGCTTCTCCTGCCAGAATAAGTAACAGGATAACATACAAAGGCTGTCTGGCAATGGTTGGATTTTGCATCGCCAAGAAAGATACTTAATTTATTTATGTAAATGGAATATCGAAACGACGCTGTGCAAAAGCGCCTATTTTATTTAAAGTTTTAAGCTTTTACATAAAATTTGCAATTTTTTTACATTTCATTTTAAGATAAAGCGATTTATCCTAAATACATTTGAAAAGCGATAAATACAAAACTATGAAAAGGAACATTCTGATTATTAGTACAATTTGTTCTGTCTTAAATCTGATGTCATGTGATTTCTCCACAAACAACGATTTAGTAGCGAAGCAATCTGAATATGTTGTTAGTGAGGAGCAAGCAGAGAATACGCAAGTAAAAGAAACAATAAAAAAGAAAATATTTTCTGATTTTGTCCATGAAATTGGGCCACGATTTAATGCATTTAAAAAATCTGATCTGGAGAATGCAAGATCATTTAGCGATTTTATTGGTGCTGCCCACGCATTACGAATTGTGTCCTACAAATCTTTGAGCGTTATAATGCTTGAAGGAGAGGAGCAAACAGACAGGGTGGAAATATCCAATACCGGTGACCTAACAACCGCTCAGATCAAACTCTTGCAATCTGCCAATTATTCAGCCAATATATTAATAAAGGCAGAATATAAGGAAAAGAATGTCGAAACCGGACAAGTGGAAGATAGTCATTGGACTCCCTACCTTACTGTAGTCCCTGAAAAGCAGGCCGCCTTTTTTAATGGCATGGAAGTGTTAAAGGATTACCTCATGAACAGCAGTAAAGAAACCCGATTACACGTCGATTCTAAGAAACTGCAGCCTGCAATGCTATTTTTTACTGTGACCAAAAGCGGAGCCATTGAAAAGGCTAATCTGGATAGATCTTCGGGTTATCCAATCGTAGATGAAAAAATGATCGAATTAATTTCCAAAACTACAGGTGCCTGGGAACCTGCAGAAAATAGTAAAGGAGAAAAAGTGGACCAGGAACTTGTGGTTTCTTTCGGTTTACCGGGTTGTTAAAAAATAAACTACTTAATTATGCGTAGTATCGGCACATCCCAAGAATATTTCCTACACCTGGATCACTCCCAAATTAAATGGCTTTTCGATAGGGGCGTGGTTTGCGGCTTCAATTCCCATTGAAATCCATTTTCGGGTATCCAGAGGATCAATCACGGCGTCGGTCCATATTCTGGACGCAGCGTAATACGGGGAAATTTGACGATCGTATCGCGCTTTGATGCGGTCATAGAGTTCTTTTTCAACTTCCGGAGTAATGGTTTCGCCTTTCTTTTTTAAGGACGCAGTTTCAATTTGAAGCAATACCTTGGCCGCACTGTTGCCGCTCATTACTGCAAGCTCGGCACTGGGCCAGGCGACAATTAGGCGTGGGTCGTAGGCTTTTCCGCACATGGCGTAATTTCCGGCACCATATGAGTTTCCAATCACAACGGTAAACTTCGGCACCACACTGTTACTAACGGCATTCACCATTTTAGCACCGTCTTTTATAATTCCGCCGTGCTCACTTTTACTCCCTACCATAAAACCGGTAACATCCTGCAGAAATACCAGCGGTATTTTTTTCTGATTGCAATTGGCAATAAATCGGGTGGCTTTGTCGGCGCTATCGCTGTAAATAACACCGCCAAATTGCATCTCTCCTTGTTTGGTTTTAACCAGTTTCCGCTGATTGGCAACAATACCTACAGCCCAGCCATCGATTCGGGCATAGCCGGTAAGAATTGTTTTTCCGTAGCCTTCCTTGTATTCTTCAAAATCACTGTTGTCTACCAGTCTTTTGATAATCTCCCGCATATCGTATTGATCGGCACGCGATCTGGGCAGCAATCCAAATATATCTTCCTGCGGAAGTGAAGGTTTTACAGCCGCTTCTCTGTTGTAGCCTGCCTTGTCGTAATCCCCAATTTTTGAAACAATATTCTTAATAGTATCGAGTGCGTCTTTATCGTCTTTCGCCTTATAATCTGTCACTCCGCTAATTTCACAATGCGTGGTTGCGCCACCCAAAGTTTCGTTATCGATACTTTCCCCAATAGCTGCTTTTACCAGATAGCTTCCTGCCAGAAAGATACTTCCTGTTTTATCTACAATTAAAGCCTCATCGCTCATAATAGGTAAATAGGCACCTCCTGCAACACAGCTTCCCATCACTGCCGAAATTTGAGTGATTCCCATACTGCTCATTACTGCATTGTTTCGGAAAATGCGTCCGAAGTGTTCTTTGTCCGGAAAGATTTCATCCTGCATAGGCAGATATACTCCCGCGCTGTCTACCAAATAGATGATTGGGAGTCTGTTTTCGATGGAAATTTCCTGAGCTCTTAAATTTTTCTTGGCAGTAATCGGGAACCAGGCGCCTGCTTTTACGGTGGCGTCGTTGGCAACTACGATACATTGTTTCCCCTTTACATACCCAATTTTAATAACTACACCCCCGCTGGGAGCGCCGCCGTGCTCTTCGTACATACCGTCACCTGCAAAGGCAGCAATTTCAATGCTAGGTTTTTTATCGTCCAGCAGATAGGCGATACGTTCGCGGGCAGTCATTTTGCCTTTGGCGTGATGCTTGGCGATTCGTTTTTCGCCTCCTCCCAGTTTAATTTGGGCGAGACGTTTCCGTAAATCGGATGCTAAAAGTTTATTGTGATCTTCGTTTTTATTGAAGTTGATGTCCATTGGGATTCGAGATTTGCTCAAAAATACAAAAGTAAGGTATTTTGCATACTGAAAAATCTATTTTATTCCCGATATTTGTATCCCTTCCGAAGGAATTGTCTGCGGAAGCATAAGTACAAACTGCGTTAGCGATTGAGGTATTGTTGGAGCTCCTTGGTTTTATCTGAATAATCCAAGAGCGACTACCGAAAGCGCGGCCGCCTTTGGCGGAAACGCCATAAAAGAAAAAGCTATGATGAATAAAAATACAGTATTGGGATGGGCTACTTTTATTATGATTGTAGTTGGCCTTGCCTTGATTGCTATGGGAGCATTTCGATATGACGATGTTGCCGGATGGGGATTTGCGGCTGTTGGGATAGGCTTCTTTGCCATTGCCTGGGTATTTAATGCCCTGAAAGGTCGCGTTTAGTTTTTACAAAATATATTATGGAACTTATAGCGAAAGGCAACTAAGTAACCAAATAACTAATTAACAAATCAACTAGTACACTATGTCTGACGATAAGAAGGTCATCTTTTCGATGTCCGGAGTGACAAAAACATTTCAAAATGCACAAACTCCTGTGCTTAAAAATATTTATTTAAGTTTTTTCTACGGTGCCAAGATCGGGATTTTAGGTCTTAATGGTAGTGGAAAGTCCACCCTCCTTAAAATTATTGCCGGAGTCGATAAAAACTATCAGGGCGATGTGGTCTTTGCCCCCGGATATACCGTGGGTTATCTGGAGCAGGAACCGCAGTTGGACGATTCTAAAACTGTTTTGGAAATTGTGAAGGAAGGGGCTGCCGCAACGGTTGCCATTTTGGACGAGTACAATAAGATAAACGATATGTTTGGTCTGGAAGAGGTTTACAGCGACCCCGATAAGATGCAGAAGTTGATGGACAGGCAGGCGGTTTTACAGGATCAGATAGATGCCAGTGATGCCTGGGAGCTCGATACCAAGCTGGAAATTGCAATGGATGCGTTACGTACACCCGATTCCGATAAGAAAATTGGAGTTTTGTCCGGAGGAGAACGGCGTCGTGTAGCACTTTGCAGATTACTTTTGCAAGAACCCGATGTGTTATTGCTGGATGAACCTACCAACCACCTGGATGCCGAAAGTGTACACTGGCTGGAGCACCATTTGGCGCAATATAAAGGAACCGTAATTGCTGTAACTCACGACAGATACTTTTTGGACAATGTTGCCGGATGGATTTTGGAACTGGACAGAGGGGAAGGTATTCCTTGGAAGGGTAATTATTCTTCCTGGTTGGACCAGAAGTCAAAGCGTCTTGCCCAAGAGCAGAAGCAAGCCAGTAAGCGACAAAAAACATTGGAGCGCGAGTTGGAGTGGGTGCGAATGGCTCCCAAAGGACGACAAGCAAAACAAAAGGCACGTTTGAACAATTACGACAAATTAATGAGTCAGGACCAGAAGCAACTGGATGACAAACTGGAGATCTACATTCCCAATGGACCGCGTTTGGGAACCAATGTGATTGAAGCCAAGGGGGTTGCGAAGGGCTATGAGGATAAGTTGTTGTATGAAGACTTAAACTTTAAACTGCCGCAAGCCGGAATAGTTGGGATTATTGGTCCGAACGGTGCCGGAAAGACCACAATTTTCAGAATGATAATGGGTGAGGAAACGGCAGACAAGGGTGTTTTTGAAGTGGGAGATACCGCGAAGATTGCTTATGTAGATCAGGCTCATTCTAATATAGATTCGAATAAGAGTATTTGGGAGAATTTCAGTGACGGACAGGAATTGGTGATGATGGGAGGGAAGCAGGTAAACTCGAGAGCCTATTTAAGTAGGTTTAATTTCAGCGGAAGCGAACAGAACAAAAAAGTATCGGCATTGTCCGGTGGAGAGCGAAACCGCTTGCATCTGGCAATGACGTTGAAAGAAGAGGGGAATGTTTTATTACTGGATGAGCCAACGAACGACCTTGATATAAATACGTTGAGAGCGCTTGAGGAAGGGTTGGAAAACTTTGCAGGCTGTGCGGTGGTGATTTCTCACGACCGGTGGTTTTTAGACAGAGTGTGTACACATATTCTGGCTTTTGAAGGCAATAGTGAGGTGTATTTCTTTGAAGGAAGTTTCAGTGATTACGAAGAAAATAAGAAGAAACGCCTGGGAGGGGATTTACTTCCGAAGCGAATAAAGTATAAGAAATTAATACGATAAGATAAAAAAACCCTTCAAAACTGAAGGGTTTTTTGTTGTGTCTTTATTTTTATTGAATTATTAGTTTTTTGGCAACCGATTGCTTGCCTGTTTGCAATTTTACAAAATACAATCCTGCTGAAATACCTTCGGTTGAAAGGTTTAGTTTTTGTGAATTTCCGAAATCTCCTTCAAAAAAGGTTGCGACTTTTTTTCCTGAAATATCGTACATGGTGATGCTTCCTTCCGAAGCAATTGTATGTTCAAGCGTAAATTGCGATATGGTGGGATTTGGGTAAATTGTAAAACTTTCCGAGGTGAGAGGTATAGATTCTGTTCCCAGAACAATAATCCCGGACAAGTCGTAACTGTGCATGGAACGCCCAAAAGTTCCCGCAAACAGCGTATTAGTTCCTTCGTGCAACTTTAAATCCCGAATGATATTGAAAGGGAGATTGTTTCCCAGAATATCCCAGCTTGTCCCGTCGTTTAATGAGTACCATACATTCATATCGGTAGCGAGAAATAGCACTTCTTCTGTAGAATTTATAATAATATCATTTACTGGGATGCTTGGCAGATTGGAAGAAATATCAATCCAATTTGCACCTCCATCGACTGTTTTAAACACATGTGGATCGTAATCTAGAACTCCGAACCCGGAAATTGTCACATAGGCGGTGAAATCGTCACTTGGGGATATCGCTATAGAGGTGATATATCTATCGGGGAGTCCGGCGCTAATATTGGTCCAGGAGCTACCGCCATTGAAGGTAACATGAACGTTTCCGTCATCACTTCCGGTATAAATAACATCCAGATTGTTGTAGGAAGGCGCAATAGCTGTAATAGTTCCATAGGAAAGTGAACCACTGGGATGCTGCCCATCTGTAAGGTCGGGGCTGATAGGACTCCAAAGTACCGATCTGTCTGAAATATACAATCGGTTGGTTCCGCAGAAAACTTTTTCGGAATTAAAAGGGGAAATAATTACGGGGGTATTCCAATTTTTTCGGTCACTACCGCTAATTCCATCAGTCGCACTTACAAAGTTGGAACCACCGTTGGTGGATCGTCCCAGATTTCCGTTTTGCGATTCCACATAGATAAAGTTGTTATCGTTGGGATCTACATTTACATGAAAACCATCTCCGCCCCATATTGAATTCCAATCATTGGTACCCGCTGTTAGTGTTCTAATAGTATTGTTATCCTGTGTACCTCCGTATAAACGTTCAGGTTGTGAATTATCCACTTCAATATTATAAAACTGGGTAATGGGAAGGTTGGTAAATTTTGTCCAGGTAGACCCGCCATTTTCAGAGAGATAGGCACCACCATCGTTTCCTTCCAGCATAAAATCGTTGTTATTTAATGAATACTCCAACGCATGGTGATCTACGTGCATGCCATTTAAGTCTTGCCAGCTTCCGCCACCATTGGTAGTTCGGGCGATACCTTGTCCCAATACATATACTTCGTCGGGATCGGTTGGATTTACGCGTACATTGCCAAAATACCATCCAAAACTGGAATCAATACCGTTTAAATCTCCCAACGTCACCAAGGTCCAGTTATCTCCGTTGTCATCGCTGCGATACAATCCGTTAAAAACATTTGTGATCTCGTTTGTTGTAAATCGGGCGTAGATGGTAGACGGATTGGAGTGTGAAATAGCCAAGCCTATTCGCCCCGTAGCAGTGCTTGCTACCGGAAGTCCGTTAGCAGCGCCTAATTCGGTCCAGGTGTTACCCCCGTCCATAGAACGGTGAATTGCTGAGGTGATTCCGCCATAATCCCGCTGCCAGGGCTTGCGGGTTCTTTCCCACATGGCAGCAAAAACAATATTGGTGTTTTGCGGATTCAAGGCAACATCAATCGCCGCGGTAGAATCGGTTACAAAGAGTACTTGTTCCCAATTAGCACCTCCATTTGTAGTGCGGTAAATTCCGCGTTCCTGATTATAGCCGTATAATTTCCCGGTAGCAGCGACAAAAACTCTGTCGGGATTTGTAGGATCTACTACAATGCGTCCAATGTGGTCACTATCGGGTAGGCCAACATTTGTCCAACTGTCGCCGGCATTGTCTGAACGGTATACACCATCGCCAAAATAAGCTCCGTCTGTAGCGCTTCCATTTGCTTCTCCGGTTCCCACATAGATACGTTGCGCATTGGATGGTGCTATGGCGATATCACCAATGGATGGCTTGCCAATATCATCGAATACAGGAGTCCAGTTTTGTCCTCTGTTGGTAGATTTAAAAACCCCACCTACGGCGGCGGCAACATATAAAATATCATCATTATCGGGAGAAATAGCCACATCGGTAATTCTTCCCCCGGTATTTAAAGGTCCAATTAAGTTCCAGTCGGTTCCCGATTGTCCCGAGCGATTTTCTAAAATTGCCTTAGATTGAATTAGTGCGTCACTTATAGCTTTTTTGTTTATAAAATTATCGGGATAAGCCCGTTGGTTGTACATCCACTCGTTAGGGTATTCTCCGGGAATTGTTGCTTCGATACTTGTGGGAATTGTACTTTCCTTAGTTGAAAAGAATATCACAGCTGTCAAGACAATACCAACAATTAGCAGAAAGGGTTTAAGGAAAGCAGATTTCATGGCGTAGTGTTTCTTTCAAAGATAGTGTATCAGGCTCAATTTGAAAAACCTCTTAAAAGGACTACCTTTAGGCTTCTAAAATTTTATGAAATGAATTTATACTATCGTTATTTGGTTTTTATTTTCTGTCTATCTTTTGGTTTTGTAAATGCGCAACCCAAGAAAAATTTTGAGTATCTGGATGTTTTTCAATTAGAATATACAGCCGATCCGCAAATCTCTCCCGACGGTAATTATGTGGTGTACCGAAGAACCGGTTTTGATATTATGAAGGATAAATCGAAGGGGAATCTGTGGATACTTAGTACCGATGATCGAAAAATTCACCATAAACTCACAACCAATGAAGGTAATGAAGGCGTCGCCTCCTGGTCGCCAAACGGCGATCGTATCGCCTTTGTGAGCAGTACAGACGAGGGAAGTGAAATATATGTTTACTGGACGGCTACGGGAGCAGTGGCAAAACTCACTCAGTTGGAGAACAGTCCGTCTTCTATTAGCTGGTCCCCCGATGGCTCACAACTTGCGTTTACCATGAAGGTAAATGCCGATGCTCCCGTTATCGCAAAAATGCCTCCCAAACCCAAAGATGCCAAATGGGCTGATGCGCCTCGAATTACCAACCGACTGAAACACGAAGCAGATGGCGCAGGTTATATAAAACCCGGATTTACACATATTTTTGTGATTCCTTCAGACGGAGGGACACCCAGACAATTGACGAGTGGAGATTTTAATCACGGTGGAGGTCTTTCCTGGGCAACCAGCGGACAACACATTTACTTTTCAGCCAATAGAAATGAAAATTGGGAGTATGAATTTCGGAATTCGGAGGTGTATTCAGTTCATACGAATACCGGAATTATCACAACTCTTACCGAAAGAAGCGGTCCGGACGGTTCACCCATACTATCACCTAACGGAAAGTACATTGCCTACTCGGGATTTGAAGACAAGGTGCAGGCGTATCAAATTCAGCAATTGCAGATTATGGACGCAAACGGCGGAAACAAGCTGGTTTTGTCCAAAAATTTGGATAGGGATGTGGATAATGCCGTCTGGGCGAACGATAGTAAAGGCTTGTATTTTATGTACAACGATTTAGGTCTTACCAAGCTTGGGTACATGGATCTTAGCGGAAAGGTAACCGATATAGTTGACAACGTAGGCGGAACTACTTTGGGGCGACCTTATGCAAGCGGAAGCTTTAGTGTTTCTAACAACGGAAAGATTGCCTATACTATTTCCAGATCCGATCGTCCGGCAGATATTGCAATTATTGAAAAAGGTTCGAAGAACCCCAAAATTCTTACGGCGCTTAATGACGATTTAATTAATTACCGAAATATGGGAGCCGTCGAGGAGATTTGGTACGACTCTAGTGTCGATGCCAGAAAGATACAGGGCTGGGTTGTATATCCTCCCAATTACCAAAAGGGGAAAAATTATCCGTTGTTAGTTGAAAATCACGGAGGCCCAATCCTTAATTACGGACCACATTTCTCTGCCGAAATACAATTATACACCGCTGCCGGTTATGTAGTCTTTTATCCGAATCCACGAGGAAGCACGAGCTATGGAGAAGAATTTGGAAATTTATTGTTTAACAATTACCCGGGAGAAGATTACAACGATGTGATGGATGGAGTGGATGCTTTAATTGCCAAAGGCATTGCCAACGAATCACAACTTTATGTTACAGGAGGAAGTGCCGGGGGAATTATGACGGCATGGATAATTGGGAAGAACAACCGTTTTAAAGCTGCTGTGGTAGCCAAACCCGTAATGAACTGGATAAGTAAAACACTTACAGCGGACAATTACTACGGCTATGCCGACTCCCGTTATCCGGGTCAGCCGTGGGAAAATTTTGAAAACTACTGGAAATTTTCACCCATATCTCTAGTGGGCAATGTACAAACTCCTACCATGGTCATGGTGGGAATGGACGATTTGCGTACACCGCCCAGTGAAGCCAAACAGTTGTATCACGCCTTGAAACTGCGAAAAATTGAAACTGTTTTGGTTGAAATTCCGGATGCATCACACGGTATTGCGAACAGACCGAGTAATTTAATTACCAAGGTAGCACATACGCTGGCGTGGTTTGAGAAGTTTAAGTAGTGAGGTGTGAGTAGTGAAGAGTGAATAGTGAAGTGTGAATTGTAAGAGATAAGAGCAAATCTTTCCTAAATTGTCATGCTGAACCTGTCCAAGCATCTTTTTAGAAATGAGTTTAATGAGAATAAAGAGTCAATAATCAAGAGCCAAGAATTGATAAGATGGACGATATACGATTTTTTCAACTCACCAACTAATAACTGTTCACTGCTCACTGTTCACCATTAACCTTTCACCCTTCACTCCATCTCCGGATACCAATCCAGCTGTTTTACCTCGATTGCATCATCTCCTTCTTCTACCAGGGTTTGAAATTTTGTTGTGTCGCTTAATCCTTCAGTACCTCTGTAATGATAAGGGTACACCATTTTTGGTTTGAATTCAAGCACTGCATTGGCAGCATTTTCCACGGTCATGGTATAGGGTAAATTCATACATACAAATGCGATATCGATGTTTTCCAATTGTCGCATTTCAGGTATGTCTTCGGTGTCACCGGAAATATAAACTCTTAATCCGTTCTTTTCGATTAGATACCCGTTACCTCGTCCTTTTTCGTGAAATTTTAAGGCTTCCTTTCTTAAATTATACATTGGAACGGCCTCTACAGCAAACTCAAATACATCCTTTTGTTCCCCGTTATTGATGACGCCCACCTGATTTTTTAAAAAATCGGGTAGTTTGTCGAAAACAGCCAAAGGAACCAGTATTTTAGTATCGGCGGTGTTTACTTTCTGAAGAGTTTCCACATCGAAATGATCTGAATGAATGTCGGTTATTAGGATAATATCAGGTTTGGGCATGCCCTCAAAGATTTCTTGTCCGCCTACGGGATCAACATAAATTACTGCTCCGTCCCAACGTAACACCATGCTGGCGTGGGAAATAGGCGTAACTTCGAACATGCTTTGGTGGATGGTATCTGAAATTATTTCGGTATCGGTTTCTAGGTCTAATATCGCCACGTTTTTGGGTTCGCTATTGCACCCAATGACTAGTAAAAAGACGATAAAAATATATGCAGCAGTTTTCATACGTTTTGATTTTACGTTGAAATTACCACGAAGCTCTTAGATAAAAATGCTGTTTTAGACTAATTTAAGAAAGATATAACTCCATTTTAATATTTGAGCGCTTATACGGACTGTTTTCTTCTACCGGAATCTCAATAAAGCCATATTTACGATAAATGTAGATTGCATTTTCCAGCTTGGTGTTGGAGTATAAAAAGAGTTTTTCAAAACCCTGCGTTTTACCAAAATCGATACAATGCTGCATTAATTGTTGGCCAATTCGTTTTCCACGCTGATTAGGAAGTACGGCCATTTTGGTCAATTCGAAACTGTTATCTCCGGCTTTCATCAAGGCAACGGTCCCTAACACCAAATTGTCTTCAACAGCAAAGAAAATATGTCCGCCGGGATTTATAATGTATTTGTCAGGCTGACTCAATACCTCCTTGTCGAAGTCTTCAACGTAAAAAAAGGTTTCCAGCCATTCTACGTTGAGGTTGTAGAAAGCTTCTGTATATTTTTTCTGAAATGGAACTATCTCAAGAGACATGATTTACATTTTACTATCTATATAGGTAATCGTTTCTTTTTCTATCTGAAGGGTTTTCTCATAAATGTCTGAAGCTTTTTTCAAAATTGTTTCAGCAAAATCCCTGTCTTTAATGTCTTTCGCATTGATACGTACATTGAAATAGGCTCCCAATACTGCTGCCCTGGCACATAAAACCCCAACTCCAGCATCCGATAAAGAACTTTGCAGTCCGTCTTTTAGCATTGCCTGCATCACTTCCATCGATTTATAAGCTGTTTCCATCACCTGAAACGGAATTTCTGTAGCGTATTTTGTTGCTGTTTCGATGGCATCGCGGCGTTTTTCTTTTTCGGCTTCGCTCCCTTGTGGCATTCTAAAGCCATCGATAATTTTATTAAAGGAATTGGTATCTTCATCGACCAAATACAACAGCCTGTTTTTATAGGCTTGTCCTTTTTCGGCCCATTGCGAAAAGAATTCCCAACGATCGTCCCAACCTGCTTTGTGAGCCGATAGGTTTGCGACCATGGTTCCTAGCGCTACACCCAAAGTTCCCACATAGGCAGCAATCGATCCTCCGCCGGGAGCCATCGACTCGCCCGCAGTTTCATCGGCAAAATCGTTTAATTTTAAGTCGATTAATCTATTTCCAATTTTCCGTAATTGATATTCAATAATTTTTTCTTCCGGATTAAAAGGCTTCAAATCGTCCAATCCCAACGATTTGACGGCTATCTTAATTTTTTCGCTTTCAGAAATACCCAAAGAGCGTTCTTGTTTAATTAAGTAATAATCGGCTGCATCGAGCATGGCCTGCAACGGAATCAATCCAATGAGTTCCGAACCCGTCACCCTAAGTCCGCGTTCGAGCGCAGCCTTGCAAGTTTCGTCGAAGGCAACATGCATAGAAGTAATTGAAATATTGGTAAGATTGTACGAAATCTGTGCAATTCCGTATTCTTCAATAAACCAGCCAATCCCTTTTACGGCTTTTAATTTCCCCGGAATACGTTCAGGCTCTCCGTTTTTATCTAAAACTTTCTTACCGGTAATGGGGTTTCCTTCGCGCTTCACTCTTCCCGCTTCCCGAATATCGAACGCAATGGCATTGGCTCGTCGGGTGGACGTTGTATTCAGATTTACATTGTAGGCAATTAAAAAGTCACGTGCCGAGATGGCCGTAGCGCCTGTTTTTGCAACTTTTTCAGAAAAATCCGCCGGGCCGAAATCGGGTTTCCACGCAGGATCCGACAATTTCTTGGCGAGACCTTCATATTCGCCTGCACGGCAGTTGGCCAGGTTTTTTCGCTTTTCTTCTTTGGCTGCCTTTTCGTAAAAATAACCGGGGATTCCCAGTTCTTTGCCCACGCGTTCACCTAGTTTGTGGGCATAAACGGCTGTTTCTTCCAAAGTGATTCCTGAAATTGGCACTAACGGACAGACATCGGTAGCACCAAAACGAGGGTGTTCGCCGCTGTGTTTACTCATATCGATTAATTCAGACGCCTTTTTAATAAGAAGGAAAGCAGCTTCAATCACAGGCTCCGGGGCTCCTACGAAGGTGATGACGGTTCGGTTGGTTGCTTTTCCGGGATCGATGTCCAACAGCGTCACGCCTTCAACGGTTTCTACCACTTTTGCAATGGTTTGTATTTTCGCTGTATCACGTCCTTCACTAATATTCGGGACACATTCTATTAATTGTTGTTGCATGGTTTTATTTTTTTATGCGATCACATCTGAAATTAAAAATGAAATGGTTTTCCCCACCTGAGCGGGAAAATTGCCAAGCCCGGGTGCGCCTTCACAGATATGAAAATAGACGCAGTGTTCTTTATTTGAAAAATAGGAAATGAATCGTCTGGCATCGTTCATGGTAAAGCCGCCGGGCGTCATGGCGCTGCTTCCCATATCTTCTATAGCATCCAGATCGAGTTCGAGTCCGAAGCTATTGCCACAGATAAAGGTTTCGGCTTCTGCAATGGCATCATGATAGGATATCTTCTGTGTAATGGCAATGTCTTCAAACAAACTGAATTTAATGCGATCGCTATGAAGTTTTAAGCGTTCAAAAACAAATTGAGAGGTGTAATTTCGGTGCAAGCCGAATGTAAAATATCGTTCCAGATAACCTTCTTCAAACGCATACGAAAATCCATTGCCGCTATGTCTGTGTTCCAACGCTCTGAAATCGGTATGGGCATCAAAATTTAGGCAATTCACAGGCTTTTTTAAGGCTTGAAAAGCCCCTTTCAGGTTTCCGTAACTGTTGTTATGACCTCCACCAATAACAATGGGAAATTTATTGGCTTCAATTATTTTTTGAATGGTTTGGGCTACTTTTTCATCAATTTGCTCAACCAGTTTACCCAGCTTTTCGTTGTAGTTTTCTTCTTTGGAAGAGAGGCGGGAAGCCGATTTCATTTCGGGGTCGCAGTTTACTTCGCCCAGGACCAATACATTTTCGACTTTGGTCAATTCATTTTTCTGAATATTACAAAGCACTTGCAAGGCACTCTTCCATGCTTCGGAAGTACCGGGATTACCGTAATTGGCACGTACGCCTATGTCTTCAGGAATGCCAATCAACACATATTTTTGTGGTGAAGATGCTAATTGTTCCCACCTTGTAATAGCTGCCAACGCTTCTCCAAATTTAGATTCCCCTTTTCGTTTTTTTACGAAATTAAGTATATCATCTTTCGAATAAAATTTTACCAGACTCATACTTTTTCACCATTTATTAGAACCGTATCAATAAGGTTACTGCCAAAGGCATAGGGCAGATAACCGTAAGAAGGAATAGGTTTTGTAATAATCACATTCGCTTTTTTTCCTTTGGTGATGCTTCCGTGGGTTGCGCTTAAACCCATGGCGTATGCGCCGTTAATTGTTGCTGCGTTAATGGCTTCTTCGGGTGTGAGTTTCATTTTAATACAAGCTGTCGCCACGACAAAATTCATATTTCCACTTGGAGTGGAACCCGGGTTGTAATCAGTTGCTAAGGCCAGAGGAAGTCCGGCTGAAATTAGCTCACGTCCCGGTGTGTAGGGAATACTCAAAAAATAAGAGCAGGAGGGAAGTGCCACGGGCATAGTTTGAGAGTTTTGTAAGGCTTGAATGTCAGCTTCGGTAAGGACTTCCAGATGATCGACGCTCAACGCTTTGTGCTGTACTCCCATGGCAATTCCGCCGATGGCGTTAAACTGATTGACGTGAATTTTAGGAATGAGGTTGTATTTTTTCGCTTCGGAAAGAAGTCTGTCTGTGTCTGCTACTGAAAAATAACCTTCTTCACAGAAGATATCCACATAGTCTGCCAGCTTTTCAGAAGCGACCTTAGGAAGCATCTCATTACAAATAAGGTCCAGATACCCGTCTTTGTTTCCTTTGTATTCTGAAGGAACCGCATGTGCTCCCAAAAAAGTGGTTTTTACAGTGATAGGGTAGTTCTCTCCCAATTTTTTGGCCACCCGAAGCATTTTTAGTTCAGCTTCGGTGGTGAGTCCGTAGCCACTTTTTATTTCGATGGCTCCGGTACCTAATTTCATAACTTCTTCCAGACGTTCGGCCGACTGTCGGTACAATTCTTCTTCAGATGTATTTTGTAGTTTTTTGGCGCTATTTAGGATTCCACCACCTTTTTCGGCAATTTCCTGATAGCTGAGACCATTAATTCGATCCACAAATTCCTGTTCCCTATTTCCGGCATAGACCAAATGGGTATGGGAATCGCACCAAGCGGGCAGTACTAGTTTACCGGTGCAATCAATCGTTTCAATCGAACCGAGAGGTTTTAAATCGGTCATTTTTCCGAAGTCGGCAATACGACCATCCTCAATAAGCAACCAGGCATCTTTAAGTGTTGGAAGTTCGCTCATCGCCTTTCCGCTAACTTTTTCAAGCCGGTCTTCACGAATTTGAAGTAATTCTTTGATGTTTGTGAGTAATAGTTTCAATGGATCAAGATTAATCTATTAGTATTTTTTCAACTAAAATATCGCCGTAATAAAAAGAAAATTGCATCACATCTTTGGGTAACATAAAATAGATATCGACGAGGGAATTTTCTATATCGTTGGGTTGATAGTAAATGGTTTTTATCCGTGGCTTATTTTCGCTGCCAAAATTAAGGGTAGTTTCTATATCCAAGTACCCCGGTATTGCATAGTCTTTAAAGGTATCGACAACTTCATCATTTTTATTGTAGCCCCCACGAGCAGTGTTTCCGCTACCGTATTCATCCTCTTTAATGAGGCGGACAAAGGCAATGGAAGCAAGTGCAAAAGGATATTTTAAGTCAACCGGTCGCACACGAATTTTATAATTGTCTACTACAAGGTAAAATTTGTTGGGATCGATAATTACTTTTTCACCGGTCTGTGAAGCAAGTTTTACCCGAATTTGCACCTTTTTAGAATTTTTTCCTGCCGAAATTGTATAGCGGGAAGTAGTTACTTCCCATTTTCCGTTTTTCTTCGCTTTTTTAACCTCAATTGCCGATTTGCCATCTTCAATAAGGACCTGAGCATAATTGCCTTGTGTTACTGCAATTAATAAAAAAATGAAGCATATTTTTTTCATTGGCTAAAGATAGCAAACCTAAAAAGGAATTTATAACTTAGAGCATCAAAAAAACAATGCAATATGAAATCAAAAAATTTGGGCATCAATACCATCTGTCTGCATGTAGGTGAAGTGGAAGATAAGCAGTTTAAAGGTGCCATTTCTCCTTTGTATATGGCAAGCTCTTATGCTTATGAAAATGTAGATATAAAGCGGTATCCACGCTATTTTAATACGCCAAATCAGGAGGCGTTGAGCAAAAAAATTGCGATGCTGGAGCACGCTGAAGCAGGATTGATTTTCGGGAGCGGAATGGCGGCGGTGAGTACTACCATGCTCGCCTTTTTGAATAGCGGAGATCATGTTGTGTTGCAAAAGACGTTGTACGGCGGGACTTTTAATTTTGTAACCGAGGAATTTGAAAAATTTGGAATTGAATATACGTTTACCGAAGGATTTGCTGAAAACGATTTTGTTTCAGCAATTAAAGAAAACACCAAAGTCATCTTTATTGAAACCCCTTCCAATCCGTTGATGCTTATCACCGATCTGGAAATGATTTCAGGAATAGCGAAAAAACGCGGTATTGTGACTATGATCGATAATACATTCGCGTCTCCTATTAATCAGAATCCAATCGATTTCGGAATTGATATCTGTATTCACAGTGCGACCAAATATATGGGCGGACATAGTGATATCTGTGCGGGAGCTGTGGCTGCGAGTGATGAACATATGCAGAAAATATGGAATAAGGCTAAAAATCTGGGAGGAAGTTTAAGTGATTACACTGTTTGGTTGCTGGAGCGTAGTATGAAGACCATGGCACTTCGAGTAAAAGCACAAAACCGAAACGCCAAAAAAATGGCAAAATGGTTGGAGAAGCATTCTATGGTTGCGAAAGTGTATTATCCCGGGCTGAAATCACATCCCGATTACGAATTGGCGAAAAAGCAGATGAGCGGTTATACCGGAATGTTATCATTTGAATTGGTCGCCGAAATTGACGCTCAAAAATTCACACAAGCGTTGCGTTTGGTGAAACCTTCTATGAGTTTGGCGAGTGTGGAATCTACCATTGTTTTGCCTTTGAAAACATCCCATGCGTTGTTGTCAGCAGAAGAAAGATTACATCAAGGCATTGCAGATGGTTTGTTGCGCTTTTCGGTGGGAATAGAAGATAAAAAAGACCTTATGGCCGATTTTGAGCAGGCCTTTGAAGCAGTTACCAAAAATATATTACAAAAATCAAACTAGATGAAGTTAGATATACTGGCTATTGGCGCACACCCCGATGATGTTGAATTGGGCTGCGGTGCTACCCTGGCAAAGGAAATAAACAATGGGAAAAGAGTTGGAATTCTCGATTTAACCCGAGGAGAACTAGGAACTCGTGGTTCTGCCGAAATTAGAGACAAAGAAGCAGCCAGGGCCGCGAAATTATTAGGAGCTTCAGTTCGGTTAAATTTGGAATTTGCCGATGGTTTTTTTGTGAATAACCACGCTTCTCAACTGGAAATTATAAAAGTGATTCGGAAATACCAGCCCGATATTGTATTGTGCAATGCAGTTGATGATAGGCATATAGATCATGGGAGAGGAAGTAAACTGGCCAGTGACGCTTGTTTTTTAAGTGGTTTGCGAAAAATTGAAACCATTTTTGAAGGAAATAATCAAAAAGCCTGGCGTCCCAAGCAGGTGTATCATTACATTCAGTGGAAAAATATAGAACCCGATGTTGTGGTAGATGTTTCAGGATTTTTGGATAAAAAACTCGAGGCTGTATTTGCCTATGAGAGTCAGTTTCACAAGACAGATGCCAATGAACCCGAAACTCCTATTTCATCGACAAACTTTAGAGACAGTATTAGCTACAGAGCACAGGATATGGGACGTCTAATTGGTGTTGCTCACGGGGAAGGGTTTACGGCAGAGCGTTATGTGGCTGTGGATTCTTTATTTAAGTTGATTTAAAAAATCTTGAAATAAGGTATTGTGCATACGTTGTAAATACTTTATATTTGCAACCTCCTTAACGACGTTTAGCGAAGTTTCGGAAGACGCAGGTCTTAAAACTGTAAAACGGTGGTTGTAGCTCAGCTGGTTAGAGCATCGGTTTGTGGTACCGAGGGTCGCCGGTTCGAACCCGGTCTTCCACCCCCACACAAAGCCTTCAAAGAAATTTGAAGGCTTTTTTCATTCCCGAAAAGGAAGCTTGCTTCCATAAAGAACATTTTGTCATTCTGACGCAAGTCAGAATCCATTAAATACTGCGTTTCTTTGTAGACACCGTGTCAAGCACGGTGTGACATAATATGGTGTGACAAATTCAATTTATATAAAGAAAAAGCCTCCGATTTGGGAGGCTTTTTAAAATAATTTTGTCAAGTTTTATTTTAACTTGTCCGCCGTGATTCTTCCTTCTCGATTGGCAATTTCCCAAGTGGTTTGAAAAATTAGCTGGGCTCTTTTGGCCATTAATTCGTATTCAATTTTATCGGGGGTGTCTGTTGGCTGATGGTAGTCGGCATGTGTTCCGTTAAAATAGAAAATAACAGGAATGTTATTTTTAGCAAAATTGTAATGGTCGCTGCGGTAGTAAAAACGATTGGGATCGTTATCGTCGTTAAACTTATAATCCAATTCCAGCTTGGTATAGGTCTTATTTACACTTTCGGAAACGTCGTGTAACTCCTGACTCAATTTATCACTTCCTATTAGATACACATAGTTTGGATTGTCCGCCTTGTCGGGATCAATACGTCCTATCATATCGGTATTGAGATTACAAACCGTGTTTGCCAATGGGAATAAAGGATTTTCGGTATAATATTTTGAGCCATATAACCCAATTTCTTCTCCGGTTACGTGTAAAAAGAGGATGGAGCGCTTTGGTCCGTTACCCTCCTTTACCGCTTGTTGAAATGCTTCAGCAATCTCTAAGAGAGCAACTGTTCCGCTGCCGTCATCATCGGCACCGTTGTATACATTTCCGTTTGAATCGGTTCCAACATGGTCGTAATGTGCCGAAAGCACAATAACTTCGTTAGGCTTTTCAGTCCCTTTAATATAGGCTACTATATTTTCGGAGCCTTTTGGATCTTTCATACGGCCAAAATAACTAGCCGGGATTGTCTGATAGTAATTTTTCTCTTCAATTGGTGAAGGAATTCCTTCATCCATATAGAAGTTTCGTAAATATTCGGCTGCCAGCTTCTGACCTTTTTGTCCGGTCATTCTGCCTTCCATTGCATCCCCTGCAAAGATGTACAAATGTGTTTTTAAATCGGCAGCTGTAATGGTATTGGCGTAGTCAACACGCGTCATTTGTTTTACAGGACTCTTCGTGGCTGTCGAATTTTGAGCCGAATTACATGAAACGGCAAATACTGTCAATATTGATAATAGTAGATACTTCATAATAAATTAGTCGAAAGAATTAAGTTCATAATCATTTGGGTCTAAACCACCCTCCCCAATTTTTTGATATTTTAATGTGTGCGATTTCAGGATTTCATTGCCGTTGGCATCTTGCGATCTGATCGTAGCTTTTACAACATAGATCATTCCAATTTTTTCAAGCGCTGTCGCGTTTGGAGTGATTACCAAATCTTCGTCGTTAAAGACTGTACCCTCAGGTAGTTGCAGTTGAATTATTAAATCTTGTTTTGCGACTTCACGAAGCGTTTCCAACTGCTCTTTTTCGGTGGAACAACCTAATGCCAGAAACGTAATTAGTAAAAAGATTATTTTATTCATTCTATAAGAAAATCGGATAGTTCGTAAATATACAAGAAGGATTGACTGAAATTGTAAAAATTATGTAAAAAATACGATGAAAGGTATTTTGAGTAAGAACTGAGAACAACAATCACTATCTTTGTATTAAATTCTGAAACCATGCACATTGAACAAATATATACCGGGTGTCTCGCCCAAGGAGCTTACTATATTGAAAGTGACGGTGAAGTCGCTATTATTGATCCGCTTAGAGAAGTAAAGCCCTATTTGGAGAGAGCGCATCGTGATAATGCAACCATTAAGTATATTTTTGAAACTCACTTTCATGCCGACTTTGTAAGTGGTCATGTTACCCTATCCAAAGAAACGGGAGCTCCCATTATCTACGGGCCAAATGCAAATCCCACCTTCGACGCGATTATCGCAAAAGATGGTGAGGAGTTTAGATTGGGCAAGATTATTATTAAAGCAATACATACTCCAGGGCATACTATGGAAAGTACCACTTACTTATTAATAGATGAAAATGGGAAGGAACACGCCATATTTAGTGGAGATACCTTGTTTTTAGGAGATGTTGGAAGACCGGATTTGGCTCAAAAATCGAATGAAATTACTCAAGAAGACCTTGCCGGAATTTTATTCGAAAGTTTACGTACAAAATTAATGCCTTTACCGGATCATGTAATCGTCTATCCTGCGCATGGAGCGGGATCTGCCTGTGGGAAGAATATGATGAAAGAAACCGTGGATACCCTGGGCAACCAGAAGAAAATGAATTATGCCTTGCGAGCAGATATGACTAAGGATGAATTTATTAAAGAAGTTACCGATGGATTGATGCCGCCGCCCGAATATTTTCCGCTCAATGTAAAAATGAACAGGGAAGGGTATGACGATATCGATAAGGTAGTTTCAAGAGGAACACAAAAACTAACGCCACAGACTTTTGAGCAATTAGCAACTACTACAGGAGCAGTAGTGTTGGATGTTCGACATCAACTTGATTTTATAAACGGACATATACCACGTTCTATTTTTATTGGCTTGGATGGAGGATTTGCGCCCTGGGTGGGTGCCTTGATTGCCGATGTGGAACAACCTATTTTACTGGTTGCTCCCGAAGGTCGTGAAGAAGAAGCCGTCACGCGTTTATCTCGTGTGGGATTTGACAATACGTTAGGTTGCTTGAAAGGTGGAATAGCAGCATGGAAGGCTTCGGGGAAAGAGATTGATACGTTGGAAAGCATTTCAGCCGAAACATTTAAAAGTACCCTGAAGAAGAAAGTTCCTGTTTTCGATGTGCGTAACGATACCGAATTTGATTCGGCTCACATTCCAAATGCTACTTTGGCTCCACTTGGGTTTTTAAATGCACACTTAACCGATTTTCCGGAGAATGATACCTTTTACGTGCACTGTGCCGGGGGGTATCGTTCGGTAATTGCTGCTTCAATTTTAAAAAGCAGAGGAATTCACAATGTAGTGGATGTTGCCGGCGGATTTAAAGCCATACGAGAAGCGGGAATAGCAGTTATAGAATAGTTGAGGGCAAAAAAAAACAACCCGTTTTGTGGGTTGTTTTGTGGCATTTTTCAACTTCTATTAACTCTGGTTCTCGGCAAGATCCTCAAGATTCTTCACCTGAGCAACAGTTGTTCTGATTTCAGACAACTGATTGTTTAATACTGAAGAAATATTAGTTGGGAAACGATTTTCCGCTAGCTTCTCTTCGTATTCTTTTAAACTGGCTTTTTCACCTCTAAGACATTCTTCCAGCACTGCTTCATCGTCATTACTGCTAAAAGTACTTTTTAAATCGATCCATCCTCTGTGCAACGCACCGGTGGTACTACCACTTTCGATAGGTTTTTCATTCAGGTTTCTTATTTCGCGATCTAACTCGGTAGCAAAACGCGCATGCTGTGATGCTTGTTGTTTTAGGAATGATTTTAACCTTTCGTTTTTAGCATCCTTCATTGCAGTAGTGAATCCTTTTTCGGCATCGTAATTTTTTTCTAACAATGCCTGAAGGTTATCAACCAAATTGTCATGGATGTTCTCTTTTGCTTCTTCTCTCGTTGTTTTCATAGCTTTTTTAATTTAAGTTTAAATGTTTATTCTGAAATAAATTTACATCAGAAAAAGCCCGAAAAGTCTTAGAGAATTCTTAATTGAGAGAAGTTTAACGCCGTGTTAAAAGGTATTAAAGGGTTTAATTTACAATCTAAACGATTGAAATTGATGAAGTTAAAATGCCAATGTGAAATAAAACTGGTTGAGAATACAACAGCTTATTCTAAGATGGTAGTGCTTTGAAACCGTACTGTAAATTGCTCCTTTGCTCTTCCATTATCGGTTACAGCTGAATAATTACCTAAGGTAACCTCGTTGAGACCAATCTGTTGAATATTGCCGCTGGCATCCTTTATTAGAATACGCGCCATTTTAAAAACTGTTCCTTCTGAAGCTGCTGCCATTAGCTTTTGTGAATGTGTATCTTGCATTCTTTCTACAATATATTCCTGTGCGCCGTTGGTGGTAGTACTAAGCAGTAACATTCTGGTAGGTTTTTCCGGGCTGTCGAAATTAAATAATGTAAGGGCAAACTCCTGTGAAAAGCCGGTTGCAGTAACAAAAGAAAATATGAGAAGAAGCGTTATTTTTTTCATGATATTATGTTTACTTATTGATAAAGTGATCTAAAGATACTTTTTTAATTTGTCTACTTCAAAAAAAATATGAGTCTGCCATTTATTCGAATTCGTCAACATCTTTCTGAAGATCAAGTTTTCTAAATGTTGGAAAAAGCACGCCTGTACCCACCACAGTAAGGATAGTCATGCATCCACCAAAAACAACTGCCGTCACCGTCCCCATTAGTTTAGCCGTAAGTCCGCTTTCGAAGGCTCCTAATTCGTTTGAGGAACCTACAAACATCGAGTTAACTGAAGCAACCCGTCCTCGCATCGAATCGGGGGTGCGCAACTGAAGAATTGTTTGTCTTATTATCATAGAGATACCATCGGTTACCCCACTTAAAAACAACGCGATGACCGATATCCAAAACCAGGATGAAAGTCCGAAGACAATAATACAAATTCCAAATCCGAAGATAGCAGCAAGCAGTTTCATTCCGGCATTTTTGTTCAGTGGGAAATAAGCCGAAGTAAACATTATAAGTAGGGCTCCCACAGCGGGTGCTGCTCTTAACACTCCAAATCCTTCGGCGCCAACATGTAATATGTCTTGTGCAAAGATGGGCAACAGTGCGACGGCTCCTCCAAAAAGCACAGCAAACATATCAAGGGTGATGGCTCCGAGAATAATTTTAGTGTTCCATACAAATTTCACGCCCTCCTTGAGACTTTTTATTATGGGTTCTCCAATATTCGGATTTAGAATTGGTTTTTTCGGAATAGCAAATAATAACAATAGTGCAAATAAAGAAAATCCAAAGACCAGACACATGGACCAATGCACTCCCATCCAGTGAATACTAAATCCGGCTACTGCAGGCCCAACTACCGCACCCATCTGCCACACCGAGCTGCTCCAGGTAGCTGCATTGGGATACAATTTTTTGGGAACAAGTAAAGAAAGTAATGAAAAGACGGTAGGCCCTATGAATGCACGTACAATTCCGCCTAAAAAAACTAAAAAATAGATGATATACAGTAAGATATCCTGAGAAAGACCTGCAACAATACGAGGCCAGGTTACCAAAAACAATCCCAGACTTACCACCGAAAACCCCAGAATACAGAGAATTAGCAGGCCTCTCTTTTCTTTTTGGTCCACAATATGACCGGCAAATAGAGCCATAGAGACAGCAGGAATCACTTCCATTAAGCCGATAAGCCCTAAGGAAAAAGGATCCTTGGTTAGGCTATACACTTCCCATTCAATCACTACAAATTGCATGGTCCATGCAAATACCAGTGCAAATCGTATTACCAAAAAAATTGAAAATTCCCGAAACCGAAGGGCTGCGTATGGATCGTTTTTAGCCATAGGTTTCAAAAAAAGTGATAGGATTATAACTCATCAGCATAAAAATTGCTTCACAGAAACTAAATTACATTTATAATGTAAAGATACTGTGAAGCAAGAAGGGTTTACTTGGCGCTCTAATTTTTTTTTAAGGAATTATCAACCGAGGAATTTAAAAGCAAATACCAAAAATTGATTTCTGATTGAACAGTATGAATGTGGTTTTCAGTCTGTGATCCGTAAATGGCATCTTATGCAATTGGAGTAAATAGTAACCCCCGGTGTGCCCGACCTTAATTCCTTTCTTAATATAGATTAATTTTTTTCCATTCCTCATAGATTTATTTTGCACTTAAGGAATTTTAAAATAGATGAATTCTAAAAAATTTTGAAGTTGTATTTGCACATTGGATGAGAAATGCCCAAATAAGTGTGAGCACTTTAAAGTGAATCTATAAACGCAGAGAAAATGATTTTACAACGTGTGGTGGTTACCGGAATTGGTGCGGTAACACCTCTTGGTAATACCGCTGACGATTTTTGGAAGTCGTTATTAAGCGGTAAAAGTGGAGCTAATTTGATAACAAAATTTGATACTTCAAAATTCAAAACCAAATTTGCTTGCGAGGTTAAAAACTTCGACCCGTTTTTAGCAATTGATAAAAAAGACATTAGAAAGTTCGATTTATTTACTCAATATGCTCTGGTTGCCGTTAATGAGGCAATCCTGAATGCCAAACTAGATTTTAATCTTCAAAATAGGGACAGAATTGGCGTTATATGGGCTTCAGGCGATGGAGGTGTGACAACTTTCGAAGAGCAACTAAGTGAATTTAAATCTGGTGATGGGATTCCAAGGTTCAGTCCGTTTTTTATCCCAAAAAGGATTATAAACATAGCCTCCGGAGTAATTTCCATTAAGTATGGACTAAGAGGCGTAAATTATACAACAGCATCTGCATGTGCAGCTAGCAATACGGCACTTATTGACGCTTATAACTATATTAAATGGGGGAAGGCTGATATCATAGTCACAGGAGGATCTGAAGCTTCCATAACCGAATCTTCAATAGGTGGATTCAATGCGTCAAGAGCGATGTCTATAAACAATGAAAACTATTTACAGGCCTCTAAACCGTTTGATGTATCCAGAGATGGATTTGTACTCGGTGAAGGGGCTGGGGCAATTATTCTGGAATCACTTGACAGTGCACTCAAAAGAAATGCACCCATACTTGCAGAAGTTTTAGGTGGCGGTCTGGCGGCCGATGCATATCACCTTACAAACACTCATCCAACTGGTGACGGTGCTGTCTTAGGAATGAAATTAGCATTGGAAGAAGCAGGTCTCGATGCCATTGAAATGGATTATATAAATGCGCATGCAACTGCTACGCCTACAGGTGATTTAAGTGAGCTGAGGGCGATTAAAAAAGTATTCGAATCCAACACAAATTTATCTATTAGCGGAACCAAATCCATGACGGGTCATTTATTGGGAGCTGCGGGCGCAATTGAAGCAATTATTTGTATTAAAACTGTCTTAGAAAACAGAATTCCTCCAACAATTAATACTGAAAATATCGAGCCTGAATTTTCAGGAAGTTTTGATTTCACGTTAAAAAGTTTCAAAATTAAAACAGTGAAACATGCTCTAAACAACACTTTCGGTTTTGGAGGTCATGTGGCAAGTTCTATTTTCAAAAAGTATACTTCTTAGAATTTAATCTTATTTAAAGTATATAGACTATTTTGAAATTAATGAACAGTTGTATTTTTCTAGTATTCAATATCCCTCAAAATCGAATAATGCTTTCTTAATCTAACTTAATTTTTTTGAGAATCCTACAGTATAATTTTGACTTTCAAAGCTATACAAAAAAAATGCAAAAATATTTAATCATTGTACTACTGGCATTGTTTGTAAATAAACAGGTCGTGAGTCAGAATGTAACATATAACCCTGAAATACTATTGGGTCACCGAGCTTATAATTATCAACATAAAGTGGGCTCTGAATTGAACCAATATTTTACGATTACCAATATCGTAGTTTATGACACCGAATACGATAAAGACCGAAAGGCAATATATTTTTTAAGGAATACTGTTTCTTATAATTTTCATAAACATTTTTCTATTGCGATTGGCTTGGGATTAAAGAACCCGGGTGCTTTTACAACTATTTCCGGCGGGTATAATTTTAAGTCTAAGGACTTCTCATTGGTTTATGCCCTAGGTACTACCTATCAGAATCATTTCACCTTAGAAACATTTTTATTGGTTGAATACACTCCAAAAATAGGAAATACCCTATATGGTTTAATAAAATTCCAGGTGTCGGGTAATTTTAAAATTGATAATTATCAAATTAACCTCAAAGAGTTCGAAAGGGGAATCCAACAATTTCGATTAGGGTTGAATAAAGGTAATGGGCAATTCGGATTTGCCGCAAACTTTGACCAGTTTAGTAATTCAAACATTTCTCTTTTCAATCTGGGAATTTTTTATAAACACAATTTTTAAAATAAGTATGAACAACAAACAATTTAGAAAAATGAAAACAAATAATGATTTAGGACTATTAATTATGAGAATCGTAATGGCTTTTACAATGCTTACCTACGGAATAAATAAGCTGATACACGGCATAAGCTCGATTCAACAGCTCCTGCAAAGCCTGGGTTTACCATCTTTTTTGGCAAATGGGGTCTATGTAGGTGAAATTATTGCCCCTATTATGATACTATTTGGCTATAAAGTGCGTTTAGCGAGTTTAATTTTTGCATTTAATTGTCTAATGGCATTGCTTCTTACGCAAACGCAAAATATATTTGCACTGAACGAAGGTGGGGGCTGGGCCATCGAACAGTTGGCAATTTTTATTGTAATTCCGGTTGCGTTATTTTTTACGGGATCCGGCAAGTATTCGATTTCTCGAATCGGTAAAAGCGAAAATGTAAATTGTTATGAAAGTTAAAATTTAAGCTGCTTTAGATGATAATCTATCACATTTATAAACCTTTGGTATGAAGTTGAAAAATTTGAACGATATTGAGTTCGATGTAATTGTAGAGTGCTTTTTAGCAGCCTTTGAAAATTATTACGTATCCTTTCCCAAGGATAAGGCTTACTTCAAACAACGATGGGAAATGTCTAATATTGATTATAGCCTTTCTTATGGGATGTTTGACGGCAATAGATTGATTGGTTTTATTTTACACGGAATTGAAAAACGAGAGGGGCACCTAACTGCGTTCAATCTTGCCACGGGTGTAATTCCCGAATACAGAGGAAAAAAAATTACGAAGCAAATTTATGAGTTTGCTGTCCCTCACCTGAAAGCAAACGGAATGACCAAATGTCAATTGGAAGTGATTAAGGAAAACAGTTTTGCTATTAAGGCGTATCAAGATATTGGTTTCACTATTACGAAACAGTATAAGTGTTTCGCAGGCGAAATTAAAGTTGACGAGAAGTCTGATTGTAATTTGAAGGAAATGAGTCTCAAAGATTTGAATTTCGATGTTATTTCGAATCAGAGTTTATATTCATGGGAGAATCAATTAGCATCGGTTCGGCGAGGAAATTTCAAGTACTATCAGGTTTATTATAAAAATGAACCGGAGTCCTTCTTTATAATTAACGATCAAAACGGTTACATTCCACAATTTGAAGTATTGGTGCATAATGAAGAAAGCTGGCGGCGATTATTTTCGGGAATTCAAAAAATTTCAGAAAAAATTAAAATCAATAATATCGACGAAAAATTGGTGGATAGAATCCAATATCTCAAAAAATTCGGATTGGAAAATACCATAGATCAATTTGAAATGGAAATGTTCCTTTAGTTAATTCGATTGTTGTAAGAACGAACAGTTGAGGTAAAAAGACCGAGATCTAACTCTAACCATCGTAAAAAAAGCGAAATGTTCCTGAGCATTAGAAAGGCAAAAAAAAGTGAAATTGATTGGATAAATGAGCGGTACAAAGAAATTAACTTTGTCGGATCTACTTTTGAAAATGAATTTATCGCAATTGCGGAATGTGATGCTACACCTTCCGGACTGGGAAGATTGGTTCTCATAGATGATGACAATCTGGAGTTAGGAGGGATGTATGTTTTTGATGCCTATAGGGGACTACATATTTCGGAAGAAATCATTAAATTTCTGCTACTGAAGAATACGTTGAGACAAGAGACTATCTGGTGTTTACCCTTTCAGCATCTCAAGCATATTTATGAGCGCTTCGGGTTTAAAGAATACAAGGGGATCCAAGCAACTATTCCTCTTCAAATTCGTAATAAATATAGTTGGTGTGCAATAAATTATCCCACCGGCGTAAGTTTACTTTATAAAATCAAAGAATAACCATGCCACAGATTATCGATTTAAGTCAGGAAATTTATTCAGGCATGCCTGTATATAAAGGACTTCCGGAGGTGAAAATGACGGTGCATGCCACCCATGAAGAATGGGACAACATTGAAAACCCAACCACTTCAACTCCCAGTGTGTATAAACTGGAGTTAGGAGAACATACCGGGACACATGTGGATGCTTTAAACCATATGGCAATTGAAAATAAAGGTCAATCCATAGATACCATGCCGCTTTCAATGTTTTATACTGAAGGGATTTGCCTGGATTTCTCGAAGAAGGGGCTAGGTGAATTAATTTCGGTGACAGATATCCGGCTGGCATGTGCCAAGGCAAATCTGGAAATTAAAAAGGGGGATACTGTTTTGTTGTATACGGATCATTATCGAAAATATTTCGGCACGGAAAACTGGGGCAACGGACCCGGAATAACGGCCGAAGCTGCATCTTGGCTGGGAAAAAAGGAAATAGCCGCTTTTGGAGTTGAGACGATGTCGCCGGGAGTGCCTGCTGTTTCAAATAAGGAGGTGCATATCATTTGCGGAGCGCTAGGATTTACCCATTATGAGAACATGATAAATCTGCACCTATTACTAAATAAAGGCCGATTTAGATTTATTGCTTTCCCTTTAAAAATTAGGGGAGGAACAGGCTCTCCGGTACGTGCTGTGGCGGTTTTTGAAAACCTGTAATGGTTGCCCTTAGTACACAAAAATTGATTACTTTAGATATTATAAAATTCTAACTCATAAATTGAGTGAGCCAATTTTAAAAGTAATCATTTAAGCGTGAATCTCTACATCAAAAATATGGTTTGCAACCGATGCATCATGGTGGTAAAATCTGTGTTTGAACAACACGGATTTGAACCCGAATATGTAAGTTTAGGGGATGTAAGTTTAAGTGGTGAAATTACGAACGATGAAAAACAATTGTTGGTGACAGCGCTGGAAGAGTTTGGTTTTTCAATTATAGATGATAAAAAAAGTAAAATAATTGAAAAAATTAAAACATTGATTGTTGAATTGGTGCATCGGCAGGACAATGAAATTAAAACCAATCTCTCTACTTATTTGAGCGAGCATCTAAATCACGACTACAACTATATTACCAACCTGTTTTCGGAGGTAGAAAGCACTACAATCGAGAAGTATTTTATAGCCCAAAAAATTGAACGAGTAAAAGAACTCCTGGTATACAATGAACTTACTTTAAGTGAAATTGCATTTCTACTAAATTATTCCAGCGTAGCTCATCTTAGCAATCAATTCAAAAAAGTAACCGGACTCACTCCAAGTCATTTTAAAGAAATTCGCGCAGACAAACGCAAATCATTAGACGAGGTATAATCTTATAAATCTTTCCAAAAAAGGTGTAACATACTTTCTTGTTAAGGGAGCCAACTTTGTATTATAATTTTTAAATACAATTTTCATGGCAACTTTAGCAACAAAAACAATATATATTCCTTTGGAAGGCGTGGAGAGTGAACATTGTGCTCTTATAGTAGACAAGGGGTTACAGCAATTACGACATCTTCAATCTCATAAAGTAGAATTAAATAACAATAGAGCGGTTATAGTATCGTCTAAGCTAAGTTCTGCCGTTCCTGAGGCCGTACATGCTATTCGCGAATTGGGCTATGGAGTTACAACCATAAAAAGCACTTTTCCGGTTTTAGAAATGACCTGTGCCTCTTGCGCGATTAGCGTAGAAAGTAGCATCAAGTATTTGGACGGGGTTGTGAATGCTTCGGTGAACTATGCGTCCGCTTCAGTAACGGTAGAATATCTTCCCAATACAATTACGCCTTCCGGCTTAAAAGATACTGTACAATCTATCGGGTACGATTTGTTAATTGATACAAATGAAAATACCACTCAAACATTAGAAGAGTTGCATGAAAAAAAGTTTAAGCAATTAAAATGGAGAACCATCAAGGCAGTTTTGTTTTCGATTCCTGTGGTAACTATCGGAATGTTTTTTATGGAGATGCCCTATGCAAATTACATTATGTGGGTATTGTCCTCGCCGGTGATTCTCTGGTATGGAAAAGATTTTTTCATAAATGCTTATAAACAAGCCAAGCATCGTTCGGCTAATATGGACACCCTTGTCGCTCTAAGCACGGGAGTTGCCTATGTTTTTAGTGTGTTTAACACCTTGTTTTCCGATTTCTGGCACGCAAGAGGTATACACGCACATGTTTATTTTGAAGCCGCTGCAGTTGTTATAGCTTTTATTTTATTGGGGAAACTCTTGGAAGAGAAAGCAAAAGGAAACACCTCCACGGCTATTAAAAAGCTGATGGGGTTGCAGCCAAAATCGGTAATTGTAATCAATACCGAAGGACAACATATTGAAACATCCATTGATAAGGTAAATACAAACGATGTGATTTTGGTTAAACCGGGAGAGAAAATTGCAGTAGATGGTGTGCTAATCGATGGAAACTCCTATGTAGATGAAAGTATGTTGAGTGGAGAACCCCTACCGGTCTTAAAAAATGAAAAAGACAAAGTCTTTGCCGGAACAATCAATCAAAAGGGGAGTTTTCAATTTCGGGCCGAAAAAGTAGGCGCCGAAACCATGCTGGCTCAAATCATTAAAATGGTACAGGATGCACAAGGAAGCAAAGCACCTGTACAGAAATTGGTAGATAAAATTGCCGGAATTTTTGTTCCTGTTGTTATAGGAATAGCATTAGTCGCATTTGCCTCCTGGGTAATTTTTGGTGGTGAAAACGGTTTTACTCAGGGACTTATAGCACTGGTAACTGTTTTAGTAATTGCTTGTCCGTGTGCTCTTGGACTGGCAACACCAACCGCAATTATGGTAGGTGTGGGAAAAGGTGCCGAAAATGGTATTCTTATAAAAGATGCCGAAAGCCTAGAATTTACCAAGAATGTGAATGCAATCATTCTGGATAAGACAGGAACAATTACTCAGGGTAAACCCGTTGTTACCAATACGGCTTGGCTGGAGAATTCTGAAATCACCAAGCAGATACTCTATAGTATCGAAAAGCAATCTGAACACCCGCTGGCCGGAGCCGTTGTGGATCATTTAGAAAATATGTCCCTGATAAAAATTTCAGAGTTTGAAAGTATAACAGGTAGGGGAGCAAAGGCGATTGCAAATAAAGAGCTATATTATGTTGGAAACCGAAAACTTCTTCAAGAGAATAACATTTCAATTTCTTCGAAATTATTAAAAAGCGCAGATCCTTGGAGCACCGAAGCCAAAACAGTTATTTGGTTCGCAAATGCTACCGAAGCCCTTGCGGTTTTAGCGATAGCAGATCAGATAAAGGAAACTTCCTTAGAAGCCATAAAGCAAATGAAGCAGCTAGGAATAGAAGTTTATATGCTTACCGGTGATAATGAAGCTACGGCCGCTGCTATTGCTGCCCAAACAGGGATTAGCGACTTTAAGGCTGAGGTGATGCCCGAGCAAAAGGCAGCCTTTGTAAAATCATTGCAAAATGAAGGCAAAGTGGTTGCCATGGTTGGGGACGGTATTAATGACAGTGCCGCACTGGCTCAGGCCAATGTGAGTATTGCCATGGGCAAAGGGAGTGATATTGCCATGGACGTGGCTAAAATGACTATTATATCATCCGATTTAACTAAAATCCCCATGGCTATTAAGTTATCCAAGCAAACGGTTGCTGCTATTCGCCAGAATCTCTTTTGGGCCTTTATCTACAATATTATTGGAATTCCCATTGCAGCGGGAGTACTGTATCCCTTTAACGGGTTCTTATTAAATCCGATGATTGCCGGTGCCGCCATGGCCTTTAGTAGTGTAAGTGTGGTTGGGAATAGTTTGTTGTTAAAACTGAAAAAATAAAATCCCAAAATAATACAACATTATTCAAAAATAATACAACAGTTAATCTACTGATACTTAAGAATTTTACAGTATAACAATCTTTAAAACTATACATTATGAAAACTTTAAAAATTCAAATTCCAAACATGCAAAGCTCCCATTGTCAAATGCGAGTGAACAGCGCCTTAAGCACAATTTCCGGAGTGACAAATATTACCACACAATCCGGAGAGGCAAGTATTAAAGTTCCTAATAATACAACTTCAGTAGCGGTAATTGCTGTAATAGAAAAGGCAGGCTACTATGTCACAAATGTAGGGGTTAATTTCCCCGGGATGCTTTTTAGTGCCGACTCAAATATCCAACATGTTTATTCTTAAAAAGATACTTAAGGGTAAGTATACTCATACTTGGCATAAGATTTGGTTGCAATCCGGAATACTTTAAATTCGAAAAATCGCATCATGAAAAGTTTAATATACGTCATATTCGTAATTCTTTTTACAGGATGTGGTCCTACATCTGAAGCAGTCTATTTTAAAAGCCAATCGGCACTTATTACCCAATACAGAAAAGCAGGGATGCTGGAATACAATTCCAGATTCAACGATAAGATGATTTCATTCTTAGAGAAAGATCAACCCCAACTTATTAGTTCACATACCTATGCATTGATTGTAAAAGTTTCAGAAAAAGTGAGGAAAGAAAAACCGGGAATAGGTTGTTATCAATTAGATTGGATAGATTCTACTTCAAATATAAGAGGTAAAATACTTCTGGAATGGCATCCCACCGATGGAGTTATTATTCGCTTTTTTACTACTTCTGAAGCGAGTATGAGCCGGTTACCGGATCAGTCTTTTTAATGATTTTAATACGCTTGAATTATGATATTATCTGTAAAAAATATGGTGTGCCCAAGATGTATTTTTGTTGTGGGTAACGAACTTAACCGGCTTAATTTATCTCCCGAAAGGATTGTAATGGGAGAGTTGGAACTCAAGGATAAAATCAAAAAAGAACAATTTCAAATGCTGAAAAATTGATTCGCAAAAACGAATCTATTAATCTTAATTAATTACACAATGGAAACAATAAAATTCAAAACAAATATTAAATGTACCGGCTGTCTTTCGAAGGCAACCACTAAGTTGGACGAAAAATTAGGTGAGGGAAACTGGGAAGTAGATCTTTTTACACTCAAAAAAACATTGACTGTTACCTCAACTAATATGAGTGAGAGCGAAGTAATCGCTGCTGTTAATGAGGCCGGTTATACAGCCGAAAGGTTATCTTAATTAGCACTGAGATATTATAAGGGAATCACGGAGGATTATGGCATCTGTGATTCCCGACCGCTTATGCTTTTTAATTTTTAAGGTGAAAAGGGCCAATTTCTTAATCTAGAATAATTTTTTTGTCGTCTAAAAACTGGAAATTTGTAACGTTAAAAGTGTTGAATTGCAAATTAAAATCGGAATGCAACCAATTATTCATAAAAAAGAACATTTCAAGAATGACAGGAAAATTATGCTGGCAATCCTGGAATTACTCTTGGTATATGGATTTATTTTTAATCCATGGACGACGTTTCCATACAGATTTATCATTGTGAGCGCAATAGTGCTTATTGTCACTTACTGGAAATACAAATCGTTTACACCTCTTGGATTAAAGACGAATGTTGGTGTTGTAAAAACAGTAATCATCGCGTTATTACTGTTTCTAATAATCGAGCCGGTATTCGATTTTATTATTCAGCCATTAATAAACCGACTCACTCATAAAAATCCGGACTTCTCGGCATTTCAGGCCATTGCAGGAAATACATCTGCCTACCTGAAATATCTGTGTTTTGCCTGGATTAGCGCGGCGATTGGAGAAGAACTTTTGTTTAGAGGTTATATGTTTAATCAGCTTAAATTAATTCTGCCCAATTTCAAGATAAAAACTGTCGTAATAGTTGTAATAACTGCGATTTTATTTTGTTTACCGCATGCATATCAGGGAGTTGGCGGAGTTATTTCAACCTTTGTATTCGGATTGATTTTTGGAGCGGTCTATGTTAAAACGAACTATAATCTTTGGATAGCAATCCTTTTGCACGGGTTGATTGACAGTTTATTTCTTACGCTGGCTTATACGAATAAACTGGGCTACTACAGCAGCGGTATTTTTTAAAAGTATATATCGAATAAAAGCAATTTAATTGATATGAATCTTTAAATAAACTTAATTGAACCGGATCCAAGACGAACGGCAGTTTCAATTTAAGCGAAAATTTTTGAGTAGGAGTACCCCGAACCTATTCTTTAAGTACAAATTACAGGTAATACGTTGCCTTTTATACAAGAAAAATGATGATAGAAACGAACAAACTGATTTCGGAGTTGACAGAGTTAACCCGGCAAAACATTGAAAGCGTTGAGCGAATGCTACCATTACCAATGGATGAGCTTAATTGGAGAAAGGACCCCACCAGTTGGAGTGTGTTGGAATGTATTTCACATTTAAACAGATACAGCGACTTTTATATCCCGGAAATTAAGCTTGCGGTAAATAAAAATAAGTTCCCTTCAGATGCCATTTTTTATCCGGGTAGATTGGGTAATTATTTTACAAATGCGATTCGGGTTAAAGGAGCATTAAGAAAAATGAAAACTCTCAAAAGTATGGATCCTATAGGCAGTACTCTGTCTAAGGGAACATTGACGCAATTTATTTTGGATCAGAAACAGCTTTTAATGTTGCTGGAAGATGCGGAAGAGGTGAACTTGAATAAAACAAAAACTGCCATAAGTGTTTCAACACTCCTAAAATTGAAGTTGGGAGACACTCTGAGGTTTGTTGTTTATCATAATGAAAGACACATACTTCAGGCTTTTAAAGTTTTAGAGCTACAAAAAAGTAAGGTGGTACTCGAAAATGCGATTTAGTGAATAAGCCTGCATTAAATTAATTTTTTGAAGGTTGTGGTGTTTAAATAATGTTGAGTTGATGGTTTACTTTTTGTGATTCCACAATCACCGTCACCTTATGGTAAAGTCCGAAGAATGCTAAGGCTATTTTCGGGCTTTTTTTTTCAAATGGACGGCTAAAGGTCACCCGAATTGAGAAACCAGGATTATTTATTCAATCTTGTAAAGAGCAGGGTGTCGGTATTAAAACAAATTCCAAGAATTCACTACTAATTTATACGCAGCTAAATCAGGTCCGATTTCGCTTTTATCTGTTTTACTAGGGATAATTAAGAGTAGATATTAAAAATCACACATTTTTATACATCTAAAAATCAATTAATTATATATTTTGTTAAACTTTTTCTAAAAAAGGTTAAACAAAATATATATTGTTTAGTTTTGATCAAACATTAAAACTATACGATATGAAAAATGTAGTACAAATTCTTGCAGTGGCTCTTATTTCGGCCACCGCATTTTCGCAAACAGCCAGGGTAAATGTTATACACAATTCTGCAGACGCTGCGGCCGAACAAGTAGATGTGTATTTAGATGCGGCCCTCGCACTGGACAACTTTACCTTTAGAACTGAATCCGGATTTATTGATTTTCCTGCAGAAGTTGAAGTAATTATAGGAGTTGCACCTCCAAATAGTACAAGTTCCGGCGATGCAATAGCTTCTTTTCCTGTAACTCTTATGGATGGAGAAACATATATAGTTGTTGCAGACGGAATTGTTAGTCCTACGGGCTACGATCCTATTCAACCCTTCTCATTAGAAGTATATGCAATGGGTAGAGAAACAGCCGCTGTCGCAACAAATACAGATGTACTGGTACACCACGGATCTACCGATGCACCTACTGTAGATGTTGTTGAAACCGGAGCCGGAGCCGGAACTATAGTAGATAACATAACATATTCAGAATTTCAAGGGTATTTAGAATTACCAACTGCAGATTATGTCTTGGAAGTAAGAGACGAAACCGGAACTGTTGGTGTAGCTGCTTATGAAGCACCATTGGCCACACTTAATTTGGATGGAGCAGCCTTAGTGGTATTGGCTTCAGGATTCTTGAATCCTGCTAATAATAGTAATGGTCCCGCTTTTGGTCTATGGGTTTCAACAGGGGCCCCCGGCGCTTTACTGGAATTACCTTCAGCAGCCTTGGGTGTGAACGATTTCGACATTACTTCTTTTGCCTTATATCCAAATCCAACAACTGAGCAATTAAACGTATCCGTAAGCGGAATCGAATTAGCCAATTACAATGTTTCGATTACCGATATGTTAGGAAGAACAGTTTTGAGTAATCTAACTGTGACAGACAATAGTGTAGATGTCACTGCTTTACACGGAGGCATTTATCAGCTTAGCATTATGGACGGCACAACTACAATTGCTACAAAAAAGTTTATCAAGCAATAGGTTTGTTTTAAATTGCTCCTCAATGACCTGCAACTTAAGTTGCAGGTTTTTTTTGCAAAGAGCAACCATCCAATTTTTAATTCTAACTTACGGTATTCCATTCCACTTTTAAAAATTTTAAACAGTATCACATTTTTCGATTCCATTTTGGCTTCAAAAAGATTAAAATGACTTATGTCATAGTACCGTTTACTTCTTACAATTATTTTAGTGGCCATATAAACTAGAAGATGCTTTCTCGATACTTACCCGTTTTTATAATTCTATCACTGATTGCTGAAATTTTAGGGACTGTAGGTGGTTTTGGTTCATCGGTCTTCTTTGTTCCGGTGGCTAATTTTTTCTTGGATTTTCAGTCGGTGTTGGGGATCACCGCATTATATCACGTATCCAGCAACCTAACAAAAATTGCTTTTTTCAGAAAGGGATTGGATAAAAAGGTGCTAGTACAATTGGGGGTACCCGCAGTTGTCTTTGTAATAGTTGGCGGATATTTTAGTCAGTTTTTAGATCCTGTAATTTTAACGTATTCGTTGGGGATTTTTCTGGTGGTACTTAGTTTAGTTTTTCTTATTTTCAAGAAACTGGTTATAAAAGCAACTGCAAAAAATGCCTTTATAGGTGGGACACTTTCAGGATTAAGTGCCGGTATTTTGGGTACGGGTGGTGCAATTAGGGGTATTACGTTGGCAGCTTTTAAAATGAACAAAGACAAATTTATAGCTACCTCTGCAGTAATAGATTTGGGTGTAGATTTAAGCAGAACCATTGTCTATTACTTCAATGGCTATATGCGTAAGGATTTACTATACCTTATTCCAATTTTAATAGTAATAGGAATTTTAGGGACCTGGATAGGCAAACTGATACTGAATAAAATGTCCCAAGAGCAGTTTCGCTACATCGTCTTAATACTGATCTTGGGAATTGGTTTAGCCAGCATAGTGAGTAATTTATGAGGCGATTAATTTGGGAAGAAATTCGAGGGCATTAGTATCTCTATCTTTAAAGTACTTATAGGCGTATTTTTTAATCCAAATTTCATCCAAAAATTCGATAAATGCCGGCAGCAAATGATTTTGGTATTGTTTTACCTAGATTTCTTTGCCATTCGGCAATCTGTGTTGATATAACGTGTAATCATCTTTACTTTTCGGAAAGTTTTTTTCTAAATAATCATCAAAATGCAACCCTACACTAACTTCCGGATGCATTTGTTTGCCCGTTAGCGCTTTATTGGGTATTAGATAGCCTAATTTTTCAAAACGGCCGTAGAGTCTAATAAAGAGTTCGGTCAATACGGAAAAGTATCCGGTTGCAATACGGTCGTAGTTGTCATTAAAACGAATAACAAAGTTGGGAATTTCCAAGCGTTTCGTAGTATAGTAACCTCTTATTCGTATTAAGGGTAAAACTTGATTTGTAACCCATTCTCTGAAACGCTTTGCACTGGTGGTATCACTTCGGAAAATTAAGGCATAGAGTCCGCTTTCTGAAACAAGATTCACAGTTTTTTTCTTTCCGTCTCTGAAAATTTCCGAACAAATTCTTTCATTTTCGTCCAAGCTGTCCAAAACTTCAACGGGATCGTTTAGTTCTAATATTTTTGTTACATCGTCTGCAACGAACCAAATTTGGTTGTCAATTTCGACCGACATCAATTGCTGAAAATAATTGAGAGGCTTTTTGCTAACAGTTCTCGTTTTCATCTCATATATAATTTACACCATAAAATTATGCAGTTCATCGCTCAGTTACTATGAGAAATATCAGGTTATGTAACTGATTTATATCATTTATTTTCCGGGTCATGAAATCTATTTTTACTGCTTAAATAAAGGTATTGAGCAAAACCATTTCCATAATGTTAAAAACCAAGCGTTTCTTTGAAGAGATAGGTGATATGACCTATTTCGCACTTCGTTTTTTTAAGGAGGTGGTTACCGCTCCGTTCGAATGGAAGGAATTGCTTCGACAGTGCTATCAAATGGGAAACCGCTCGTTTTTACTTGTAAGTGTTACAGGTTTCATTCTTGGATTGGTATTCACACTGCAGTCCAGACCTACCTTACTCGAATTCGGTGCTGCATCCTGGATGCCCTCAATGGTAAGCATTTCAATTGTTCGTGAAATTGGTCCCGTTATCATTGCCCTTATTTGCGCGGGACGAATAGGATCTGGTATTGGGGCTGAACTAGGCAGTATGAAAGTAACCGAGCAAATTGATGCCATGGAGGTTTCAGGCACAAATCCGTTTAAATATTTGGTGGTGACCCGAATTTTAGCAACTACATTAATGCTTCCACTACTTATTTTAATGGGCGATGCGGTCGCGCTTTTCGGCTCGGCTATTGTAGAAAATCTAAAAGGTGAAGTTTCATATATGCTATATTTTAACAAGGTTTTTGATGCGCTCAAGTTTAGTGACATCATACCGGCTACAGTAAAATCATTTTTCTTTGGTTTTGCCATTGGCTTGGTAGGTTGTTATAAAGGGTATAACTGCTCAAAAGGTACTGTTGGAGTAGGCGAGGCCTCAAATGCGGCAGTTGTCTATACTTCCATGTTACTCTTTGTGATAGACTTTATAGCCGTATTTCTAACCGATATTTTCTTTGAGATATGAAAAACCCCGTTTTAGAAATAAAGGATTTACGTAAAAGCTTTGGTGAGAACCACGTTTTGAATGGTTTTAGCCTCAAATTGTATGAAGGTGAGAATTTGGTCATCATGGGGAAGTCCGGATCAGGAAAATCAGTGATGATTAAATGTTTGGTTGGTTTAATGACTGCCGATAGTGGGTCGATTAGAATAAAAGATTTTGACATTATTTCACTCGGCAGAAAAGAATTGGATGTATTGCGAACTGAAATTGGTTTTCTTTTTCAAGGTAGTGCATTATATGATTCTATGACCGTGCGGGAAAATTTAGAATTTCCTTTGCGTAGAAACAAGGACAAAGTAGATGCTTCTAAAACAACCGAAGAATTAGTACTCGAAGCCTTAGGAAATGTTAGCTTATCACACGCTATCGAGTTAATGCCTGCAGAACTCTCCGGAGGAATGCAACGACGGGTGGCTCTGGCAAGGGCTTTGATATTGAAGCCAAAAATTATGCTGTATGACGAACCCACCACTGGTCTCGATCCGATTACATCAAAGGAAATCATTCAATTAATGCGCACGATTCAAACCACCTATAAGACTTCATCTCTAATTATTACACACGACGTAGACTGCGCAAGAGTTATAAGCAATAGGATGATTTTATTGGTGAATGGAATTAATTATGCCGAAGGTTCTTTTAAAGAATTATCTACTTCCGAAGATCCAAAAATTAAAGCCTTTTTTAAAAATTAAAAACTATGCAAAAATCAGCTTCCCATAAGACCCGAGTCGGAATATTTGTTGTTGTTGGCACCATGATTTTGGTTGCAGCACTATATTTCATTGGCAATAGACAACATATCTTCAGTAAAAACATCCAGATATATGCCGTTTTCCAAAATGTGAATGGGTTACAATTGGGCAATAACGTTCGCTATTCAGGGATCAATGTAGGTACTGTTGGTAGAATTGAAATGGTTGACGAAGCTAGGATTGTGATACAAATGATGGTGGAAGAAAAAACAGGAGCATTTATAAAGAGAGATGCGATTGCAACCATTGGATCAGATGGATTGGTGGGTAGTATGGTAGTTAATATTCTTCCAGGAAAAGCAAATCTGCCAGTTATTGTATCCGGAGACACCATAACTACCTACAGTAAAATTGGGGCCGACGATATGCTTTCGACACTCAATGTGACAAACGAAAATGCAGCTTTACTTACGGCAGATTTGCTTAAAATCACGAATAAGATTTTAGCGGGTGAAGGTGCATTGGGAGCACTCATCACCGATTCTACTTTAACAAAAGACATACGTGCAACCTTAGAAAATTTAAAAAACACCACCAGTGGCACCAACCAATTCATTGCCTCCATAAACCATAAGGTTTCAAAAATTGACATGAAAGCAAGTACAGTGGGGGTACTGCTAAATGACACCATCGTTGGGAACCAAATGCAAAGAATAATTTCGAATTTGGAACAATCAAGTATAGATGTTTCAAAGACCACGGAGGATCTGGAATCGATTATTTCAGAAATAAAAACATCTAAAAGCACCTTCAATTACATTACAAAAGATGAATCATTGCCTAAAACAATCGATTCGACTATGATAATAATAAAGGAAGCTTCACAAAGGTTAAACGAAAATATGGAGGCATTGAAGCATAATTTTTTATTCAGAGGTTATTTCAGAAAACAGGAACGCGACCAAAAGAAAAAAGACAAATCCTCAAACGACTAAAAATATCGAAAATAGACAATTTAATAGAAGTTGTGATTGAAGATTAGCGCTCCGTTGAAACTACTTTTTTGAAAAAACTACAAAATGACTCTTTGAAAAGTTATGTAACAACAGTTATCAAAATTCACCAACTTTACCAATACCTTAGTGTAAAGATTAAAGCAATTTTGAAAAGAACATATTTACAGAGTCTTTTGTTTTTAAAATGCCCACACTGTCGCCAAGGAGAATTTTTAGAGGCACAACTATATAAATTGTCCTATATGAATAAAGTGAAGGAAAGTTGTCCCAGATGTAATTTAAAATATTCCATAGAACCAAGTTTGTGCACAACGTCAAGGTATAGGTCTTATGGCCTAGGCATTTCAATTGCAGTTGCGATGAATACGAAGTGCTAGAGAGTATCAAAAGCAACGCTTTTAACAATAAGGATGAGCGGTTGGATAATTAGTTTAGGTTCAATTCTTTCTTTGCTAAATAAAAATCGACTTTTTCACAGCTATCATCATTAATACGTTCTTCCATTTGTTGTAAGGTTTTGGGTGGTGGTACAATTACCTTATCACCTTTTTTCCAGTTAAGTGGTAGTGCTACTTTATGCTCATCACTTACTTGTAGTGCTGTGAGAGCCCTAATTATTTCATCCATATTTCTGCCTACATTTAAAGGGTAATACATTATGAGCCGGATTCTTAAATAGGGGTCTATAAAGAATACAGCACGTACGGCGGCAGTTTCGCTTTCATTGGGTTGTAGCATTCCATAAAGCTTGGCAACTTTCATATCGATATCGGCAATAATGGGAAATTCAAAATAAACACCCGTCTTTTCTCTTACATTATTGACCCATGCCAAATGAGAATGAATACTGTCTATACTTAATCCTATTAATTTTGTATCGAGTTTTTCAAAATCCTTTTTTCTTTCGGTAAAGCCGGTTAGCTCTGTGGTACAAACCGGTGTGAAATCGGCAGGGTGCGAAAAAAGAATGACCCATTTTCCACCGGCATAGTCTGATAGCTTTAGTTTTCCGGGAGTTGTTATGGCGTCAAAATCCGGTGCATTGTCACCAATCCTTGGGATAAATGTTTTTTCAATTTCTTGAGTGTCCATTGATTTATTTTTTAAAAGTTTTAAGTAAATGTAGACAGGAAGGAGGGTTCCTAAAATGATAAATATCAGTTCGATATCATTGTTACTATGATAAAAGTCATAGCATACACAATTCATACGAAGTATTTTGGCCCTGTAAAAGGAAAAATAATGAATACAAAACTTAAAAACAGATTGCTTTTTATATTCAGTTTTGCCATGCTTCTGTTTGCGTTTGCAATTTGGTACAAAGTGGCCTATTCTATGGAAGTAGCGGAAATCAAATTAGTTAATAGTACGTCGTTACACACCAAAATTTTGGTAGCCAGTCAAGGGAGCGATTTTAAGGAGGCCGTGGTGATTAATATTATAAATTTTTACAAAAAAGATTCGATTCATATAAAAAAAATAGATGTGTCACAACTACAGCAGGTTCAAGCTCAAAATTACTCCGCAATAATTATTTTGCATACTTGGGAATATGGTAAGCCCCCACGCGGGGTAACTCAATTTATTACAGAAAATGAACAGCTAAAGCATAAAATGATTGTCTATGCCACATCGGGAGCGGGGAGCAATAAAATAGAAGGTATTGATGCAATGTCCGGTGAATCCATTATTGAAAAGGCCAGCGATGTTTCAGATACAATTATAGAGAAAATAGAATATATATTAAAAAAGCGATAAAAACTTTAAATGGATTATTTCGAATTTATAAAAGAATGGTTTAACACCCATCCAACCACGACCAGCATTATTAAATATATAATATGGTTGTTATTTGTGGTAGGAGGGATTCAGTTTTTGCGTCGCTATTTTAAAAAAAGCATCGCTGACACCTCAGCCCGTTATAAGACTCAAAAAGCGATTGAAATTGGAGGTTATTTACTTATAATTCTTCTTACCATTTCCTATTTTACCGGGAATATTAAAGATTTCACACTTGCTATTGGTTTGTTCTCAGCTGGGATTGCTATTACGCTACAGGAATTATTCTTAAGCCTTGCAGGTTCCATCTATATTTTTTTGGTAAAAGTTTATGCTCCCGGTGACCGTATAGAAATGAATGGTATTAAAGGAGATGTAATAGACATAGATAGTATTTACACTACAATGATGGAAATAGGTGAGTGGGTGTCGAGTGATAATTACAGTGGTCGTATTGTGAAATTAAGCAATGCTTTTGTCTTTAAGGGTCCCATTTACAATTACACGCAGGACTTTCCCTTTATTTGGGATGAATTAAATATCCCCATTAGATATGGCTCGGATACAGAACTTGCAAAAAAAATTATTGTATCGGTTGCATCCGAAATCTTAAGTGAATATACACTGGCTTCAAAGAAACAATGGGAAGGGGTGGTCAACAAATTCTATATTGAAGACGCCATAGTAGAACCCACTCTTGCCATTACCCTAACCGACAACTGGCTAAAATTTAACCTTCGTTATATTGTTAATTATCAAAAAAGAAGAATGACCCAACATCTTTTGCACGATACCATTCATACTAAAATAAATGAAACCAATGGCAAGGTTGTGTTAGCATCAGCAACAATTGAAGTTATTCGGATTCCTGAACTTAAAGTTGGCAAAGATCTCAAATAATTCAATTTCCACAGACTGACAAATATCATAGTTTTCTGTGCCCATATCGGGTAAATTTGATTTGCAATCTTAATGTAGAATTATGACAATAAATATTCAATTTGTAAAGATGAAGACCAGCGAAAGTATGTCTGCTTATACAACCAAAAAACTTCAAAAAATTGAAAAAAAATATGAATGGGTTGTACGTATTGAGGTGTTCTTTAAAAAGGAAAACGACCCAACCGAAAAGGGACATATTTGCGAAATGGAAGTAAGTCTTCCGGGTCCCAAGATTTTTGCCACTTCAAACGAAAAAAACTTCGAAATGGCAGTTAAAGAGACTATATCAGATCTCGAAAAACAACTAAAAAAACGAAAGCAAAAATTTACTAATCAAAATATATCTTCATAGATGAAAAAAATACTTATTCCGGTCGATTTCTCAGAACATTCAGAATATGCTTTACAAGTTGCGGCAACCCTGGCAAAAAAGCATGGTTCGAAGTTGGTGGTATTACACATGATGGGTTTATCTGAAGCAGTACTCACGAAAGATGAATCGCAAGAGATGTTCCAGGCTATTTATTATATGAAATTGGCAGAAAAGCGATTTAATGCCTTTTTAGAGAAGGATTATTTGAAGGGTATAGACATCCAAACTACCGTTCAGAATTACAAGGAGTTTCACGAAATTGATAAAGTAGCTAGAGATTTTGACGCCGATTTTATTGTTATGGGGTCTCATGGTGCTAGTGGTTTGAAAGAAGTATTTGTAGGTTCTAATACTGAAAAAGTTGTGCGGTATTCGGCGTTGCCGGTGTTGGTTGTAAAAAATAAGATTAAGGAGTTTAAAATGGAACGCGTTGTATTTGCGTGCGATTTTAATCTGGATTTTATTGAACCCTTCAAAAAGGCTTGGAAATTTTTCGAAACTACAAACACAAAATTTCAGATAGTCTTTATAAATCTACCCGATAAATATTTAAGTACTCAAGAAATGGAGGAGAGGGCATTTCAGTTTATACTTCGAACAGGACTTGATACTTCGTTAATGAACGATATTGTTTATTATTGTGATTACAATTTTGAGAATGGTATCTACAGTTTTAGTAATAAAGTAGACGCCGATTTGATAATTGTTCCCACCCATGGTAGAAGAGGCTTGGCTCATTTCTTTTCTGAAAACCTAGGGGAATCATTAATGAATCACAGCGATATTCCCATAATGACCTTTAAAGTGTAATCTACACCAAGAAAATAAAAAAAGCAGGAAAACGGGAATCGTTTTTCTGCTTTTTTTATTGGGTAGCGTTTCGAATTAAATTAGCGCTTTAAAAGCAACCTAAAATGATTTAATTATCGCAACAATATCATTTTTCTGAAGGACACCGGACTGTCTCCAAACTTGTTGCCCATTTTTGAATAATAAGAGCGTAGGTACACCTTTAACTTGATACTTGGTGGCCAACGGCTGATTTTTATCAACGTCAATTTTCACGATTTTAACAGCATCGCCTAGTTCTTCTTTAACCTGTTTAAGAATTGGAGCAAGCATTTTGCATGGTCCGCACCATTCAGCAAAAAAATCGACAAGAACCGGAGTTTCAGAATTAATTATGTCTTTAAAATTATTCTTCATCCGGGGGAATTGAGTTTTTTACTGTTTTATAAAGATTCTTTGAGTTAATATAAGGACTTTTTTTAAAATCGGAACGATATGATGTGAGTGCGTAAAACAACCATCCGAAAGATATTAAAATTAATATTCTCTGAGAAATACCCTGGTATTGGGGTAGTTGATATTGTAATATAGAGAGTATTATTACTATTCCAATTACAGCTGCTGTTTGCATTTTATATAGGGGTACTCTAATTTTAAAATAAATGCTAATACAGAGTAATAAAAAACCGAAACCTGCCAATTCAGAAAATAAAAAATGTAAGGCATCACTGGTATGATTATATTGAACTAGCGCATTGGATCCGGCCGCTTGATATACTGCCATCATTCCTAAAGAAACCCCGAAGAAATACAAAACCACCAATTGTACCCATTGGTCTTTTAACGTGTATGAACCGTATATAAGAGTTGCGAGACACATAAAACCAAAAGTAGTGTTCATAATCCAGTTGCCCTGCATTTGTTGAGCCCCCAAAGAACTGAGATTGTTTTCGATTAATTGGGTGCCAGCGCCGTTGAAAAGCGGCAGTACAAACGACACCACTACAAGTAGCAAATAGGCACAAATATATATGTAGGCGTAGCGCCGCATATTATAAAATAAGTGGATTAAGTTTGTACTTTTTAAGAATAGGTAGTACTCTTTCCAAGGGAATTTCTACTGAAAACGTTCCTGTATATGAAGGACATATTACACAATCGTCAAAATAGTACTCTACTTTGAAATCATCCACAAGAAAATTGTCTTTATTTTCGAAAAAATCATCAAATGAAATTTCCCAGCAATCGTAGTAGATTTCGCCCGAGTTAATTTTTTCATTAAGAACCTCATTTAAAATTTCAGTCATTTCCTCTTCAGTACCTACATTAAAAAAATCTTCATAATTCATAAATACCGATCGTCTCAAGTCAAAATTTAAACAATCAAAACTATAGGATGGGTGCAAGGTTCCGGAATAGTAATTTTCCTTGTAAAAAAGCACACTAATAAGTCTTTTATTCAGGTTATACACCTTATAATCTACGAAGCGCTTTTCTTTAAACCGATTGATTCTTAACGTATCACAAATCAATTCTTTATCTTCAAGAATACTGGCTTCGACCCCTGCAATATTCATGTAGGTTTTCTCCAAATATTCATTAAAGTTGCGATATGAAGCTTTAAACTCTTCATTTAAATAGGGATATGTGAAATCGATGAGATATAAATCTTCATCCTTTTTGAATGTCTTTTGAATAATTAAATTTTGCAATTCCTCCTTATCGTCTTTTTTATCTATTAGGTTTTGCCTTTTTATCACCACAGATTTGGTTTTTCTCAATTCGTTGTCATTGCTGGAATAGACAGTGTCAAAAGGCATCGTCTCTTCAAACGGCTCGCTATTTTTTTTAGTTGTAACCTTTATGTTGTTATCATCATTAGGTTGCGTTTTGTCTTTTTTACAAGAAAAAAGGAGTAAAATTATAAGCGATAAAATATGGTATTTCATAATTGAGGATTTAATTTTTATTTAAAAGAATCTGAAGATTAGTAATCATTATAAGTTCACTTTTATTGGAGCCATTAAAGGCATCTGCTATACTTTTTACGGTATTCATTATAAGATCTTTGCGTTTTTCTGAAAAGAGGTTCTTGTGGTCCTTGTAATAATCTACAAAACTCTCAAAGCAATCATTAGCATCCATTCGCTCATAATCAAACCATTCGAATACGATAGAGATTTGATACGCGGCGTCTGTCCCAAATTGATCTTCAAAATCATCCTGTTTCTTCCATTGATCTTCCACCAGTTGTGTTAACATCTTATATTCTGCTTCACGTACTATCTTATCTGAAGCTGCAACAGCGTAGAACAACTCTCCTATTTTTTGATAGAACAATAATTCAGGGGAACTTACTTTTTCCATTACTTAAAATTTTTCTTATGGTAAAAATAGCGTTGGTAAATGAAATGTTCTATGATATTTATCAGTTCGATATTAAGTATCTTTATGCAATGGAAGTTTTTAAAAAAGGAAGCAATGTATTCAAGATTCTTTCTGAAGCAATTTCAGAAGGCATTGTTATCGTTAACAAGTCGCAGACTATAGTGGCTACTAATATGGCTGCTAATGCGTTGTTTGGCTATTCAGAAGAAGAACTTAAAGGGCAACATCTTGACATCCTTATTCCAAAGAAGTACCATAATAACCATCACAAACACGTGAGTGGTTTTTTGAAAAAGAGTGATAAAAGACAGATGGGTCACGGAAGGGATCTATACGGACGTCGCAAAGATGGTTCTCAATTTCCGGTAGAGGCGGGACTTAATCCATTTACAGTATACGACCAGGATTATGTTATGGCTTTGGTCATTGATATAAGTGTTAGAAAAAAAGCAGAACAGGAGTTGAAGCATTGGGCAAGTATATTTAATGAGTCGCTCAATGAGATTTTTATTTTTGATGCCAGAACCCTCCTTTTTTTGGACGTGAATAAAGGTGCCAAAAAGAATATTGGATATACCATCGAAGAGTTGCACAAGATGACTCCCGTAGATATTAAACCGGAATTTAACAAAGAGCAGTTCCTCAAAAAGATATCTCCATTGCTGGAAGGTAGGGAGGAAAAGTTAAAATTTAATAGCATACATCAACGCAAGGATGGTAGCACGTACCCGGTGGAAATACATCTTCAAAAATCGGTGCATGAGAATAGTGAAACACTGGTAGCAATAATTCTCGATATTACCGAACAAGAAGAATACACTCAGAAATTAGAAAATACTGTTGCCAAAAGAACGAGACAGTTGGAAGAAGCACTTACAAAAGAAAAGGAGCTAGGGGAGCTAAAAACGAAATTTTTGTCCTTGGTCTCACACGAATTTAAAACGCCTTTGAGCGGTATTCTCACTTCTGCAACCCTTGCGGGAAAATATGAAAAAGAAGAACAGCAAGACAAGCGAGAAAAGCATCTTAAGACAATTCAAGGCAAGGTAAAATATCTCAATAATATTATAAATGATTTTCTTTCCATTGAAAGATTGGAGAGTGGAAAAGTAAATTATAAGTACTCTAACTTTCCGTTAAGCAAGGTGATTAATGAAGTTATTTACGATGCTAACATGCTTTTGAAAGAAGCACAGAATATAGAATATCCCGAGAATATCGATGCTGTTTTTTTAGATTTTGATGAAAAAATTCTGGAGTTGGTTTTAACCAATCTTATCAATAATGCGATAAAATATTCTTCTGAAGACTCAACAATTTACTTAACTGCAAATGAGAAGAATAATCGTTTAACAATAACGGTGAGTGACGAAGGAATTGGTATTCCTGAAGCAGAACAAAAGTATGTTTTCAACAGGTATTTTCGGGCAGAGAATGCACTGCTTAATCAAGGCACCGGTATTGGGTTAAACATCGTAAAGACTCATTTGGAGAATTTAGGAGGGTCAATTACTTTTACAAGTGTTGAAAATAAAGGAACTACGTTTACGGTAGAAATCCCAATGAAAACGACTTAATATACAATATGAAGACAATTCTGTTAATAGAAGATGATACCGCCCTACGTGAAAATACGGCAGAACTTTTGGAACTTGAAAATTATACCGTATTTACTGCACCTAACGGTCGTGTTGGTATTGAGATTGCCAAAAAGCAACTCCCCGATATTATTGTTTGTGACATCATGATGCCCGAAGTAGATGGTTACGGTGTTTTGGAAGCAGTGTCTTTAGAGCCAAGTACAACCCAAATTCCGTTTATCTTTCTATCGGCAAAAACGGAGCATAAAGAAATTAGAAAAGGCATGGATCTTGGCGCCGATGACTACCTCACAAAACCCTTTGAAGAATTTGAATTATTGAGTGCCATAGAAAGTCGTCTGGCCAAGGCTGAGATTCTATCCAAAATGAGCGACAGTGCTTCAAAAAAAAAAGAAAATGAAGGAGACGTTCACAATCTAAATGAATTAAAGAATCTGTTTGACGATACCGGAATAATTAAAAGCTTCAAGAAAGGCGAAACTATTTACAGGGAAGGAGCGCATTCTAACAACATATATCTTATACTTGATGGCATTGTAAAAAGTCATAAGATGGAGGAAAGTGGAAAGGAATTAATTACTGCACTTCACAAGCCCGATGATTTTTTGGGCTTTACATCCTTTGCAGACAATTTTCCATATCAGGAAACTGCCACAGCTGTTGAAGAAGTGCAACTTGCCGGAATTTCCAAATTAGTATTGAAAAACATTCTAGGGAGAAATCAGAATGTTTCTTTAGAATTGATGAATGTTCTCACCGAGAATATTTCAGAAATAAAAGAGCAACTTTTGCAAATGGCCTATAGTTCTGTTCGAAAAAAAACGGCACAAACCATTCTTCAATTCACTCGCATTATGAATACCAAGCCCAATGAAGCCATTAGAATTTCACGTAGTGATTTGGCAAGTGTGGCAGGCATCGCAACAGAAAGTTTAATACGCACACTTTCAGAATTTAAGAAAAACGGATTGATCGAGATTGAGGGGCGAAATATAAAAATTCTTCAACTAAAGGCCTTGGAAGACATGGAATAACTGATAAACTGATTTTTATCATATATCACTAAAGGGCTCATTGATACTTTTGTTTTAACAATAAGTACAATGCAACAGATTTTAATACCCACCGATTTTTCAAAGAATGCTTGGAATGCGACGACGTATGCATTGCAGTTTTTCAAAAACCAAAATGTCACTTTTCACTTTCTACATATTGATATTTCAATGCAAGCGCCTGGCGATAAAGAACTTCACTTTGCAGGCCTAGCATCGAAGAAAGAAATCTCAAAGAGTTCTAAGACCGAAATGAACGTTTGGTTGAAACAGGTCTACGCTTACCATCCCAATACGCGACACACTTTTAAAGAAGCAATTATTCAGGCATCGTTTATTGATGGGATAAGGGATTACAACTCTAAAAAAAATATAGAATTTATGGTAATGGGTACCAAGGGGGCTTCCGGCCTGAAAGAAATGACAATTGGAAGTAAGACGGGTGCAGTAATTACACGGGTAAAATGCCCAATTTTGGTTGTTCCTGAAGACGCACGCTTTAAAAAACCCCTTACTATTGGTTTTCCAACAGATTTTAATATGCTATATAAACACAGAATTATTAAAACCTTATTGGACGTCACTAAAATTAATCAATCGTTCATAAAAGTACTTCGTGTAGCACAGAATCAAAAACCTTTGGATAACTTTCAAAACACGAACAGAGATTTGCTCAAACTGCAGTTAAACGAAACTCCACATAGTTTTCATGTAATTGAAAATCCAAATCTGGAAAATGCATTACAGTCGTTTGTGAATTCAATGCAAATAGATATAGTAGCAATGATTGCGAAAAACCTCAATTTCTTTCAACGAATCCTGTTCAAACCACAAGTGGCTCGAATTAGCTACCATATGCAAATTCCTTTTTTGGTTTTGCACGAATAACATTATTGTTTGGCATTTTGTGAGTGACACAATAATTTCCTACTGATAATTGTCATTTTTTAAATTGTCTTTCTCGCTTAGATTTGAAATGAATAAAAAACTCTTATGAGAAAGATAATAATTCCCACCGATTTTTCTGAATCAGCAATGACAGCCATTCGATATGCGATGGAACTTTTTAAATACGAAAAGAGTGAAATGATAATTATGAACGCATTTGCAGATGATGTATATGAAAATACAATGGAAATGGATCGCGAGTTTTTTGAAGAGTACAAGCAAAAAACCAAGGAAGCAACAGAACGTGCATTGCAAAAAATTGTTGCCGAAATGTTAGCCATCTCTTTTAATCCAAAACACACCTATAATTATGTAGCCTCCTTTGGAAGTTTAGTTGATGAGGTAAATGATTTGGTAGATAAGCATAATGCTGATGTGGTAGTGATGGGGACTAAGGGGAAAAGCAATAGAGAACAGGTAACGTTTGGGAGTCAGACACTTCAGGTAATCAAGTATGTAAAGTGTCCTGTACTGGCAGTCCCTGTAGGCTATAAAGGATATCCTCTAAAAAACATTTTGTTCCCTACAGATTATATGCTTCCTGTGGGTCGACGCGAATTAAAACTTGTAAGTACGTTAGCAGCTCGCTTCGTCTCGAGGATTCAATTTTTACATATTTCAGATGTAAGTAATCTCTCTCATAGACAGATGGACAACAAAATATTTCTGTCCAAGTGCTTTGAAGATAATCAAGTGTCGCACAAAAAATCGGCCGGAAATGATATTACCCAAATAATAAATAAAACCATAAAAGAAGCTTCAACAGATATGTTAGTGATGGTGAATCATCGCCATTCTTATCTTGAAAACATTTTTTATCAGTCTACCATTGAGAAGATCGGACTTGAAATAAACATTCCTTTTCTGGTGCTTCAAAATTTACAACGCAATTAAACCCGAACAAAATGAAACGCGTCCTTCTACCTACCGATTTTTCAGATAATGCCTATAACGCAATCAAGTATGCCGTGCAGTTATTAAAGGAAGAAACTTGCCAATTCTACTTACTTCATACTTATACACCAGCGATGATAAGTGCCGGAAGTATGATGGATAGTTATTCGGCTCTAACACTTCAAAAGGTTGCTCAAGACAGAGCTAAAAAGCAACTCGATGAACTAGCGGCGAGAATCATTAAAGAATTCCCCAATAGCAACCATAGCTTCACTTGCAATGTATCTTTTAATATGTTGATTTCTGAGATGACAAATAGTATTGAAGCCAACGCAATCGATTTTGTAATTATGGGTACGAAAGGTGCAACAGGCGCCAAAGAAGTTTTTTTAGGTACACGTACTATGTACGCCATCAAGAATTTAGAATGCCCTGTATTGGCAGTACCGGGGCATTTTGATTATGAAGCTCCCAAGGAAATATTATTTCCAACAGATTTTAAACTAAATAAAGACAATAAATTTTTGCCAATGCTCCGTGAACTGTGTGATCAACATGTGGCACGTTTGCATATTTTAAATGCATACTACGGAATTCCATTAACCGAAATTCAAATTGATAATAAATCATTTTTGGATGCCTATTTTATAGATAATGCACATTTGTTTCATATATCCGAAGGGACTGATGTAGTGGAAGCGGTGGCACAATTTCAGATTAAAACAAAGATTAATTTAATGGTAATGATTCATAATAAACACAATTTTTTGGAGAATATCTTATTTAAACCGGTCATCAATCACTTGGTCTACCATACTAATGTTCCTTTTTTGGTAATTCCTTCCGTAGAAAGACAATTAAAATAAAACAGATGAAAACGATTCTTATACCTACCGATTTTTCAAAAAATGCATATTGCGCCTTGCATTATGCCACCCAATTATTTGCTGCCGAAAAATGTAAATTTATTATCGTTCATTCTTTCGAAAATCAAGTTACCCACCTTACCAGCCGGGTTGATATCGGTAAAACCGAAGCGGTGGTAGAGGAATTGTATAATACTTATGAAAACAAATGTGATGAAGTTAAACACAAAATCATATTGGATACTAACCGAGACAATCACAGCTTTAAGGCTATTGCTACTTCTTTAAAATTGTCCAGGGCTATTAATAAATTAATCGAGAAAGAACAAGTGGATTTTGTCGTAATGGGTAGTAAAGGGAGTACAGGTGCAAGAGATATTTTAATGGGTAGCAATACATTGGCAATGATTCAAAAAATTAAAAAGGCACCTTTGCTTGTGATTCCCCACGGCATAGATTATACACCAATAGAAAAAATTGCATTCGCCTCCGGTTTAAAAAGGGGTTTTGCGGAAAATGAACTAAATTCTTTATTGTACCTATCATTGCTTCACAATGCATCGATACAGGTTTTACACCTTCACAAAAAGGAGAAAATGACCGAAATACAAACAGCGAATTTACATCATTTATCTGCACTTTTAAAAAAGAGTAAGCCTGAAAATAATTGGCTACAGGGAGGGACAGATGTGTACGATGCTATTACCACTTTTATCACCAAAGAACATATAGATTTGCTTTCGATGATATATTACAAGCACAATGCAATTGTGCGATTATTTAGAGAAGCTACCGTGAGAGACATAGCAAAATATGCACTTGTGCCATTTTTAATAATTCCTAAGCAGGACTGATATTTATCATAATTTATCTGCGATATACAGGTTAAATTGATCAATAGAAATCATAATAACTATCACGATGAAAAAGAAAATTGTACTACCCACGGATTTTTCTAAAAATGCATGGAATGCGTTACGCTATTCCAGTGAATTATATAAAAATGAAGATGTCGACTTCTATTTACTCAACGCTTTTAGCGTCAATAATTTTGTGTTGGACAATATGATGGTTCCCGAACCCGGCGAAAAATGGTATGAGGAAGCAAAATTGCGATCAGAACTCGGACTGAAAAAAATATTGAAACAAATAGAAATTTTAGATGTTCCTTCCAATCATACTTATTTTATCAAATCTGTATTTAGCACACCGCTCGAGGCTGTTATATCTTTTGTCGAGGAGAAAGACATTGATATGGTAATATCCTCCAGCAAAGGAGAAACAGATGATTTAGATACAATTATGGGGAGCAACAGTATCGACTTTATGGAAAAAGTACGGAACTGTCCCGTGCTTATGATTCCAAAAGATGTATCTTTTCAAGAACCCAATGAGATAGTTTTTCCTACAAGTTTTAAGACACATTACAAACGTAAGGAACTGAATCATCTCTACGAAATTGCAAAAATTACCAATGCACCCATTCGAATTCTACATATATCCAAGAAAAATACGCTCACCAAGGAACAGGAACAACGCAAGGTATTACTTGAAGAGTGTTTTGATGGGTTAAAGTACACCTTTCATTTTCTTCACAACACCGAAGTTCAGACCGGTTTGAACATTTTTACTCAGAGCAGAAACAGTGGTATGATTGCTTTTATAAACAAAAAGCACTCTTTTTTTGGATCCATATTTTCAAAACCAATGGTCAAGGATTTAGGTTTCAGTGCAAAAGTACCAGTGTTGGCCTTACACGACCTTCGAAATTGATATATGATAAAACAAAACTTTCAAATTGTAAAATCATCCGGCGACAAAGTAGATTTCTCGGTGTCCAAATTGCGAAAAAGTTTGTATCGAAGTGGTGCAGATGAACTGACAGTGGATACTATTATTAACGTTGTACGTGATGAATTGTATCAAGGGATTTCTACTAAAGAAATTTACAACCGGGCATTTGCGCTATTGAAAAAGAGCAAATCAATCTACGCCTCCAAATACAAGCTTAAAAAGGCCATATATGAACTCGGACCTACCGGTTTTCCTTTTGAAAATTTTATAGGGGCCTTACTGGAATATTCCGGGTATCAGGTCATTGTTGGCAAAATTATGCAAGGAAAATGTGTTTCTCACGAAGTAGATGTAGTCGCATCAAAAAATGGCAACCACATAGTAGCCGAATGTAAATTTCACGGTGAAAAAACCACGACGTGTAATGTGAAAATTCCACTTTATATTCACTCTCGCTACCGTGATATTGTCGAACAATACAAGGATAGTCCCAATTGCCCTAATGAGGGTTGGGTAGTAACCAATACGCGTTTCACATCAGATGCACTCACCTATGGAAAGTGTGCAGGACTTTATTTGTTGAGTTGGGATTACCCTCTTGAGAATGGTTTAAAAGATCGTATAGACACACTGGGATTGTACCCTATAACCGTTTCAACATTACTTACCAATAGAGAAAAGCAATTTCTGTTGAGTAGAGAAATTGTTTTATGTCGCCAATTATTGAATGATGTCTTTTATTTAGACCATTTAGGGGTTTCAGAAGCCAGAAAAACTAAAATACTATCTGAAATTTCGATGCTATGTAAATCCAATTAATATGAACCAAGTAAAAATCCATTTTTTAGGAGCATCGGGAACAGTAACAGGGAGTAAATTTTTACTGGAAACACCCGGTCAAAATTTGCTTATCGACTGCGGAATGTTTCAGGGATTAAAAGAGCTCCGTGAACAAAATTGGAAGGACTTTCCATTCGATGAGTCAAGGATCGATACCGTTTTATTAACTCACGGTCACTTAGACCACACGGGCTATTTACCAAGGCTGGTTAAACATGGATTCCGGGGTAAGGTAATAGGCACAGCCCCTACCTTAGAAGTTACTAAAATAATTCTTTTAGACAGTGCTAAAATAAATGAAGAGGAGGCAGAACGAGCCAATGAGGATAAATACAGTAAACACAATCCGGCGCTTCCATTTTATACAGTAGAAGATGCAGAACGAACTTTAAAATTGTTTGTTCCAGTAGAAAAGGACACTTGGTATTCCATTTCGGAAGACATAAAATACCGATTCAAATACAATGGTCACATTATAGGTGCCACCTTCATCGAGATAGAGTTGTTTGGAAAGAAATTTGTTTTTTCGGGTGATATCGGCCGACAAGAGGACCTATTATTGTTTCCGCCGGAGAAGCCTGAGTGGGCAGACTATCTCTTTCTCGAAAGCACGTATGGCAACAAATTACATCCACAGGAAAGTGTTTCCGAAAAATTAATTGAACTAATTAACACCACTATACATATTCGCGGCACGCTGATTATTCCGTCTTTCGCGGTTGAACGCTTACAAACCTTAATGTTCTTACTGTGGAAATTATATGATGATAGGAGGATCCCTAATCTACCAATTTTTATAGATAGTCCAATGGGGAATAATGTTTTGAATGTTTTTGATCGTTTTGCGGAATGGCATAAAATCCCTCCGGCAGAATTCAATGCGATGCAAAACAGGATGAATATCATCACTTCCTATAAAGAAACCTGGGAAACAATTGATGATCCTCGACCAAAAATCGTGATTGCCGGAAGCGGAATGATAACCGGCGGCCGGGTTCTAACATATCTTAAACAGTTAATCGATGAACCAACTACTACGGTATTATTAGTAGGTTATCAAGCCGAAGGCACGCGTGGGAGACAATTATTGGAAGGTGCCCACGAATTGAAGTTTTTTGGAAAGTATTATCCCGTAAAGGCCGGCGTGCGACATATTGAAAGCCTTTCGGCGCACGCAGATCAGGCTGGAATAATAGACTGGTTAGACAAAATTAAAAACACACCTGAAAACACCTTTTTAATTCACGGTGAACCTACAGCATCAGATGCACTTCGGGTAAAGATTCAGGATATTTATGGTTGGAAAGTTACCCTACCCAAATTATTTAGCACAGTAGAAATTTTGGTTTAGAATTTTCTTCTATTCTCTCCATACCACCATTTTGGTTTATACTGTTCTTTTACCAATCCAAATTTTTGGATAGCGTTTAGTTTTATATGCTCGACAACTTCTACAGCAGAATCGGTAACAAATAGAAGTTTCAAGTCTTCAGGGCTAATACTTTCATTTTTTGCCATTAATTGAATGTGTTGGCATAATTCCTTATGATATTCAGAATCGAATATTACAATGGGAAAATTCTGTATCATTTTTGTTTGAATCAAAGTTATAGCCTCAAAAAGTTCATCCAAAGTCCCCATTCCACCCGGCATCACTACAAATGCATACGAATATTTTATCAATAAAAATTTCCGCACAAAAAAGTAAGGAATATCAATCCATTTATGAAGGTATGGGTTAGGGACTTGTTCAAAAGGCAGAATAATATTTACTCCCACCGAGTAGCCCCCTGCTTCATATGCGCCTTTATTGGCAGCTTCCATGATACCCGGACCACCCCCGGTCATAATGGTAAAACCTAATTGTGACAATGCTGCACCAATTTTTTCAGCATCCTGGTAATGTTTAGAATCTCGTGGGAATCGTGCCGATCCAAAAACAGTTACGCAGGGACCAATAAAGTGCATTTTCCTAAAGGCCTTTATGAAATTGTACTGTACTTTTAACGTAAATAGAAATTCCTTGAATCTTGATCGGGGTCCTTGGAGAAAGCGGGATTCACTCCTTTGTAAGTGAAACTTATTCTTGTGATTGTCCATCATATTATTTTGTATCACTGAGACTCTACCATTATTTCGATTTCCATTGTTATTTTAGATTTTATTGAATTGGAAATTAAACAAGCTGCTTCGGACTTTTGAACGATTCTTTGTGCACGCCCCCGGTCTTTTTCAGCTTTAATGGTAATAATGGGTTTCAGTATCACTTCGACCATTGCATACTTTCCGTCTATTATATCCAGAATGCCTTGTGATTTGCAGCTGAAGCCGGTAAAGTCCAGTTTAGAGTTTTCGGCAATCGCCAAAAAAGTTGTCATTAGGCAACTACTTACAGAAGCCGTGAACAAATGTTCAGGAGACCAAATATGCGGTATCCCCTTTGGAAACTCCGGGGGTGTGGCAACTTCTATACAATTGGAAGATGGTGTACTGCCATCGGCTAATTCGGGCGAGCACATTATCCCTTTCCTGTCTTGTCGCCAATTGATATCTACATTATAATTGTGTTTTTCCATTATTTAGATTTAATTGAAGGATTAAAATTATATAATCTATACTTCTTCCCGAATGACATTTATCAATTTTTGATTTAAAATTTAATCCCTTCAGAAAAGATTAAAAACTGATAATTGTCATTCCTAAACCTTTAATAGTGAATTACTTTTACTGAAAATTTCTAATAACTCTTTTAATTTAGTGCTATATCTTATGATGATTGCTTTGGAGAATTTTTTTATAAGAAATGTCTTTTAGCCAGCAATGAATATTTAAGAAAAACCGAAAAATATGAGAACAATTCTATTATATAGTAGCCTTATTTTTTTAGCAATCATGTTTAACAGTTGTGGTTCCACTAAATTGGTACAGCAATACAAAAATCCGGATACCGTAAATTTTGAAGCCAATAAAATACTGGTTGTAGGTATTACAACCGATAAAGAACTACGCCGAACTTATGAAAAGAGAATGACTGAAGAACTCGATAAAAAAGGTGTAATAGCAGTTAAAAGTATTGATTTCTTTGAGACATCGTTTACGGACAATAAAAAATCGTTAACACAACTTGACGATATAGAACAAAGACTATTAGAAGCCGGTTTTGATGCAATTTTATTTACCAAAGTTACCGGTAAAGAAAGTAAGGTTACCGTAGTGAATTCGTTTCGTAATTTTGCGAAAAGTTATCAAACCTTTGAAGGGTATTATTACAGCAATCAGCATCTCTATTTTCAGGAGCAGCAAGAACGTTATCAGGTCTATACAACCGAAACATCATTGTATTGTATTTGTCCGGGTAAGGAGCGTGAATTGCTATGGAGAGGAGAAATCGAAGTTGTCGATGCAGACAAAGTCAATCGCAATATAAACTCATTCATAAAGATTCTTTTTGACACACTTTATGAGAATAAACTTTTATTATTATAATCTCGATGAAAGTATTGATTTATAGTACAAAACCATTTGAGATACCTCTGCTTGAATTGGCGAATAATGGAGTTCATGACCTTCACTTTACTGAAAAACGACTCACATCAGATACAGCAATGCTGGCATTAAATTATAATGCCATTTCTATTTTTTCGGCAGACGACGCTTCAAATATTGTCCTTGAGAAATTGCGTGATTTTGGTGTCAAGTATATAACACTTCGTTCTGCGGGTCACGATAACATAAATTTAAAAACGGCAGGATCCTTAGGATTTAAAGTTGCTAATTCACCAAATTATTCCCCTAATGCGATTGCCGAACACGCCATAGCGTTACTTCTATCATTTAATAGAAAGATAGCTTTAGCACAAAATCAAACACTTAATAACAATTTTCTTTTAGATAATTTGATTGGGTTTGATTTAATTAGAAAAACCGTTGGCGTTATGGGAACAGGAAAGATTGGAAGTGTTCTCGTTAAAATTTTACACGGATTTGGATGTACTATTTTGGCCAATGATATCAGCAGCAATGAACAATTGGTAAGAGGTTATGGGGTAGTGTATAGTTCTAAAGAGCAACTCTCCAAAGAAGCGGAGATTATTTTTATTTGCTTACCCTTAAATCAAATTACCCATCATATGTTCGATGAAGAGTACCTCTCCAAGTTTAGGAAAAAACCTATAATTGTAAATGTTGCACGTGGCGCTATTGTTAAAACGAATGAAATTTTAAAGGCGCTTGATACAGGTATTATTAGTGGATACATAACCGATGTATATGAGCGTGAACATGGAGTATTCTTTTATAATCGCTCCAGTGACATCCCTAACGACCCAACATTACATCACCTTATACGTCATCCTAAAACCTTGGTGACACCCCATCAGGCCTTTGCTACGAATGAGGCTTTACAAAATATTGCTTCAGCAACGTTCGACAATTTAAATGCCTGGGAAAATGACAAGCATTCCGTAAACAAGCTTGTATAATCTTATCGATGTAAAAACAGCAGAGGAATTAAGGTTCGGTATACCAGTTGTGAAGAATCGGAGCCAAACATTAATCGCTCTAAGAACGTCTCTTTCTCAATAAATACTGCGTGAAGATCTACTTTTAAAAGTTGTGTCGCAGTATTTACTGCAATAAGTCCCGGAATAGTTTGAAGGCGGTAATAAGTATATGGATATTCAGTAAATAACGCCCGAAGGCATTCATTGTCTTCCTTAACAGAAGTAATAATCGCATCATCATCAATCTCTAAGACATTGAGTTCGCACTGATGCATGTTTAACATTTCTTTAAAAATCTTAATTCCTTCAAAAGAAAAATCCTCACAATATTTTGTAGAAAACAAAGTGCTTTTAATATTTGTGTACGTGTAGTTTTCCGGGATAGTAATTGTTGGACAGGCTATATTTCGAACTATTTGTAGTGTGTTACTGCCAAAGATGACTTCTTTCGCCCCGGTTGCCCCGTTGGTTCCCATAATGATAAGATCGATGGAATGAAATTTGACAGCTTGATCTACCGCCGAAACAAAATCATCGTAATCAAATAAGCCATGAAAAGTATAGGACTGCGATTTGTACTGCTTACTCAGTTTTTTTACTAGTTGAATTATCAACCTTTTATTGTCGGTCACTATACTATCGTAAATTGTATCCGTTTTGGAACCAGATATAAGATCATCACTTATGTATTCTGAAACTTTCTGCACATTGAGTATATAGAAATTGCAGGTCCAATTTGCAAAAAAGCGCATCGCATAATCGATAGCGTTAAGTGAATTTGCTGAAAAGTCTGTAGGTAATAGGATGTTTTTCATTGTTAAAAAGTTTATCCAACGAATGTAAATCCTATAGGAAAGAAAAAGAATGAGATATGTCAGTTTATGGAAGAAGTTGTACTTAAAATTTTTAATAAATCAACTCTTCCGGCAACTACAAAAGCAAAGCCATGTCATTATTGGATAACAGGTTTTTTTAGGGAAGGACAATTAGATGCTGTGATCCTGGGTGGATATTCTTGGTAAGCATAACAATCACAACAAAATAGGCGTGTTTTGTATTAAATGAAGTCTATTTTACGGGTCTAATTTGACATTATAAAATTTATTAATTCATCTGTTTCGATTTGGTCAATAGGGTGTTTTACACCGTCAAGTTGTATTAGTTTAGAATTTGGTAATATATTTGAAGCATAAGCTGATTCTTCATAGCTTACCATAGTGTCTAGACTTCCAATACCAATGATTACTTTTTGATTTATTTTTTTTAGATCATCATCAACTAATTTGGCGCCTTTTGCCATATTTAGCATCATATCGGCCGTCATATTCATGACGACTTTCCAATCTTGTGGGTAATGCACCTGCTTTAAATTTTCGGCGAAGAGCGGTATTTTTTCTTCAATTTTATTGGGATTTAACATTTTAACTTCAATTTCTGCCGACTCTCTATCCCATTTAAACTTTGTGCCAAGAGTATAAATTTTTTTGACTTTTTCAGGTAGTTTCAATGCCACATTTAAAGCCACATATCCTCCCATACTATATCCAAAAATTGTTACTTCATTAATTGAATTTGCTTTTATATGATCTATGACATTATCTGTAAATAATCGAATTGAAAACTCACTCCCATATGCTGTCCCTCCATGTCCTTCAAAATTTATGGCGTGTACATTATAAGTTTCTTCTAATCTTTTCTTCGAAGCGTTGAATTGATCTTTGCTGCCTAATGCTCCGTGCAATAGTAAAAGTGTTTCTTTCATGTTTTAAGAGGTTTATAAATGTAAAGATCTTAGAGATAGGAAATAACAAGTCAGTATTTTTTAGCCATTGGCATGCGCAATTTTTCTTTGTCTATATTTTCTTTTTGTTCTAATAATTCTATATCTAAAATCATCATAAAATAAGCTGATTAGCAAAATAACCACTCCAAAAATCAGCGTATTTAATTCCAAGTCTAATCTTGAATAAAAGAATCCGCCGACCAATCCACCAAGAAAGAAAAAGGAAATTATATAAATGCGTAATTTTATAGTGGCTTTGATTTTTTCTCGATAAGGATGAGAATCAGGGAAGAAAAGTTGAGACAATTCAATGCCTAAATCGGTAAAAAGGCCAGTTAGGTGTGTTGTTCTTACGACCGCATTAGAAATTTTTGTAACAAAAGAGTTCTGAATTCCCATTGCAAAAAGCAGTGAACAAACGATTAAATCGGGGTATTTTATTTCTGAAAAATAATTTAGAAATACGATCGCTGTTAAGACCAAACATTCGATTAGTGTGGGTAAGACAAATACATTTAGTTTTTTATTCTTTTTGTATTTCTCAATTAAAAAACCAGACACAAAAGAGCCTAAAAGGAACACAAAAATATAAAGAAAGTACACAGTTCCTTTCCAAAACTCGAAATGAGCAAGATCGTACATAAACAGAGCAAAATGGCCGGTTACATTCGTTGTCAATTGATTAAAGGCCAGAAACCCTGTAACATTTACAATACCCGCTACAAAGGACAAAACTATTGCAATTTGCAGGTTATGTTTTAACGTTCTGCTTTTGCCTTGATGTCTGAACATTTGGTTTTCATATTAAGGGGTGCGTTCAAGATTCTAATGTATCAAATGTTGCTAACGGTTTTGTGTATGGCCTCGGTGCGGCCGAATTAGAAGTACGGCAAAGCCGCTTAAGTTATTTTTTGATTAGCTAAATGTAGGCAAAATTGTGCGACTTTTCGTTAATCTAACCAACTAAGCGTTGCAGCAATAGGTGATGTTACTTACAGTTTTAACGATTCATCAAAGTCAAATAATGAATTGCAAATACCACGCGATTATTTATGTTCGAATAATCCCCCTTAATACCGTTGTCCGCAAAACCATAGACCATTGATGGAGTTATGTCATTTGTATTTTCAAAATTTTCTATATAACTTTTTAAAAAAGTTGAATTATTAGGTAATCCATTTAGATAATCAAAATATGGACTCTCAGGATATAAATTTATGCTCTCTGAGTCAGGAATTGAAATGCTATATTTTTTCCAAATCTTGTCAAATACTTTTAAATTTTGAATTTTTATATCCATTCCTTGAGGTGCAATGAAAGACCCTTTTCCTTGAAGGCTATTTGAAAATTCATATGAATAATTTGAATAGGCTTTCACTAAATCTGAGCTGCCGTAAGCATCTTTCAAAGACTTGTCATAAATTTTAACTATTTCATTTAATTCTGATATATCATTCTGGCTCCAGTAATTTTCATCATTATATATTGTATTCACATCATTACATGAGTAAAAAAAGGTAATTGTAGTAAGTAGTAATAATTTTCTCAAAATTGTAAGTAACAAGTAATATAGTTCTAATTAGTATAGATATCCGATTCACATTTTGAGTTATCTAATACTAAATCAAGGGGGAGATTATCAAATATAGAAAATTATTTATCATGGCTTCCCGAGTAAACATAGATACCACAACATGCTTTGCATTATGTATTTCTGAAAAAGAGGATTACATACTGTGATCCCTAAAAGGCGTTCCTGAGCAAGCATAGAAACCGGACCTAGCGTTAAAAAAGTGTCCGGTGGACACTTTTAGCGAAGGTGCCAGTCGGCGGAATGGCATCGTTAACTGTGCTTTTTCTTCGCTACAGAGATGTGGAGATTACTCACTTCGTTTGTGATCCCAAAAGGGTATCCTATGCAAGCATAGAAACCGGACCTAGCGTTAAAAAAGTGTCCGGTGGACACTTTTAGCGAAGGGGCCAGTCGGCGGAATCGCATCGTTAACTGTGTTTTTTCTTCGCTACAGAGATCTAAGGATTACTCACTACGTTCGTGATCCCAAAAGGGTATCCTTTGCAATCATAAAAACCACATCCCCGCTTCGCGTGGTTGTTTTTTTGTTTTCTTCCGTTTCACTGAAGCAAGCTTCGTTCACTTCAGAAAACAAAAAACCCACAACTTACGTTGTGGGTTTCCTTTTGCGGAGAAAGAGGGATTCGAACCCCCGGAGGTGTGACCCTCAACAGTTTTCAAGACTGCCGCATTCGACCACTCTGCCATTTCTCCTTTAGCGGTTGCAAATATAGCATCCTTTTTTAACTCTGTAAAGTCTTTTAAAAAGAAATATCATAAAAAAAACCGAAACAATGTTTCGGTTTTAGTCTGCCAAATAAATGGAAGCGTTAGCTGCTATTTTTTCGCAATCTTTGGTGCGCTCATTAGATCTTCGAATAACTTCATGCTGTAATAAGCCGTCTCGTTCGTAATTTCACCTTCATCATTAAAATAGTGAACGTACATGGCAGGAAGAGTCACCGTTTTTTTATCGGACTTGCGTTGGATTCTCATATTCCACCATGACATCACCACTTTTGAATTATTGATGTCGTATTCAAGATAGTCAGGATACCCCACTTCATCAATTCCTTCGAATGTATACATTTCCAGCATTCCTTTAAAGTTGGCCTTGTCTTCTTCCTTCGTAGATGTTTCACCTCGGGGCTGATTTATATTTCTGAAAGTAGCTTTCTCGTTGAAGTAGCTATACGCCGTTTCTATATCATTATTTTCAATGGCTCCGAGCAATTTGCGAACTGTGTTGATGTTTTCATGACTATTGTACAACGTACCATTTTTACGAACTGAAGAATTGTCGCGAATGCTTTGCCATGGATCGGCAGTATATTCTATCATCACAGCAATTTTACCCGCCTTATCCAGATTGTACAACTTGTGAGAAGGTCGATTCATTTTAACCCCGGTCTTATTGTGCATTCCTTTTACTATATCCCATGTCTGAATCCAGACTGCACCGTCTTTATACTCAAGGGCATCGGGATACGCTTCACCCTGTCGGGAAATACTGGCATAGGATAGGTTTTCTTTATTCCATTTAATCCAGCCAAGAAAGTTTTCTTTAGTTGCCCCTTCGTCACTAGGATCAGTGTTATTTCCATTAAAATACTTAAAATTGTCTGCAAGATAAGATCCTGCCATTTCAGCGTCGCCTGCTACAGCTGCTTTTTGCATTGCCTCAACTGCGGTTATCCCGGGATGATCAACATAGACGGTTCCGTTTTTTTTGGTTTGAGAAAAGCAGATGATGGTAAACATCATCATCGAAAGAATTACAAATTTTTTCATGTTAAATTGTTTTGGTTAGTATATATAATGCAGGCAGTTTGCCTGGTTCGTTAATTTAACGCTCAAATACTATTTAAAATGAAATGGGGAAAGATGCGATGATCGCACAGAATTAAATAGGAATAGATTTCAAGATAAGAAATTTAAATTAAGAAACAGTCTAAGTGGCTAAAAAACAGACAATTATTGATACATTACAGAATAAAACCATAAAGTTGTAAGAGAAGACCTACTTAATCTATTATCGCAACTGGTTTTTTATCCTCCCCAACCGCTACAAAAGTAAAGTACCCTGTCACCACCTTTTCGCGATTGTAACTGTACATATCTTCCATAAATATTTCGGTTTTAACTACACAACTACTGCGGCCTACCTTGTCAACCCTTGCTACCAACTCAATAATGGAACCTTGAGGAATAGGCGTGGTAAAATCAATTTTGTCGGTTGAGACAGTGACCATTTTTTTCCGACTAAATCGCGTGGCACATATAAAAGAAGCCTCATCCATTAAATGAAGTGTAGTGCCTCCAAATAAGGTGTCGTAATGATTGGTGGTATTGGGAAAGACCGCTTTAAATATTCGTGTTTCGCTTCGGTCTTTGAGTTCTTGAAGGGTAGTCATAGATTTTCATTTTTAAGCCATTCATTTAACCTATTCGGTTTAATCGCTTAATCCTTTTAGGATTACTAAATTTGTGTTTCAAAGATACTGCAAATGATTTCAAAAACTCTAGATCATCTCCAATGGCGTTACGCCACCAAAAAGTTCGATCCTTCGAAAATCCTTTCCGAAGAAAAATTGAATATACTTAAAGAATCTTTTAACCTTACTGCAACTTCATACGGATTACAGCCACTAAAGATGGTTGTGATTGGAAATCCAAAAATAAAGGAGCAATTGGTTCCCTTAACAATGAAACAGAGGCAAGTGATGGATGCTTCGCATGTTTTGGTATTTTGTATTGAATCCGAAATCAATGATAAATTCATAAAAAAATATTTTAATAAAGTTGAAAAAACACGGAATACGCCACGCGCCATTCTAAAACCTTACGAGACTTTTTTGGTAAATGATTTTTCTGAAAAAAGTGAAGCTACTATCGATAATTGGATGGAAAAGCAAGCCTATCTCGCAATGGGAAACTTGCTTACCGTCTGTGCGCTCGAAGGAATTGACGCCTGTCCCATCGAGGGTTTTGAACCCGAAAAATACGACACACTGCTGAAATTAAAAGAAAAAGGACTTCAATCTGTACTCGTTATGCCGGTTGGGTATCGCGCCGAAGACGATATGTTTGCCGATTTTAAAAAAGTGCGTCGCGGCATTGATGAAGTTGTGATAGAAATAAATTAAGCAATAACATATTACCATTTAGAGATCTTCATAGAGATGTAATCTGCCTTGCAGCCCTCTAACCTCATCTTGTAGGTTTTCTACTTTTTTAAGAAGATGAAAAATAACATCAATACCCTGAGGGTTTACATCGAGATCTCGATGAATCCGTATCATTTTTTCCACATCATCTATCCGTTCCACATGTATAAATTGAGTTTTATTTTTTTCTTCCCACTCCAACAAACCAATTTCATATAAACCGGTGATAAAGGAAATCTCGATATTATAATTTGTACAAAGATCACTTATCGAAATATATTCTGTTGTTTTCATAGCGTGGATATTTTAGATAATTCTTCAAATAATTCTTGTTCTTTTTCTGAAAGTTTTTCAGGAATTTTAATATCATAGATGAGAAATAAATCTCCAAATTCATTTTCTTTTTTATAAATAGGGAAACCTTTACCTTTTAGCTTTACTTTGGTTCCGGACTGAGTGCCGGGCTTTACAGTGAGTTTCACTTTTCCATTAAAAGTTTCTACTTGTATGTCGCCACCTAAAACGGCAGTATATAAGTTAACCGAAACATTTTTGAATAAATCATTCTTTACTCTTTTAAAAGCTGAATTATTCACTATAACAAATTGAATATTTAGATCTCCTTTTGGGCCTCCATTCACTCCCGGACCACCGTGACCCTTAATTTTTATAATTTGTCCGTCCTCTACTCCAGCAGGGATCGTTAGGCGAATATTCTTGCCATTTATAGTTAAAGTCCGCTTGTGTGTAGTGTAGACATCGCGTATGTCCAATTGCAATTGAGCACTAAAATCTTGCCCTTTAAATTTTACATTGCGATTTTGCCCTCTCGATGAAGCGCTACCATTACCAAACATCGACTCAAAAAAGTCTGAAAAATCTGAATCATTTGGCCCTTCAAACGTACTTCCACCTTGATAATTTTGTTGATATTGACGTTGTTGCTGCTTTGCTCGATCGATATCATCGGCATGCTTCCAATCTTTCCCATGTGCGTCGTATTTTTTACGATGCTCGGGATTGCTAAGTACCTCATTGGCTTCATTGATTTCCTTAAATTTCTTTTCGGCTTCAGGATCGTTCGGATTGACATCCGGGTGAAATTTTCGAGCCATTTTGCGGTATGCTTTTTTTATTTCGCTCGCCGAAGCCTTATTGTCTAAACCTAATACTTTGTAATAATCAACGTACGCCATGTGTGTTTCTTAATGCTATTTTAAAGGTACAAATTTCTTTACCATGGAGTGGTCATAGAAAAGTTAACACATTGTTATAATATCAAATTTTCAGATTAGGCTTCACATATTTCAGGAGTAATTCAATTCATTTTGTAAAAATAATAAGGAGTTCAAAACCATTGCGTATCCCTTACGCAACCTTTATCTTTGTTGCTAATCTAGTTAATGGAAACACTTTAGAACTTCATAGGATGTTAGTTTTGTTCTGAATATTTTCCCTTAACCCTTAACCCTTAACCCTTAACCCTTAACCCTTAACCCTTAACCCTTAACCCTTAACCCCTAAAAATATGCCCGGATTTGAAGTTTTTGGCGCCGAAGAACGCAAACATGTAAGTGATGTTTTAGAAAGTGGAGTGCTTATGCGCTACGGTTTCGACGGAATGCGAAACGGACATTGGAAGGCCAAAGAGTTTGAAAAGGCTTTCGCCGAAAAAATGCAGTCGCAATATTGTCAGTTGGTGTCCAGTGGAACCTCCGCCTTAACCTGCGCCTTAGCTGCTGCCGGAATTGGAGCAGGGGATGAGGTTATCATGCCAACGTTCACCTTTGTAGCCAGTTTCGAATCTATTATGATGCTAGGCGCTGTTCCTGTTTTAGTAGATATCGACGATACCTTGACTCTGGACCCCAAAGCCGTGGAAGCTGTCATTACACCCAAAACACGCTGCGTAATGCCGGTGCATATGTGTGGCTCTATGGCCGACTTAAATGCTTTGAGAGCAATATGTGATAAACACGGACTTATCCTTCTTGAAGATGCCTGTCAGGCTTTAGGCGGAACGTACAACGGAGAACCTCTGGGAAGTATTGGAGATTTGGGTTGTTTCTCCTTCGATTTTGTAAAAACTATTACCTGTGGTGAAGGCGGAGGAATTATTACCAACAATAAAATCTATGCCGAGCGTTTGGATCAGTTTCAGGATCATGGACACGATCACGTGGGAACCGATAGGGGAGCAGAGTCACACCCAACGCTGGGATATAATTTTAGAATTTCCGAATTACATGCCGCCGTGGGCTTGGCGCAATTGGAAAAACTGGACGGAATTCTAAAAGCGCAAAAAGAGCATTATACAATCCTTAGAGACAGCCTTGCCGCTATCGACGGAGTTACGTTTAGACGTGTTCCGGAAGGCGGAGAAGAAAACTATTCTTTTTTGAATTTTTTCCTGCCTACTGAAGCGCTTACTCAAAAAGCCCATAAAGCATTGAAAGAAGCAGGTGTAGATGCTTGTTTTTACTGGTACACCAATAACTGGCATTACATAAAGGGGTGGGAACATCTTCGGAATTTTAAATCGTTAGGACGGCTTCCTGAAGAAATTCAAAAGCAGATGCAAGATCTCAATACAACAGACTTCTCAAAAAGTGACTACTGGATGGGAAGAACCATTTCATCTTTGGTAAAAATTTGTTGGAGTGAAGCAGAGGTGAAGCAGCGAGCTGCGTTAATTGCCGATGTTGTAAAAAAAGTGCTATCTTGAAACCTTAACCTCGCCGAACATACACGGTTTATATCCGCAACACATGAAAAATATACTCTTCAGCCTATTATTAGTAATAGGAGCTTTGCTTTTGAGTAAAGCTTCGATTGCACAAACAACGCAAATTGGTGTTATTGACAGTACTACTGCGAAACCCAGTAAATGGAAATTTGGGGTAGGTTTTGGTTTAAGCTTTGTGGGAGGCACCAATATCAGCCTAGCTCCTAATCTAACCTATAAACTGAGTGAAAAAGTTAGTTTAGGTGGTGGAATACAAGGGAGTTATTCAGCAATAAAAGATGTTCAAAGTACAACTACCTATGGTGCCAATGTAATCTCGCAATACAGCCCCATAAAAAAAATAACCCTCTTAGTCGAATTTGCCGAATTAAAAGTCGCCACTGAAACCGAAACACCTGAAGGTAAGGTAAAAGATGATTTTTGGGATTCAGCTTTGTTCGTTGGAGCGGGCTTTAATATCAATGAAAAAATATCGGTAGGTGCAAAGTATAATGTGCTCTACAAGGAGGATGAAAGTGTGTACACAAGTCCCATTATTCCATTTGTAAACATAACGTTTTAGAAATTCAATTTTCCGAGTAAAAGAAGTAAGAACAAAGTCTTCCGGTAACAGTACTAATTCATTTACTGCGTAATTAGCAATTTCTTCAACCGAAACGGAATTCCTAAAACGCTTACAATCGGTGTTGGATAAACATATAATGGATCCGGAATTTACAAGTGTCCTATTTGTAAAGCACATGCAAACAGGCCGCTCACCGCTACATAGAAAATTGCAGGCATTAAGAAATATGACTACCAGTGAATTATCCGCTCTCGTGGGTTAAAACATTCCAAAGAACACCTTGAAAAATCTGATGCTTCTATTTCGGAAATAGCCGATTCAGTTGGACACGTCACCCCCTCCTATTTTATTAAATATTTCAAACCAGCCTGTAACACTAGAGCTAGCGGGTTTTCTCCTAGATAATAGAAAGTCGCGTTACATATCTTCCATGAATTGTTACAATAGTAGCATGCCCTTTCATCACTTACGTATAGGTTTGTGAAATCCCAATTAATTAATCCTTTCGTTGTTACAGATGAAAAAGGTAAAGCCTGCCTTTATTGGAGATATTCAAGAGAATTTCTGAAATCAATAATGAGGCATATTGCCGAAAATAAAAAAATAAAGATAAAATATACTTGAGTATAGATCATATTAAAAAAAGGGGAAAAATCAATTACACATACTGCTGAATAATAAAGTTTTAAAATCGGTAAAAATTAGTAAATCAAAATGAATCAGTTATTATTTATGAAAAATCAATTTCAAACGATACTATATCTTTTAATAGCAGTCTATATGTTTAGCTGCAATCAAAACAGCACTAAAAGTGCTTCAACAGCTATTAAACAAGAAAATGCTTCCAACGCCGCTATCCAAGTTACGTTAGAAGACAAGTTGTATACGATGCAACAAAGTAATATAGAACCTAATATTAAACGAATTTTTAAGAAAGATTCGATACTCCTTGAGTTTTGGGAAGACGGCAATCCGCTTAAACTAAACTTAAATTTAACAAACACCGATATTCTCGAGAATGGTGCTGCTACCTATACGATACCCGATATAAACCATCCCAGGGTAAAAGTTGACTTAAATTTTTTCAATGCTGAAAGAGATGTAACATCAATCAACAAACGTATCATTTTCAGAAAAGGAATCATCAATATCACTAAAATTTCTGAGAGCAATTTAGAAATGACGTTTGAAGGCGAAGGAAGCGGTGCTTTGGAATACGGTAAAAACTTTCCCATTTCGGGAGAAGTATTTATCACATATTAAAATACATAATGAAGATTAAAAAAAGAAATAAGAACTAAATAAGAAATAAAGTCATGAAAACTAAGTATCTACTCTCTTTTCTTTTATGTGTAATGCTATCTATACCATCAGCAGAAGCTCAATTCTTTAAAAAGCTAAAGAAAAAAGCCGAAAACGCCGCAGAACGAACCGTCCTCAATAAAACAGATCGGGAGGTCTCAAAAACGACCGACAAAACCATAGACGGTGTTATAAAAGGTGGCAATGAAACCAATAAGGGTGAACCAGAGATCGAAAAAGAAGAACCAACCGACGAGCAAAAGCAAGAAGCAGAGAAAAGCGTGATGTCTATATTTGGAGGGAGTTTAGAAGGTCTGCCGGATACGTACGAGTTTCAGTACGTTATGGATATGAAACTTACGACCAAAAAAGATGAAATGGAAATGAAATATTATATCCAGCCGAATGCTACCTATTTCGGCAATGCCATTGCAGACGAAAGAGCCACTAGTGTGATTGTGTACGATATGGAAAATCAGGCCATGGTTACTTTTATGGACAATGGCACTCAAAAAATGGCGATGAAAACCCGTATGCCTTTTGACGACGCCGCACTTAAAGAAATGGCTAAAAATGATACAAACCAAGAAGATATAGACATCACACCCTTGCCCAGTAAAACCATATTAGGGTACCACTGTAGGGGCTATCAAATTGAACAAAAAGACGGAGTGAGTAAATTTTATATCACCAATGAAGCACCCGTAAGTTTTGTTGGCGTATTCTCAAGTATCGAACAAATGCCCAAGTCAGGTTACAATGCTACCATTCCGTTTGATGAAAACTCGATGATCATGGAAATGGAGTATATCTCCAATAAGAGAAAACGGGATAATATGCACATGATTTGTACAAAGTTGGAGAAAGATTCTATCACTATTAGCAAGTCCGAATATAAAATAGGGCTATAATAATCCTTTAAATCTATTTTAAAATGAAAATTAGAAATCTATTACTTGTATTTTTTATGGCAACAATGCCAGTTGCCATTGTTGCACAAGCTCCTATAGGAGGGAGCGTTTTTGAGATTACACAAAATGCACAAAAAGAGGCAAAGGGAGAAGCAGATGATGCTGCAGATATGGAAAACTTTGAAAAGGGACTGGAAGCTCTAGGAATAAGTCTTGGAGAAACAAGTGAAATGCCTGTCGAAATTAGATGTATTAAGCTAATGGGCGATCATGCAATAAATATGGCTTTAGTTCAGAGTAAAATCGAGTCACCCAATAGTTGCCTTGCAAAAAAGGAATTATTAGAAATGCAAGCATTGCAGGTACTCTCTGCGGGAACTCGAATTTATTGCCCAGAAGAACTTTATAGTCAGTTAGGATATTATGGAAGATCAATTATTGAATTATATGTATTAGGTAAATCCGACAATAATGAACCGGGATTTAAAGAGCTCAAAGAAGCATTAGACAAAATTCAAGAAGCTGCAGTACTCTTTGGAAACCCTTATGCAAAAAATCCAGTTAATTTCATACGGGCTATGGATGAAGATTACAAATTATATGCTAGTAGAGGAGGTGATATCGATGCTTTTATAAAAAAAATATTAGATCTCAATGATACTCAATGGAAAAGTATACAGGAAGAATTTTTTACTCAATTATTGGATTATATCACTTATTTCGATTCACCAATATTTATGCTAAAACGATCAAATCAAATTAATTACTTACTAGAGAATTTACCTTGTAAATAAGTACTACCATTATGAAAAATTTAAAAGAACTAACAAGAATCCTATTTTTATCTCTCCTTTTGGTTTCCTGCGGCAATGAATCCAAAAAAGTAGGAAAAGAAATTGAAAACTCCACCCAATCAATTAGTAATGCCAAAAATGTAGTGAACGATGCTTCAGAGATGGAAGAGAACATCAGGCAATTACGTAAAAAAGAATATCTCACCAAAGAACAATGGGAATCTTGGCTGCCAAAAGTGTTGCTAGATATGCCAATTACATATCAACAATTAAACTTTATGCCGGGACTTGGCTCCTGTGGGGCGACCTATAAAATAGGAAATAAAAGCATACGGGTGATGGTTATTGACGGTGCCGGTGAAAAAGGGGCTAGTGGGGTTGGTCCTTACCGTATGTCTAGCAAAATGGACTACGATTCTAAAGACGAGTGGGGCTCCACAAAAACCGTAGTAATTGATGGCATAAAAGCTAAAAAAAGCTATGTAAAAACAAGTGGGATGTACAGTCTTTCTATGTTTTATAACCATCGTTTTGCAATAGATATCGAAGCACATAATTTTTCAGAAGATAAATTGGCTGAAATAGTAAAAGAACTCAATTTGAGTGAACTGAAAAAATTCTAAAAAGATGAAACACTTTGTATTTTTATTTGTAATACTGCTATGTTTAAGTTGTAATGAAAAAACAAACTCTCAAACCAATGAAGCAACTTCTAATTCCAATGTTACTGAAACTTCAAAAATAACTGAAACGAAAGAAACTAGTGATACCAATGACCAAGACGACTGGTATTGGCAAAATACCCAAATGAGTGAGAACAACACATTTGAAAGTTGGGAACAGGGTGCTGTCGATTTGGTCATGTTGTACCGATACGGGAACAATCAAAACACGCCGAAAACCCTTGAAGTGGGAAGTATTGATGAAAATGGTAAAATAACCATCAATCTACCGGAGAATATCCAGACCGAAACCAAATTGGGAAATTTACAGAACTTAGTGTTTTACGATATTCAGGATATATCCAAATTCATTTATACCATTCCGGAAGCAGGATATTTTGGAAAGACCACGATAAATGTAATGAAAGATGGAGCTACAATTGGGACGCTAACCTTAGGTAATTCGGTTCGGGTTACGTACAACCTTACCAACCAGAGTACATTAAGCATGGGAGATGAAGGATATATTATCTCCTGGATCTATCTGGATAGCGCAGCGCGAATGCAAGGAACCGAAATAACCAACAATACAGTTCGTAGGGATGGAACAAAGCCTATTGAAACCGAAAATACCGTAGCGTATGACCTCGAATATAAACCCGGCTGGAACCTTGTTAAAACTGAAGTAATTGGAAAATATGACTTAAAACATGAACGTGGTCTTAATGCATCTTGGTTTAAAAAACATGAACATACTGTGATTTCAGAAATACCGAAGGACGCCAATTATTTCTTTAGAAAACAGAATGATTATTAATGAGGTTATTTTAAAATCTTATATTTATTATCATATTGAATGGCATAATTTAGAAACGTAAAACCACTAAATATATGAAAAGCATAAGTCTCCATTTATTTTTATTATCGATCTCTATAGCTGTGTTTTCAAGTTGTAAAAGCGATAAAAAGGCTGAACAATTTGAAGAAGCTGCAAGCGCGCTGGAAGAAGGTGTAAAAGAGCCTTCAAATGTTATTGATATTATCACACGCAGTATGGAGTTTCAAAGTGTAGATACCATCACGTCCGGTTGGAATACCTTTAAATACCAAAATCTATCAAACGAAACTCATTTTTTCTTAATGGATAAATATCCGGAAGGAAAAAACGTCACACATACCCTGGAGGAAGTGGCTCCTGTATTTGAAGAAGGGATGAAGCTTATTAACGAAGGGAAAAGCGAAGAGGGTTTTGCTGCATTTGGAAAGTTGCCAAAATGGTTTGGAGACATAGTTTTTTCAGGAGGCTCCGGACTCATTGGCCCAAAAAATACAGCGGTTACAACCATTCATTTAGAACCCGGCTATTATATTATGGAGTGTTATGTGAAAATGCCAAATGGCATGTTTCATACCTCTATGGGAATGGCTAAACCCATTATTGTAACTACTGAGGATAGCGGAAATACACCACCGGAGCCTACAATTAACATTACCGTTTCAAATGAAAATGGAATTGTTTACGACAAAGCAATTACCAAAGGAAAACACGTGTTCTCAGTTTTTTATAAAGAACAAAAACATCACGAAAATTTTATGCAGCACGATGTAAATTTAGTGAGATTGGAAGCGAATGCAAGTGTTGAGGAGCTCGAAAAATGGATGGATTGGTCAGACCCAAAAGGCTTAATAACACCCGTTCCTCAGGGTACAACTTTTTTAGGCGGAGTAAATGATATGCCGGCCGGGAGAACAGGTTATTTTTATGCCGATTTAAATCCCGGCAGATATGCATTCATCTCAGAAGTGCCTAATTCACGAATAAAAGGTCTTTTAAAAGAATTTGAAGTAAAAGATTAGTAAGCGACGTATTCCATAATCTCCAATCCGTAGCCAATCATTCCCACACGCTTGGTTTGCTCGCTGTTAGAAATGAGTCGAATTTTATGAATTCCGAGATCATGTAAAATTTGTGCTCCAATGCCAAAATCCTTGTTGTCCATTACAATTCGGGGTGCTTTTACAACCTCACCTTCGGTTTGAGATTCTTTGAGTTCTTTGAGACGTTTTAGTAAGTTCAAAGACTGACTCTGTTGATTGATAAAAACAATGGCGCCTTTCCCGTCCTCATTGATCACATTGAACATATCGTCCAATTTCTGTTCGGCATTGTTGGTGAGCGTTCCCAGAATGTCACCGTTTACGAGAGTGGCATTTACACGCACCAAAACGGGTTCGTTTTCCTTCCAGGTTCCTTTCGTTAAGGCAATATGTACCTGATCGTTGGTCGTTTGTTTGTAGGCTCTTAAGCGATAATTTCCAAACCTGGTATTTATATTGAAATCTTCTTCTTTTTTAATCAAGGAATCATGTTCCATTCGATAGGCAACCAGATCCTCGATAGAGATTATTTTTAAATCGAATTTCTTGGCAACCTTCATCAGTTGCGGCAATCTTGCCATGGTGCCGTCCTCGTTTAAGATTTCTACTAAAATTCCTGCAGGTTGCAATCCGGCCAACCGCGCCAGGTCGATTGTCGCTTCGGTATGTCCGGTACGGCGTAATACGCCCCCTGTTTTAGCTTTTAGCGGAAAAATATGTCCGGGTCTGCCCAAATCGCTTGGTTTGGTAGTGGGGTCAACCAGGGCTTGAATGGTTTTGGCTCTGTCGTGCACCGAAATACCCGTAGTACAACCATAACCAATTAAATCTACCGAAACCGTAAACTGAGTGTGATGTAAAACAGTATTGTTTTCAACCATCATATTCAAATCTAAGGCATTGCAGCGTTCTTCGGTAAGGGGTGCGCAAATCAAACCGCGGCCATTGGTTGCCATAAAGTTAATCATCTCGGGGGTCACACGTTCGGCGGCTGCAATAAAGTCACCCTCATTTTCGCGATTTTCATCGTCTACAACAATAATAATCTTACCATTCTTGATGTCTTCAATGGCTTCGGAAATAGTATTCAGTTGAATCGACATATTTTTTTCAGTAGTAATCATAGCAATATTTGAAAGTGCAAAGATATTGAAAACTAAACTCTTTGTCGATTGCTATTCCTTCTTTTTAAACAAACCGGTAATTCGTTGTAAGAATGTATCAATATCAAAAATTCCTTGATCGGTTGTGGCGCGATAGGTTAGCCAGATGCTTAGCGGTAACATAATTACCGTGCTTAACCAACTGGCGATAAACGGATGCATGGTTCCATCTTCGGCACTGTTTTTTGCAAAAATACCTATAAAGTGATAGGTTAAAAATAACAAGATCGCAACAACCATAGGAAGTCCCATTCCTCCTTTTCTAATAATCGCTCCCAGAGGTGCACCTACAAAAAAGAGGATGATACAGGCCAACGCCAACACATACTTTTCGTGCAGCGCAATCTCATGTTTATTAAGACGCTTGGTCTTAATTTGGAATTCGGTTTTTTTAGCCTTTACAGTTTGAAGCGTCCCTCGAACATTAGTGAGAGCCAAATCGAGAATTTCACTCTGTTGCTTTTCATTATAGAAATCTACAATAGTGGTAAACGGCCGGATAGTATCAGGTTTCACGGGTTGTGATATACCAAATTTTGTCGCTCCGGTACGAATATGCATATTTTCTGAAAAGACTGCAATATCTTTGGTATAGCTGTTGGAAAGGGAATCAATTTCTACAAACAACTCACTTATTTTGTACATATTGTGGTTGTTCACTTCGTTTTCCTTGTCTATATCGGTGTCGTTAAATTTGGTTAGGTCAATATTGATGGTATAGGTTTCAAAATAGCTCTTTGCAAATGGCTTTCGCATTTGTTTTTTAGGATCTTTTACCTGTACGTCGTCGTAATAATAACCATCGTTCAAAATCAAGGAAAGCGTATTACTGCCTTCTTCACTCGCAAGCTCGCCATTATCGGCAATAATGACTGTGTAGTTGCCATTGGGACGCATGCTGTTCTTTTTATGAATCACAATGTCATTGAGGAATTGATCGCGGTCTCCGCTTTTCTTTGATACTTTTATATTGAAATCGTCTCCTATCTGACTGAATTGCCCTTCCGATATAACCATCGACGGACTCACTTGGGCAATATTCCTACGAAGATTCTGCCATTTGTATTCCGAATAGGGAATCACATCGTTCGCAAAGAAAAAGGCAACTGCTGCCAATACCAAAATAAAGACAGTGAGACTTCGCATAGCGCGTTGCAACGAGATTCCGGTAGATTTCATGGCGGCGAATTCATACTTTTCAGAAAAGCTTCCAAATACCATTAATGACGTAACTAGAATCGTAAGCGGTAGTACCAATGGAATTAGTCTGGGAGATACATACCACAAAAATTTAAGTACTATCCATACATCCAGATCTTTTCCTGCAAGTTCACTTATATACAACCAAATAGTTTGCAATACGAAAATGAACATTAAAATAATGAAGACGCTAAAAAACGTCTTCAAATAGGTGACCAGTATGTAGCGATCTAAAATTTTCAAACCATTTGCTAGTCAAGCTTATTGATGTAGTAACCATCTTGCTTGAACTTCGCTTCATCAAAGGTAAAAAGAGTTTTGGACAAAGGCTGATTGGTTTTAAAAGAATTTACTGTAAGGGTGTATTTTGTTCCCTTAGCGTCTGTCTGAATTAATTTGTAGATGTGTTTCGTCTGTACATCAATCCCCAAAAGCACATCCTTCATTTCGGCTTTCGAATCGATAGGAATTAATTTAACGTACTGAATTTTTCTGCCCTTTACATTCTGAACGATGTCCATTTTGTAGGTATAGCCCTTTTCATAAAAGGTCAACAATTTTGAAGGCGTCACGTCTTTATCATCCTGCGGATTGTAAGTAGAAATAGTCACTTCTTCGTCTTCAGGGACAATCGTGTAAATATTCTTTCCGTCGAACATACGGGTAGTACCCATCATATTCAATACGTATTTATTCCCTGAAAGGGTAACATCTCCACGTGTATCCTGATTTACCTTTTCTTGGGTGTTGCTCAGGTTGTATTTAAAATCAATAAGAATATTATCGTAGCTTTTTGCTTTCGCTGAAACTTCGTTCAACAGCGTTTTTGCCTCCTGTGCAGAAGCAAATGACATTGTGAAAAGTGTAATGACTAATACGGCTAACTTTTTCATTTTAATAAGTATTACTTTCGTTTTCTAATAGTTGGTTTAATGCGTCGATGGTTGGAACGAGTACCTGTCTGGCTTTACTACCTTCAAATGGACCAACAATACCTGCGGCCTCTAATTGGTCGATAATTCGTCCGGCGCGGTTGTAGCCCAGTTTCAGCTTCCTTTGCAACAGGGAGGCGGAACCTTGTTGTGCAATTACAAGCACTTCGGCAGCTTCGCGAAACATTTTATCACGTTCCTCAATACTAATATCAAGATTTGTGCCACCTTCTTCTCCTTCGTATTCCGGTAAGAGATGTGCATCGGGATATGCTTTTTGAGACCCTATAAATTCGGTAATATCTGCTACTTCAGGAGTGTCTACAAAAGCGCATTGAAGTCGCGTAAGATCGTTTCCTTGTGTAAATAACATATCTCCACGTCCAATTAACTGGTCGGCCCCCGAACTATCCAAAATAGTACGGGAATCTATCTTACTGGTTACTCTAAAAGCAACTCGGGCAGGGAAATTCGCCTTAATGATACCCGTAATTACATTTACCGAAGGACGTTGTGTCGCAATAATCAAGTGAATTCCAATAGCACGAGCTAACTGCGCAAGACGTGCAATGGGTGTTTCCACCTCTTTTCCGGCAGTCATAATCAAATCGGCAAACTCATCTACTACCAAAACAATATAAGGTAAATAACGATGTCCTTCATGCGGATTCAATTTACGCGCCTTGAATTTGGTGTTGTATTCTTTTATATTCCGCACCATCGCCTCTTTTAGCAAGTCGTAACGGGCGTCCATTTCCATACACAACGAATTAAGGGTATAAACCACCTTGGTAGTGTCTGTAATAATGGCTTCTTCGGTGTCCGGTAGTTTTGCCAGGTAATGCCGTTCGATTTTATTGAAAAGGGTTAATTCTACCTTTTTGGGATCTACCAACACAAATTTTACTTCGGCGGGATGCTTTTTATAAAGGAGCGAGGTGAGAATGGCATTGAGTCCCACCGATTTCCCCTGTCCTGTTGCTCCGGCCATTAGCAGGTGAGGCATTTTTGCAAGATCCACTACAAATGTTTCGTTACTAATGGTTTTACCAAGTGCCAGCGGTAATTCCATTTCGGCATTTTGAAATTTAGGCGAAGCAATCACCGAACGCATAGAAACTATTTTTGGAGTTTTGTTGGGAACTTCAATCCCTATGGTCCCACGTCCCGGAATAGGAGCTATGATACGAATTCCCAAGGCCGAAAGTGATAGGGCAATATCGTCTTCCAGATTTTTAATTTTTGAAATTCTAATTCCTGCTTCAGGAACAATTTCATACAAGGTTACAGTAGGTCCAACCGTAGCTTTGATATTGGCGATTCCAATTTTGTAATTGCTGAGCGTATTTACAATTCGGTTTTTATTTTCTTCCAGTTCCTCCTGATTAATCGTAATTCCTTTGCCTCCTGTATAGTCCTTAAGCAATTCGATGGTTGGAAACTTAAAGTTACTGAGTTCTAAGGTGGGGTCGAATTCGCCAAAATCTTCGACTAATTTTTTACTGAGATTTGCTTCGACGGTCTCTTCTTCGGGGGCTTGAGCAATCTCCATTTCAACGTCAGATTCTTCTCTATTTGCTACTACCGGGGTAGTTGTTTTTAATGTAGGTTCTTCCGGTTCTTCCTCTTCTTCGGAAGTGGTTATCTCTAATTTTGAGTCGGGGACTAGGGCTTCGACAACGTCCTTTTCATAGTCTGTTTGCGCAATCGTTTCTTCTGAAGGTATTCCTGAAGAAAAGTCGGTTGCAATTTCCTTCTTTGTTTTTTTAAGAGCTGAAGTTACATGCTCGGGAGTCACCTTCAGTCGAACTACCAGATAGATAATCGCCAAAAATGTCATGAGTAGAATTGTACCTATAAGTCCCAGATAATCCTGTAAAAGGTCATTTGTTTCAAAACCAATGGTTCCGCTTAATAAGGTAGTTTTTTCCTTAAAAAATCCGAAAAAAACAGCAATCCAAATCATTAATAAAATTCCCCAGAACCAAAAGCGTTTGAGTTGTTTCTTGGCATAATCGAAAAAATAGTAAACTCCGGTAAGTGCAATAAGAAAAGCCGGGATAAAGGCTGCAATCCCGAAACCATCGTAGACAAAAAAGTTTCCAACGTGGGCGCCAAACTTGTTCAGCCAGTTTTTTGCTTCAGCTTCGCGATCTACTACGAGACCTATTTCACTTTGGTCGGTCTGCCAAGTGAAAAAATAGGATACGATAGAAAATAACAAAGCCAAGCCCAGTAAGAATAGAAAGCTACCCAATAAAATTTTTTGTTGCTTGGATAGCGTAAAAGAGATTTTTTTACGAGGTGTTGCAGGTTTTTTAGATGTAGCGGTTTTCTTTTTCGCCATGTAAGGTTGGGTTGACTTTGAGCAAAAATACAAATATCAAACGTTCCATACTACATAAAATTTTCTAAATGGTGAGAATCCTTTCAGCTCAACAGATTGTACATTACTAGCAGTTTATTATCACGTTTCCATTGTATTGACCTTTGCTTATTACTCACTGCTTAGGGAGCTGAAGACTGAGATTAAATACACAGAGTGGCGCATTAAAACTTAGGAATATAAATAATACATGCAATCACAACTGCGGCAACTGCGGCAAAAAAGACGGCTCCGGCAGCGACATCTTTTATATATCCAATCTTATTGTGAAAGTCGGGGTGTACAAAATCGGCCATCTCTTCGGCGGCAGTATTAAGTCCTTCCACACTCATAACCAGCCCAATTGCTAAAATCTGAAACATCCACTCAATCTCTGAAATTTCAAAGTAAAAACCGGCAATAGTTACCCCCACTACAATAAAGGCCTGTACTTGGATACTGGGTTCATTTTTAAGCAGCATCCATGCTCCTTTAGTTGCGTACCCAAATCCTTTAAGGCGTTTGCCTAAATAAGTATTCCACATTATTTCAATGCATTTAGCGCAGCTTCATAATCCGGTTCCTGGGCAATATCGGGAACCAGCTGCGAATAGATCACGGTATTGTTTTCATCGAGTACTAATACGGCTCTGGCCAATAAACCGGTAAAAGCACTTTTCACAATCAAAACGCCATAGTCATTTCCGAAATCTTCATTTTTGAAATCGGACAGCATTTCTACGTTTTCAAGCCCTTCGGCAGCACAAAATTGGGACTGTGCAAAGGGTAAATCTTTTGAAATACACAGTACTTTGGTGTTTTGTAGTTGAGAACTTTTCTCATTAAATTTCCGCAAAGCAGCAGCACAAACACCTGTTCCCACACTTGGGAAAATGTTTACTATTTTTCGGGCTTTGTCGTAATCGTGCAACGACTTTTCAGATAAATTAGTTGCCGTAAGTGTAAAGTTAGGGGCTGTCGAGTCTACTGCGGGTAAATTCCCGTTTGTAGCAGCCGGATTTCCGTCGAGCGTGATAGATGCCATATAAATCTAAATTTATTTCAAAGATAAAAATAGACATTCTTACTTAGTATTTTTCAGAATTGTACATAAAAAAACCCTTCCGGAATGGAAAGGGTTTTAAATTGAAACCAACCGTAATTTAAAAATTAAACTTAGTTTAATTGTTGTGTTAAATATTCTGCAACACCTTTTCTATCGGCATTCATGGCAGTAGCTCCTTCTTGCCAGTTGGCCGGACATACTTCCCCATTTTGCTGCACGTGGGTGTAAGCATCGATAAGACGTAAAAATTCGGACACGTTTCTGCCCAATGGCATGTGATTAATACTCTCGTGGAAAACGGTTCCTTCTTCGTCGATAAGATATGTAGCGCGATACGTTACATTATCTCCATCCACCAAAACGTTTCCGGTTTCTTCATCGTAACGTTCGTTGGTAATGTCGAGAATATCCAGTTGTGATGCCAGATTACGATTGCTGTCCGCAAGAAGCGGATAGGTAATTCCTTCGATTCCTCCATGATTTTTTGGGGTGTTTAACCAAGCGAAATGCACTTCGGCAGTGTCGCAAGAAGCGCCAATTACCAGCGTATTTCTTTTTTCGAACTCACCTATAGCCGCCTGAAAAGCATGTAATTCGGTTGGACAAACAAAGGTAAAGTCTTTTGGATACCAGAAAAGAATTACTTTTTTTCCTTCGGTTTTTGCTTTTGAAAGAATATTTATTTTTTGTGTAATTCCGGATCTATCGGTTGCGTTTACTTCAAGATTCGGGAACTTTTTTCCTACTAATGCCATTGATTTTATTTTGAATTTTAGTACTTATTTTGAGGCTGCAAAAGTACAAATTCAAAAGCCGAATAAAAAGTGAATGACACTTAAAGTTTTGTGAATATTTGCTGCAATTTAGCGAGGTAAATTTCCTCCTGAAAGTTGTTTTATTTTAATTCTGAATGCGGCAAAAAGCAAGGTCATAAACGGACTTAACCAGTTGAAAACCGCGTAAAAGAAATACTCTGCTACCCCAACTCCTAACACCGTGCTTTGATAAGCTCCACAGGTATTCCACGGAATTAATACCGAAGTTACCGTACCACTATCCTCTAACGTTCTTGAAAGATTTTCCGGGGCTAAACCTCGATCGTCGTATGCTTTTTTAAACATTTTTCCCGGAATTACAATGGCTAAGTATTGGTCGCTTGCAATGACGTTAAGTCCTAAGCAACTTACCACAGTACTCGCGAAGAGTCCAAATACTGATGAAGCCATTTTCAATAATTGATCGGTAATTCTTGCCAAGGCACCAATTCCGTCCATTACACCTCCAAACACCATAGCACAGATTATAATAAGAATAGTCCATAGCATTCCAAGCATACCTCCGGAAGAGAACAAATCATTCAGTTTTTCATTGTCCGTTTCAATCGCAGTATCTGTAAAAACTGCTTGAACAATTGTTCCAATGTTAGAATCTGAAATTTGCGCTAAAACGTCCCCTTGAAAAATTACAGCAAAAATCGCAGCTGAAACAACTCCGACAGATAAGGCGATAAGAGGCTTTGTTTTTGTTACAATTAGTACGATTACAATTGCAGGAACCACAAATAACCAAGGCGTGGTGTTGAAGGTGGAATCAATTGTTGTGAGCAGGCCGGATATATCTGCGTCCCCTGTAACGTCTACTGTAAAACTTAAAATTGCAAAAACAATAATTGTGATTAAAATAGTGGGTACAGTGGTCAATGCCATATAACGAATGTGGGTAAACAAATCGGTGCCTGCCATCGCCGGTGCAAGATTCGTTGTATCACTAAGGGGGGACATTTTATCCCCAAAGTAAGCTCCGGAAATTACAGCCCCTGCTATCATACCTGAATTTATTCCCAATGCAGAACCTATTCCAACCAATGCAATTCCAACGGTAGCGGAAGTTGTCCAGGAGCTTCCCGTGGCCACAGAAATAATTGCTGCAATAACTACTGATGCCGGGAGGAATATTTCCGGACTAAGCACTTGTAAACCATAGTACACCATTGCAGGGATTACCCCACTTATTAGCCAAGTACCTGCCAAAGCCCCAACGAGTAATAAAATTATGATAGGGACTAAAATACTTCTCCAGTTTTCCCAAACTTCTTCGGCCATTGTAGTGATCGATGTCTTATTGAAAAAACCAACAACAGCAGCTACTACTGCACCCATTAATAAAATAATTTGATTACTGTATTCGCCCATCCATTCCCCATCGGCAAAGAATATATTATAAGCCAAGAGACCCATTAAAATAACGACGGGAATTAAAGCTTCCCAAATATTGAGCTCTTTGTTCTCTACTATATGTTCGTCTTGAGGTCCTCCTGGTTTAATATCTTGACTTTGCATGGTTGGATTTTTTAGAATTGTAATGTTACGATTTTGTAAAAAGGTATGCAAGTACTTCAATGCAATAGCGGTTCTGCTATTAGTAAATAGCAATTCTTGCGAAGCGCATTAGGTTGTAAAGAACTTATCTCCTTATGGAATAAATAATGAAGGGTACATTCAAATTTGTATTAAGTTTTGTACTTTCATATTAGAAAATCAAGTAATTATGTCTATCAAGAGCTCCTTTTTTGGAATTTGTTGTTTGGTTTGCTTTAGTGTGTCTGCACAACAATCGAAGATAGATAGCTTAGAAATTGTTATAGCAAAAAATAATAGTGATTTAGAAACCGTAAATGCAATAAACCTTATCGCCGTCGAGTGGATTAGAAAGGATGTAAATAAAGCTAAAACATATTTATGGCGGGCTAAAACAATTATAAAGACGTTCCCCAATGATGAAGCGTTAAGCAGTACCTATTCAAATTTGGTAAGTCTGTATAAAAATACTGCTCAATTGGATAGTTCTGAATTTTACCTGAACCGACTAAGAGTTCTTTCAGAAAATCCAAAGTATAGGGTTAATTCTAAAATACAAGCGAACTACGCATCCACGGCCGGATTGTATTATAAAAAGAGTGGAAAATATAAAGAAGCCTTAGTCTTTTTTAAAAGATCTTACGACGTAGCTATTGCCAAGGGTGATCTTCTCTCTGCCTCCGGGCAGGCAATTAATATTGGAAATTGTTATTTGGGGATGTCCGATTATAATGAGGGTCTCAAATATTACATTATTGCATTAAACGGATTTGAGAAACTTGATAATAAGGCGGGGCAGTCCTTTTGTTTTAATAATATCTCGGAATGTTATACCGAATTAAAACGATATAGTGAAGCACTTGTCTATCTCAACAAATCGATTAAACTTAAGAAAGAACTTGGTGATAAGCGAGGTTTAGCTAATGCAGAACAGAATTTGGGAAATGTGTATAAGGGACTTAAAGAGTATGACAAAGCACTAGCTCATTATAACACGGCACTTACTATAAATACTGAAATGGAAGTGTTTACCGAAGTTACTGACAACTATTTTGCAATAGGACAATTGTACGCCGAAATGGGGCGATCACAAGAGGCAATTTCAAATCTTGAAAAAAGCAAAGCAGTTGCAATAAAAATTGATGATAGCGTTCAGATTATTTCTGCCGAGCTTGAAATATTGGCCATCAAAAAAAGTAGCGAACAACAAATTGTATCCGAAAATGATGCTATCCTCAATCTTAAATCATTACAGGAAGCGGGGAGAAAAAATCAAGAAGCAGCAGGATATAAAAATATGGCCGAATATTACACTAATCGCAAGCAATACGATAAAGCTCTGGAATACACAAACTTATATCACGCCCTAACCGACAGCATTAAAAACTATGCAATTCAAGCGCAGTTTAAAAGCATTGAGGAACAGTACAACAAAACAAATAATGAAAAACAAATTGAATTGCTTCAAAAAGATAAGCTACTAATCGATGAGAAATTAAAACAACAGCGATTTCTTGTGATTTTATCGGGGGTGATATTTCTTTTTACCGGAATTGGTATTTGGATGTTTATTAATAGAAATAAATTACGCCAAAAAATGAAAGAGGTGGAACTGCGAAATCAAATAGCGGCCGATTTACATGATGAAGTAGGCAGTTCTCTCAGCAGTATTTTTATGTTAAGCAAAATGGCAGCGAATACTACTCCCAAAAATCAGCAAACTATTCTATCTAAAGTAAGTGACAACGCACATGAGACCATGGATAAAATGAATGATATTGTTTGGATGCTAAAGCCTTCCGAAAATTATGGAATTGGATTAAAAGAACGAATGGAGCGGTTTATGCATGACCTTTGCACAATTCGTAATATTTATTATTCATTTCAAGCGAATGAATTAGGGAATCTCAGACTTACCCCTACACAAAGTAAAAACGTCTATTTAATTTTTAAAGAAGCTGTTAATAATGCCATTAAGTATTCTAATACAAAATCGCTCGACGTTACAATAGAAATTACAAACAAAAAGCTAAACATGGTTATTTGTGATGAAGGATCCGGTTTCGATTTAAAAACTATTGAAAAAGGAAATGGACTAAACAATATGACTAGCAGGGCAATCGAATTGCAAGGAAAATTATTGATAGATACATCACCCCACATGGGTACCCGAGTAGCATTAAGTTTTCCGATGGGTTAAGAATCTCGAGTCCCCCACATTGGGTATTTTATATTTTAAAAAGAAGGAATACTATTGTAGTTAATTCAAGATTGACTTATGAACGTATGCATTTTTGAAGACAACAAGCACTTACGCGAAAGCCTTCAACTACTATTAGAGACTACTGAAGGTTTTGATTGTGTGGGCGCTTTTGCAAATTGCAATCAACTCGTAGAGAGATTAGAGGAAATAGATTGTGATATCTGCTTAATGGACATTCAGATGCCCGGTATCTCGGGTATTGACGCCACAAAAATTATAAAAGAACACTTTCCTCAAATTCACGTATTGATTCAGACTGTATTTTCAGATGACGATTCCATTTTCCGAGCCATTTGCGCCGGTGCTTCAGGATATATTTTAAAGTCAAGCGATCCTTTGCAATATATAGAGGCGCTTAAAGATGCTGAGAGTGGCGGTGCTCCCATGTCTCCAACTATTGCGCGCCGAATGTTGCAACTCTTTAAATTGAATTTTCTTCCCTTTTCACAAATTGAATACAATCTAACCGATAAAGAAAAAATGGTTTTACAGCAATTAACACTTGGTAAAAGTTATAAAATGATTGCAGACGAGTTGACGGTTTCAATAGAAACGGTTAAAACTCATATGAAAAACATCTACACCAAATTACATGTACATTCCAGTACCGAAGCCGTAGCTAAAGCTATTCAGGAAAAATTGGTTTAAACAGATGTATTTGTTGTCACCTCCATCTTAGCATTACAATTTCTTCCCCTATTTTCGGTATTGCGCTGTTGTATAATATGTTACAATTTTACCACATTAGAAAACTGTTTATTAACCAAACATAAAACGGTTTTTTCATGAAACTCTCCAAATTAATTAGATGCATTAATTATTAATAATCTAATACTTACTATCATGGCAAAAAAACTTTTAAGTCAATCGGTAAAAGTTGGCACTCTTCGAAAACAAAAAACTGAAAAGGATGCTAAAAATGTAGCACAAAAATCCAAAACAGTAGCAAAAAAGGTTATCGCTAAGAAACCGGCTATTTCAGTTTCAAAAGCATCGAATCTTTCGAAATTGGGCATTTCTAAAAAGGTTCGTCCGGCAGTGAAATTTAATTTTTCCATTCCCAAAAAAACCATCCTGCAAAGTACAACCGTAGGTTTACGCGGAGGCGGGCAAATTAAAATGGAATATGCTCGAAAATTGAATGACTTTGGCAAAATTGTTCCTATCTCCGGAACCGCTAAAAAGGAAGCAACTTCAAATTGGACCTGTCAAATTCAACAATGGGACGCCGAAATTGTAAATAAAGATACCGCTATTTTAAATCCGCAATTCACTAAAATTTATGTAGGTGGCGTTTACGATTTTAAAAGTATTGCAAATGGGGAATACAACACAGTCCCTTTTGCGCGTAAACCCATTACAATTGTATCCGATAATAATCATGCCAAAAAGGCTCAGGTATTAATTAATGATCCTTCTTCGGGCAATGTACAAGCCGGGGTGTTGGAATTAATAGGTGGCGCCAAGCCGGGAGGTTCAAGAACCGTAGGGACTAAATTCGAAATGCTCTCGGAAGAAGACTTTTTTATGAGAACCGGAGGTAGTGGATATTATTTAGGATTCGGCGGAAGTCATAATTTCAGTTTTACCGATGAAAAAAAATCGCATAAATATGTGGTAGAAATTTTTCAAGCATACTACACTATTTTTGTGGATAGCTCTGTACATGAGCCTAGTGATTTCTTTTTTCTGAAAGGAGAATCTAACAATCCTAAAGCGATCGATAAGAGTGAAATAGATCCAAATTGGGTGTATGTAGACAGTATTACCTATGGCCGAATGCTTTATATCGTCTATGAGTCCGATTATTCACTTTCAGCACATGGTATTGATGTCGATGCGTATGCTAATTTCGGATTTGCAGGAGGAGAAGCTTCATTGAATGAAAAGCAAAAAAGTATTCTTAAAACTACCAAGGTCACTGTAGGTGCTATAGGAGGTAATCCTATATACTCAAGTCTTTTGGTGAATGCAGGCTCTTTTAAAGAACTTCAAAAAAGGATAGACGACTATTTTAAGCAAACCAACGATGAGGTTAAAATAGCCTTTACATTGGCAACATTGGATCAGGCAACTGTAGGCACAAGGATGATAACTAAGTATACCTCCAGACAATGTGCTCCAAGAGCTTCTAAATATCGAATAGTTTGGGATATGGTAGTTAATTCAGTAAATGATGATGCGGGAAGCGCTTCCGAAATAAAAGCATTCGTACGGATAATTGCCTTTGACGGTAAAGGAAAATCTATTATGGACGTTAACAAAAAGAATAAAGCAATTGCCAATTGGGAAAATATACCCAAGGCACTTCGATCTACAGTACCAAAACCTTGGACATTTACGGAAGGAAGTTCTCAAAACCCTCTGGAATTAAAAGAAGGAGAGCCATGGAGTGTCAATAAACAGATCGACTTTAATGTACCGTTAAATGATCCAAATGCAAAAATAGGTATTCGTGTGGATGTTGTGGAATTTGATGATTTTGACGATGATAATTTTCAGGATAACCTGTGGGAGAGCAAAATTAATGATCTCTCCGACCTAACTTCGGTTAATTTAGTTTCACGACATGAAGGCAGTAGGGTTACGTTTATGTTTCGGGTAATCCCAATATTTGAAGGATAGTAATTTTTAATTTCCTTAGAAAGGTATAAGAGCCGATTATTTGGGGATAACCGGCTTTTATATTTTTTTGAGCACTACTATGCATATCTCTTATGAACGATTTTGCTGGTTGAATTATTTGTAAGAATTTTATTCGGAATTAATAACTTTTCAATCCGGAATTGATCAAAAGCACTAACAACTAACAAAGAAAGAATGATACTAATTTATATCGTTATCTTACTTCTGGCTTCTTTGCCAACCTTCATTACGCTGTTTCGGATTAATAAATATCGTAGTATCAGAAGAAATGGCATCAATACAAAGGCCAGAATTACACAGATTAGCATGCAAAACTTCTTCAGGGGACAACACTTACTCAAACTAAGCCTGGAATATAAAGATTACAAAAGCGGACTATTGGTATATGGAGAGGCAATTTCAGCAAACAGTAAACATCAGGTAGGTGATTTGGTAGATATCGCCTATAAGCCGAATACATCCAAAATCTATATTAAGGGAGAAGAAAAAAACTACCGCCCAATGCTGGTGTTTGCGATTATCCTCTTAATTTTTATGGTTTTTGCTGTCTATAAAATTGATGAGATGGTAATCAATGGTTATGTATAACCAAGTAACATTTGCTCTGTCTCACTAGCAATTTCTCTGTATTTGTTATTCAAAATAATTTCTCTCCCCCGTTTTCGGTATTGTATTATTAGTGAGATGATTGCAACTTTGTTTCAGTATTTACCGAGACTTAACCTACTTTTTAAATATTACGATTATGAAAAAGATACTAAGTATTTTAGGTTTTTGTATTCTATACAGTGTAAGTTTTTCTCAAGTAGGGATAGGCACCGTTACACCGGATGCTTCTTCAGTTTTGGATATTTCGGCATCGAATAAAGGAATTTTAATGCCGCAAGTTTCTCTGGGAGATGTAGCAGATACAATGATCGACGGTACAAATACAGCAGCCACAGGTTTACTAATTTATAATACTAATGCCACCACCACGGGGGGCAGTGGGGTTGGATTTTATTATTTTAACGGTACAACATGGGAACGTCTTAGTACTTCTCTTACGGCTACAGACGACATTGATTGGTATGAGGAAGGGACAACAGTTGCGCCTAATAATATCACCGATGATATGTACACAATGGGAAATGTTGCCATAGGGAAAAACACTGCAGATTGGTCTTTGGACGTATTATCCACCGATGGGGGACGAGGTGTTTCCGTATTGATTGATGGAGCTGCAAATGTGGCTAGCTATGGATTGATGTCAGAAATCACTAATACCGGCGATGGTGACCAAAGAGGAATGAATGCTGTGCTTAGTGGATCAGGAAATGGTACTCATACCGGATCCTATGTCACATTAAATGGCAATGGAAGTGGTGAAACAAGAGGTTTTGTAGCTTCCATAGGAGGAAATGCCACTGGAATTCAAAGAGGAACTTATACTAATAATGCCAATACGGGAGATGGGGATCATTTTGGCGGATTGAATGTCCTTAGTGGCAACGGTGCAGGAAATCGGTATGGGCTCTACAATTGGCTAACCGGAAATGGAGACGGGACACAGGCGGGAATATACAATGTGCTATCAGGAACCGGTACCACGGTCCATTATGGAGTAAGAAGTGACCTAATCGGAGCCGGAGATGCACCACAAGTGGGAAGTAGAAATATTATTACAAATACCGGTTTGGGAACGCATTGGGGAGTATACAATTCGTTAGGAGGCACTGGAGACGGAGTGCAATATGGAACGCAAAATTTTATTTCCAACACGGGTAATGGGAATCATTATGGCGATGACAATACCTTTTCAGGTAGTGGCTCGGGCTACCATACCGGAATGATAAATAGATTTTCGAATGGAAGCGGTAATTTAACAGGTGCCTGGAATGAGTTTACAGGAACCGTGGGAGATGGAAATCAATTAGGAGTATTCAATAGTTATTTTGCGGGCGGAAATGGAATCTTGGCAGGTTCTTATACCGATATACGAAATACTGTAAATGGGACGGGGGCTCAATACGGTGTGTATTTCTCCAATGCTAGTCCCGGAGGCGGCAGTCATTACGGTGTGTCAAATAGACTTTCAGGAACCGGAGTGGGAACGCAATACGGACTTGAAAACATAATAAGCAACTCCGGTGACGGGATTCATTTGGGGGTAGATAACACCTTTTCAGGATCAGGAGCCGGTTATCATACCGGAATGATAAATCGATTTTCCAATGGAAGCGGTAACTTAACGGGTGCATGGAATGAATTTTCGGGCAGTATTGGTAATGGAAATCAATTGGGGGCATTCAATATTTATTTTGCCGGAGGAAATGGAACCTTAGCAGGAGCTTATACAGATATTAGAAATAGCGTAACTGGGACAGGACCTCAATATGGTTCTTATTCGATAAATGCCAGTCCCGGAGCTGGAAACCATTTTGGAATATCAAATAGATTATTGGGTACAGGTACAGGAATACAATATGGCGTTGAAAATATTATTTCCAATTCAGCCAATAACAGTCATTGGGGTGTACATAATACATTTTCAGGAACCGGTTCGGGGTCGCATACAGGAATGTATAGCAACTTTGCCGAAGGTACAGGTAATTTAACCGGAGCATGGAACGAATTTTCAGGAAATATAGGCAATGGAAACCAAATAGGAGCTTATAACAATTATTTGATTGGAGGCAATGGAGTTTTAGCCGGGGTTTATTCTATAATTCAAGGTACCGTAAATGGAACAGGGCCACAATATGGGTCTTATTTAACCAATGATAGTCCCGGAGGAGGAATTCACTATGGAACCTATAACTCTTTGGCTGGTGCTGGCAATGGAGCCCATTATGGTACTTATAACTCATTAACTGGAAGCGGTTCGGGAACGCATACCGGTTATAATGCCTCACTGGTGGGAAGTGGAAGTGGTGAAACACGCGGTTTTGTAGCTTCACTAGGTGGGATTGCGACTGGTGTTCAACAAGGTGTGTATGTTAATATTAACAATAGTGGAAATAGTATTCATCATGGAATTAGAAATATATTGAATGGCTCCGGAACGGGATCCCATTTTGGTGTGCAGAATGACTTGGTGGCAAATGGTAATGGAAGCCAGTATGGTGTTTATAACATTTTAAGCGGTTCTGGAACAGGTTTTAAATCCGGTTGTTATAATCACATTTCTGCCGCTACCGGTGGTGTTCATTACGGAGTGTATTCAAATGTGCAAAAAGCAGGCAGTTTTGCCGGGTTTTTTGTTGGGGATGTTTATACATCCGGAAATATGGGAATTGAAATTGCTCCTAGCTACGATCTACATATTAAACAATCAGTAGTTACTGCTGCCGGAGAAGGGGGCATTGCTTTGGAAAATTCAACAACATCAGATATTTGGAAGATGTACCATTCCGGGGCATTTCTGTCTTTTGCAGAAAATGGAATACGAAGAGCATACATAACTAATGGTTCGGGGGCTTATGTTGCCACATCGGATAGAAGGCTTAAAAAGCATATTATTCCAATAAAAGATGTTCTTTCAAATTTGAGAAAACTCACAGTTTATAATTACTTATATTCAGATCAAAGTGATACTGCAAAAGAAACAATTGGTTTTATGGCACAGGATGTAAAACCGTTATTTCCCGAATTAGTTGAAACAGATGAAAATGGTTATTTAGGCTTAAATTATTCAGGATTTGGGATTATTGCCGTAAAAGCTATACAAGAACAACAACAACAAATTGAAGACTTGCAAGCTAAATTGGAGTCACAACAAAGAGAAATTGATGCTATTAAAGCCCTTTTACAAAGACAATAATTAGTTTTTTACAGCTTCTAAAATACCTAATTGGATCATACAGTCATGCATCATTTCGTAAGTACGCTCAATATCGTTGTCCAATCCTATAGAGAAACGTATCAAGCCGTCGGTAAGCCCCATCTCTGCCTGTTCTTCTTCAGGTATTTCTGAAGAAGTTGAGGTGCCAGGAGCACTGAACAAGGTTTTGTAAAACCCTAAACTCACAGCCAGATAGCCCAGGTTTTGTTTTTGCATCAGTTCCATCAGTTCGTTTGCCTTGTCTAAGCTTCCTACATCCAAAGTAAGCATGCCTCCAAAGCCGTATTCTTCGTTCATCATTCGTTTGTACAATTCGTGACCCGGATGCGATTTTAAACCCGGATAGACCGTTTTTAATCCGGCTGCTTCAAACTTTTCGGCGAGATATAAGGCATTGTAACTGTGTTGCTTCATTCGTATATGCAACGTTCGCATATTTTTCAGAATAGAGGCGGCACGTAAACTGTCCATAGAGGCTCCAAGTAACATGCAGGCACCGTCGTTTACATTTCGTAAGGAATCTATTAACTCCTGACTCCCACATACAACACCTCCCATGGTGTCACTGCTTCCGTTGATAAATTTGGTCAAACTATGTAAGACTACATCCGCTCCCAATTTAGCTGGAGATATTGTCAAAGGGGAAAAGGTGTTATCCACCAATAATTGCAAACCATGCTTTTTGGCAATTTTTGCTAATCCTTCAATATCTGCAATCTCCAACAAGGGATTACTTACACACTCACAAAAGATAATCTTGGTTGTTTCGGTAATGGCAGCTTCAACCGCTTCCAGTTTGGTAATATCAACAAAGGAGGTTGCAAGCGCCATTCTGGGCGCAAAATTCTTTAAAAAAGCATAGGTTCCTCCGTAAATTGTACGGCTTGAGATTATATGATCGCCGGCTTCACAGAATTGAAGGATAGCTGGCGTTATTGCGCCCATACCGCTCGCAGTTACATTGGCAGTTTCGGTCCCCTCCATGGCTGCCAGTGCTTCCCCCAAATACAAATTTGAGGGAGTAGTATGACGGGAATATAAATAACAGCCTTCGGCATTTCCTTCAAAGGTATCGAACATGGTTTTTGCCGAAAGAAAAGTATATGTAGAAGAATCTGAAATTGAAGGATTCACGCCTCCAAATTCGCCAAAATATTGTAAGTCCTGAATGTTATCTGCGGGTTTGAATTTCATGGTAAAGGTTTAATGTGTATGGTAAAACTAAGACTATTCAGTTAAAAAATCAATCAGTTTGCTGTTTGACAGAAAATAAAACTATAAAAGCCAAAAAATATAGTTTTAAAGTATCACATAACGGATTAATTAAATATATTTCGGAAAAATATTCAGAATGAAATTAGATGTAATTGATACATTACTACTGAAACATTTGCAAGAGGACTGTAAGCAAACTAACAAAGAGCTTTCTCATAAGCTTAATCTTTCGGTTACCGCGGTATATGAACGTATCAAAAAACTTGAACGAAGTGGAGTCATTAGAAAATATGTAACCCTAGTGGACAGAGAGAAAGTCAATTTGGGTTTTTCTGTTTTTTGTCAGATAAAGCTTGCGCAACATTCCAAAGAATATCTAACCAAATTTGAAGCTGAAGTTATTCAGTTGGATGAGGTACTTGAATGCTTTCATGTGAGTGGGGAGTACGATTATTTATTAAAAGTAATAGTAACCGATATGACACATTTTCGGAACTTTATGGTTACCAAACTCACCACCTTACAGCACATTGGAAGCACCCAAAGTTCGTTTACAATCAGTGAGGTAAAAAACACCACTGCAATGTCACTCTAATAAGTCGATTTTCATATGGAACTCACCTTGTCCAACCGCAAAACATTTGTACTTTTGCAACTTCAAACGCCAAAGTAAAACTGAGGTGTCTTCGTTCAATTTAAAACACATTTTATGAGTACTTATGATGTTGCAATAATAGGTTCAGGTCCGGGAGGATATGTAGCAGCTATTCGCTGTGCACAACTTGGAATGAAAACCGCACTCATTGAAAAATATAATACTTTAGGTGGCACTTGCTTAAATGTAGGTTGTATCCCAAGTAAGGCTCTGTTGGATTCTTCACACCATTATGAGGATGCCATGAAGCATTTTGAAGAACACGGAATTGAAATTCCCGGAGAAGTGAAGCTTAATTTTAAAAAAATGATTGAGCGGAAACAATCGGTTGTAGATCAAACTACAAAAGGGATTGAATTCTTAATGAATAAAAACAAAGTGGATGTTTTTACAGGAACAGGCGCTTTTAAAGACGCAACTCATATTGAGATTACAGGAAAGAAAACCGAAACAATTGAGGCGAAAAATACAATTATTGCCACAGGAAGCAAGCCTTCAACACTCCCTTTTATAAAAATTGACAAGGAACGAATCATTACATCAACCGAGGCTTTAACCCTAAAAGAAGTTCCCAAACATTTAATTGTAATCGGCGGAGGAGTAATTGGATTGGAATTAGGTCAGGTGTATCGCAGACTGGGCGCTGAAGTTTCAGTGGTTGAATATATGGATCGTATTATCCCAACCATGGACAGTGCTCAAAGCAAGGAGCTTACCAAAGTGATGAAAAAGCAAGGCGTTAAGTTTTATCTTTCTCATAAGGTTTCGGCTGTTGCCAGAAAGAAAAATGAAATCACAGTCACAGCAACCGATAAGAAAGATACCGAGGTTACCTTTACGGGAGATTATTGTTTGGTTTCAGTGGGTCGCCGACCTTTTACCGACGGATTGAAAGCTGAAAAAGCAGGAGTGAAAATTACCGAACGCGGAATGATTGATGTAAACGATCATTTACAAACCAATATTAAGAATATCTACGCAATAGGTGATGTTATTCGAGGCGCTATGTTGGCACATAAGGCCGAAGAGGAAGGTGTTTTTGTTGCAGAAACGATTGCCGGTCAGAAACCACATATTGACTATAATTTAATTCCCGGGGTGGTATACACCTGGCCTGAAGTTGCTTCAGTTGGAAAAACCGAAGAACAATTGCAGGAAGCCGGCGTTGCTTACAAAGCAGGTATGTTTCCAATGAGAGCCCTGGGACGTTCCAGAGCCAGTGGGGATACCGATGGCTTTGTAAAAATCTTGGCAGATAAAACCACCGATGAGGTATTGGGAGTACACATGGTAGGAGCAAGGGTAGCCGATTTAATAGCCGAAGCCGTTACTGCTATGGAATTCAGGGCAAGTGCCGAAGACATCGCTCGAATGAGTCATGCACATCCTACTTATGCGGAAGCTGTAAAGGAAGCGGCTTTAGCTGCAACTGCAGACAGAGCGTTGCATATTTAAGTTATATAAATTTTGCATAGAATAAAAAACCATCCGCAAAAACGGATGGCTTTTTTTTGTCACCGGTCAAGACTGCAGGGGGGACCGGTGATACTTCTAATTTATTCTATTACCGTTACTTTCCAACTTCTGTTTACGGGGTCTATTAAACCTGAAGTGATGTTTGACAATCTAATTGTCACTATATTGGCCGAATTCACATAACAACTCCATTGTAAACCCGTTTCGATGGCTCCGGAAGGAGCGCACTCACACACGCTTCCTGTAGTTGCACCCGGGACGGGAAGAGTAAGTTCGCTTGTAACTCCATTTAATATCAATGGAAAGTTTAAAGTTACTGTGTTGGTCAATCCTTTTAGTAGAATTGTTCTTTTGGTGTTTGGTGTAAAGTAAAGGTGTGTTCCATCAAACTCAAAGGCTCCGTTTTCGGGCGTCGTAAGATTGCTGCCTGCCTTGAATTTCATTGGAGCCGAATTCCCGCCGGCAGAACCTGCTTTTAGGTGTAAGACAGCAGTTGGATTATCAATTCCAATGCCAACTTTTCCTGTAGCTTTTATGGTAAGTTCATTACCATTCTGACTTTCGGAAGTATTCCCACTTGCCGTTGTCGAAAGCGTAAATTTTGTAGGAAGGTTTCCGCTACTATGCGATCCATCGGCAAGAGAACTAATTTGAGCTACCTTTCCAGAGGCTCCACCACCGGTCCATACTTTTCCTGTAATTTCACCAATGGGATTATTATTATTTAAGAATGCGCCCGATGCAAATGTTCCATTTTTAGTGTAATAAATTAGATTGGGTGCGTTTGGGGGCGACGCACTCACAACTTGAATATCATTGTCACCGGGGAGTTTAATTTCAAGACTAGCAACAGGATTGTCGGTTCCCATTCCAATTCTTCCGTTGTCAAGGACTACGACCGAAACACCATTAGCATTCGCCTGATTGGCGTATGACAAATCTTTCAATTCACCGTTATAACTATCAAGCCAATCACCACCATAAGGGATCCATTTTTTAGGAGAATTGTCCCAATAGTGAAGTCCTTTTTTTAAGTTTCCAAGCGGAGATGCTAAAAAGATAAGCATTCCATCCTGCTCGGCTCCGGGGTCAACATCGGATAAATCGGTTACTCGGGGAATTAATATTCCATCTGTATTTAAAGGATTTGCCTGACTTGAAGCCTGTATGTCGAGGATACTTCCGGGAGTTGGATTATTAACCCCAACTTGTGCATGACTAATTAAACCGGTAGTAACCGACATTAATATTATCGATAGGAGAGTATGAGTTTTCATAACTAAATTTTTAGGGGCTTGTAGTAGATTTATTCAATAACCGATACTTTCCAACTTTTATTAGCAGGATTAACGGACGCGGTGCTGACGTTGGTTAGTCGAACAGTCACGGTATTGGCGCCACTTACATAGCAACTCCATTGTAAATTTGATTCAATTGAACTATTGGGGGCGCACGAACAAGAACTACCTACGGCTGCTCCTGCAACGGTCATGGTCAATTCGGATGTTCCTCGACTCCCAATATTTGGAAAATCAAGGTTTCCGGTATTTGTTAGCCCCTTCAATAATAATTTTCGTGATGTACCGGGTGTAAAATAAAGATTGGTACCGTCGTATTCTATGGCTCCTGTTTCAGCAGTTGACAGATTTGGTCCTGAAGATAATTTTAAGGGGGCTGTATTAGCTATAGAAGTTCCGGCTTTAATTTCCAGAACAGCAGATGGATTATTTAATCCAATACCCATATTTCCTTTACTGCTAATTACCATTTCGGGATCATATTCGTTAATATTAGTACTTCCGGGTCCGGTAACATTAAATTCTATTTTTGTGGGATAACTCCCTGCGGAATGATTCCCGTCCGACTTAATCTGAATATTGGCAACGTCACCCGATTTTCCCGTACCGGTCCAAACCTTACCGGTGATATATCCAATAGGTTCGTCGTTGTTCATAAATTGTGGGGAGGCGAAGGAGCCATTAGTAGTATAAAATACTAATTGAGGTGCATCCGGGGGCGATGCACTGGAAATTTGAATATCGTTATCTCCGGCCAATTTTAGCTCTAAGCTTTCCTCCAAATTACTTGTTCCCATTCCTATTTGACCCGAATCCAGTATCACAACATCTACACCTCCATCGGAAGCTTGTTGTGCATAGATGAGGTTACTGTTGAAGTCACCACGGGATTGGGGCACATTTCCATCGGACCATTCGCCATTGTATGCAATCCATTTTTTAGGAGTATCGTCCCAATAATGAAATCCTTTTTTGTAAGTTCCGGTTGCAGTAGTTAGAAAAACTAACATACCATCTTGACTGCTTCCCGGATTAACCGAAGGAAAGGCATTGATTCTTGGTATTAAAATTCCGTCTTTATTAGAAGGGGATGCGGGGTTCGATGCCGGGATATCCAACATGCTTTTAGGAGAGGAAGTTCCTATTCCAACTTGTGCAATTGCGGGGGCATATATACACAGTAATACTGCAAAAATTGCATAAGTAATATTTTTCATAAGTAGCGATAATTTGGGGTTATCTTGGGTCAATATTACTTCGGAATTCGATTCCCTCCAAATGTAAACGCCTCAATTTCAAAACTATTCGTTGAGATGAATTCTTTGTTCGACGAACGACACAAAATATGTAGGAATTAACTTTATAATTAAGATAAATTAGTAGGAAAATGCGACAAAACTGATTTGTTTTTAATTGAATATCTTTGAAAAATGAAACAAATCTTAGCCTTTGCAGGAAGTAATAGCAGCACCTCAATTAATCATGAATTTGTATCCTTTGCAGCTTCAAAAATTGACGGTCATAAAGTAAAATTAATACGTTTAACCGATTTTGACATCCCTCTTTTTAGTGAAGATTTAGAGAAAAAGGAAGGATATTCTGTAGCGCTAAGAATGCTCAATAATGAGATTAAAGAGGCAGATGCCTTACTAATTTCTGTAAATGAACACAACCGGAATGTTTCTGCATTTTTCAAAAACATTCTCGATTGGCTTTCACGATTGGAATACAAGTTTTTAGAAGGTAAAAAAGTTTTGCTTATGAGCACTTCTAATGGGGCGAGAGGTGGCATTGCCGCTTTAGAATACAGCAAACTTGTAGTCCCTCGTTTCAACGGGGAAATTGTTGACAGTTTTGCATTTCCTTCTTTTTCTGAAAACTTTTCGGTAGAGAAAAAGGAAATTTCCAATGAGCTATTGTATCTGGGGTTTATGGATGTCCTCCAAAATTTTCTGCATCAAATTGAAAAATAAGCATGCGTACGCATAAGAAATACCCTGTCACACTTACTGAAAACTTCAAGTCCAAATTGCTCCATTGGGCACAGCAGTTTGAAGAAGTGGTTTGGCTGGATTCCAATGAGCACACACAGGCACATTCCAAGTACAAAGCAATCCTTGCCGTGGATGCACTAACTTCGATAAAAACAGATGCCCACAACGCATTTTCTAAACTTGAAGAATATCAAACCCTATCCAAAGACTGGTTGTTCGGCTATTTAACCTACGATCTTAAAAACGATATTGAAGCGCTGTCTTCCAAAAACAGTGACTTTCTGGATTTTCCCGATCTGTATTTTTTTCAACCAAAAAAGATCTTTTTATTTTCTGAACACGAAGCTGAAATCCGATATCTAAATATGGTAGACGATGAAATTGCGACCGATTGGGAAACAATATCAGCAATAGACGAATCATCTAATCATAGTAGTGAAACTCAAAATCCGGAAATTAAAATTAGTTTACGTACCTCCAAAGATTCGTATTTCGAGAAAGTGCATAGAATGTTATCGCATATCGAACGCGGGGATATTTATGAAGCCAATTTTTGTCAGGAATTTTTTTCTGAAGGGGCAGTTCTAAATCCTGTTAAAAGCTATTTACACCTTAATGAAATTTCAAAAGCCCCTTTTGCTACCTTCTTTAAACTACAGGATCACTATTTGCTTTCCGCCTCTCCCGAACGTTATTTACAACGAATAGGAAAAAAGGTGATTTCTCAACCCATTAAAGGAACTGCCAAACGAATGATAGATGCAGATGCCGATACAAAAATGATAGAAGCATTGATGGAAGATCCTAAGGAACGCAGCGAAAATATTATGATAACCGATTTGGTGCGTAACGACCTTTCTAAAATTGCCGAAAAAGGAAGTGTTACTGTAGAAGAATTGTGTAAAGTATATACTTTCGAGCAGGTACATCAATTAATTTCTACCATTTCCTGCCGTGTTGCTCCTTCAATATCAAATATCGAGATTATTAAAAACACCTTTCCAATGGGGAGTATGACAGGAGCTCCGAAGATTTCGGCGATGAAAATTATTGAAGCTTTAGAAGACGCCAAACGCGGTTTGTACAGTGGAGCAGTCGGCTATTTTGCCCCGAATGGAGACTTCGATTTTAATGTAATTATTCGCAGCATCTTGTACAACGCAGCAAACAACTATGTAAGTTTTTCGGTGGGAGGGGCGATCACGGCAAAGTCGATTCCCGAAAACGAATACGAAGAATGTTTATTGAAGGCAAAAGCCATGCGGGAAGTTCTTGAAAACTAAACTTATGTATTATAAAATTCTCTTCACACACATTGTGGCTTCTTTGTGTAACTTTGTGAAAAACCTTTAAGCACTCTTTGTGATTCAAAAATTTCGGAAACATATTGACAAAAACCATACACTTCTGAAGGGTAAAAAAATCCTTGTTGCCTGCAGTGGGGGATTGGACAGTGTGGTGCTTACACATTTATTGAAACTTTCAGATTACGATATATCTTTAGCGCATTGTAATTTTTCGCTTCGCGGAAAGGAAAGCGACGAGGACGAACAATTTGTAGTGCATTTGGCCGATAAGTTTTCAATTCCGGTTTTTACCGAAACATTTGACACTAAAAAATACGGTTCCGAAAATAAGCTTTCCACTCAAATGGCGGCTCGCGAACTACGCTATCGCTGGTTTGATGAAATTAAGAGAGATTTTAAACTCGACTATATTGTAACAGCACATCACGCCGATGACGACCTAGAAACTTTTTTAATTAACATCTCACGAGGCACCGGCTTACGAGGATTAACGGGAATTCCGGCAGTCAACGAGTCTGTTGTGCGTCCGTTGCTTCCCTTTTCCAGAAATGAAATTCTGAAGCATGCAAAAGAGAATCACTTACACTGGCGTGAAGACAGTAGTAATAAAAAGTCAGATTATTGGCGCAATGCCTTGCGGCTGGAGGTAATCCCGAAGTATAAGGAGGCGAGCAACAACTTGTTGCAAAGTTTTCAGAAAACGCAAGAACATCTTCAGGAGAGTCAGTTATTAATCGACGACTATATGGCGTTAATTTATAATTTGGTCGTTACCGAAATGTCCGATGGATATCGAATTGACAGCAAAAGACTTCAGGAATTGCCAAACACCAATGCTGTGTTATACGAACTGCTTGTTGGCTTCGGATTTACGGCCTGGGAGGATATTTCGGAATTGGTGAAGGCACAAAGCGGGAAACAAATTGTTTCAAAAACGCATCGGTTATTAAAGGACAGAGACACGCTTTTACTCACTCAAATCACTTCCGAAGCAAAAAAAACAGAATATTTTATTGAGGAAAATGATGAAGAAATTGACAATCCAATTCATATTACATTAAAATCCACCAAAAAGATAGGAAATAGTACCCCCACTGAGGTATACGTGGATAAAGACAAAATAAGCTTTCCATTACAACTTCGAAAATGGCGTGAAGGCGATGTATTTCAACCCTTTGGTATGCAAGGAAAAAAGAAATTGAGTAAGTTTTTTAAAGATGAAAAGTTATCTTTGGTGGCGAAAGAAAAAATTTGGTTGCTATGTACAAATCACAAAATTGTTTGGATAGTTGGAATGCGTTTGGACGATAGATTTAAAGTAACCCCGGATACAAAGCATATTTTAAAAATAACAAACACTCCCTAAATTAATTATGAAGAAACTAACCTTACTTTTTGTTTTAATGAGTTTGTGCTGTGCCACAATAACGGCACAGGAATTTTTAGATCCGGTGGAATGGGATGTGAAGGTGGAACAAGAATCCGGAGATCTTTACAATATCATCATTACCGCTCAACTAGAGGATAAATGGCATTTATACAGTCAGGTGGAAGCCGATGTTGAATTAGGTCCTATTCCTACCGAATTCACCTATAATGCATCTCCTGAAACGTTCCAATTGGTTGGAAAAACAAAGGAGCCTGATGTGAAACCTTTTTGGGACCCTGTATTTGAAGCCGAAATTGTCTTTTTTGAAAAGAAGGCGGTTTTTATTCAAGCCATTAAAGTAATAAACCCCGACAAGCTGAAGATAAACGTCGAGGTGTATTATTCGGTATGCGACGATGAAAAATGTTTACCTCCCGAGACGAAAACCTTTGAACTAGGTCTGGACGATGGCAAAGCGACAGTAACATCGGCCGAACTTACCGAAGCCGACCTTGAAAAAACAGCGGCATTATCTGTAGATATTAAAGGAAAAGAAACCTTCGAACCCGTGGAAGAAGATTCTGAAAAAGGATTTTTGACCATCTTTTTACTGGGCTTTGTGGGCGGACTAATTGCGTTGTTAACACCATGTGTGTTCCCAATGATTCCTCTCACAGTATCCTTCTTTACCAAAAGTGCTAAAAACAGACAAAACGGTTTGGCCAACGCCATACTCTATGGCCTGTTTATATTTATAATTTATGTGTTGTTAAGTCTACCGTTCCATTTATTGGACTCGGTCGACCCCGAAATTTTAAATAATATTTCGACCAATGTTACGCTCAACATCATATTCTTTATCATTTTTATTGTCTTTGCATTTTCTTTCTTCGGCTTTTACGAAATAACCTTACCGAGTTCATGGAGTTCGAAAATGGACAATAAGGCGACGAGCGTTGGCGGATTTATTGGAATCTTTTTTATGGCCTTGACCTTGGCGATAGTATCTTTTTCATGTACAGGTCCAATCTTAGGATCTCTATTGGGAGGTTCACTTTCCAGCGATGGAGGAGCCATGCAGCTTACCATGGGAATGGGAGGCTTTGGTTTGGCGTTGGCATTGCCTTTTGCATTATTCGCTATGTTCCCGAATTGGTTGAACAATCTACCAAAAAGCGGCGGCTGGCTAAACACGGTTAAGGTAGTACTTGGTTTTATAGAATTAGGACTTGCCTTTAAATTCCTTTCGAACGCCGACTTGGTAGAGCATTGGGGTTTGTTGAAACGTGAAATATTTATAGCCATCTGGATTCTATGTGCCTTAGGAATGGCGCTGTATTTATTCGGAGTAATTCGCTTTCCGCACGACGGACCTAAAAAGAAGCGTCCGGGATTAGGAAATATCTTTGTAGGGACATTGAGTTTTGCCTTTATGTTGTATTTAATACCCGGGTTGACAAATTCCAGTTATGCGAATTTGAAACTGTTAAGCGGATTCCCGCCACCTTTATTTTACAGCCTGTACGACAAGGGCACTGAAGCTCCGTTAGGATTGGAAGCTTACAAGGATTTCGAAACTGGAGTTGCTGCCGCGAAAGCTTCGGGGAAACCTATCATGATCGATTTTACCGGTTGGGCATGTGTGAATTGTCGAAAAATGGAAGAGCAGGTGTGGAGTCGTGAAGATATATTCGATGTGATAAACAAAGAGTATGTATTAATTTCATTGTATGTCGATGATCGAAAAGAATTGGAGGAAGAAGAAAAATTCAGTTACCTCAAACCGAAGGGTGGCGTTAAGAAGATAAAGACGATAGGTGATAAGTGGGCTACCTTTCAAACCGTAAATTTTAAGAACAATTCGCAACCCTATTATGTGTTGATGGATTCAGATTTTAATCTGCTGAATAAACCAACCGCATATACTCCTAATGCCGACGAATACCTGTATTGGTTAAAGGAAGGTCTTCGACATTTTAACGAAGCAAAAAAATAAACAACGTATCACCATTTATATCCCTAAATACGTTAGAAAAGCTATAAAAAAAAGCGTCCGGACTTTCGTTCGGACGCTATAACAAACCTAACTTAGTAAATTTTAAAAAGTATATTAAAATAACCTCTTAAATGCTGTATCAAAAAGATTTTCTATCCCCACAAAAAATATTTTGACACTGATTCACTAATTCAATCTCAAAGATAAATTTCAAAGGCACACCAATCCATACGTACTAACACGTATTTTGTCGAGAATATTAAAGCAGATAGAGTTCAATTAAATTAAAAATACCATTTACCTTTATGGTCAAGCTTTGCCAGTATGAAAATTAAGAAAGTAGCAGTACTTACAAGTGGCGGGGATTCTCCCGGTATGAACGCCGGCCTGCGAGCAGTAGTAAGGGCATGCGCATATCACAACTTGAAATGTGTAGGTGTTTTTAGAGGTTTTGAAGGACTTATAGAAGGTGATTTCAAAGATTTGGATGCGCGTTCGGTTAAGAATATCATCAACCGAGGCGGTACCTTTTTAAAATCGGCAAGATCGAAAGGCTTCTTCACAAAAGAAGGAAGACAGCAGGCGTTCAATAATTTAAAGAAATTTGAAGTAGACGCTCTGGTTGTAATTGGGGGTGACGGAACTTTTGCAGGAGCATCGGTCTTCAACAAGGAACACGATTTTCCAATTGTTGGATTACCCGGAACAATAGACAACGACATTAACGGAACCGATTATACCATCGGCTATGATACAGCTTTGAATACGGTAGTTGAAGCCATCGATAAAATTCGTGATACGGCCAATTCTCACAACCGATTGTTTTTAGTTGAAGTAATGGGTAGGAATGCAGGAGATATCGCTTTAAACGCCGGAATAGGGGCAGGAGCCGAAGAGATTCTAATTCCTGAAGAGAATTTAGGGAAAGACAGATTGTTAGAATCCCTGAAACGCAGTAAAAAATCGGGAAAAACTTCCAGTATCGTTGTGGTTGCTGAAGGAGATCAAATTGGAAAAAACATTTTTGAACTCGCAAAATACATAGAAGAAAACCTAAAGGAATACGAAGTGAGAGTCACAGTTTTGGGGCATATTCAACGTGGAGGAGCACCCAGTTGTTTCGACAGAGTCTTGGCAAGCAGATTGGGCGTAGGAGCTATCGATGCATTGCTTCGGGGCGAGCGGGATGTGATGATTGGTATCGTTCATAACAAAGTGACTTCGGTACCTTTTGATGAAGCCATACAGGGAGAAAACGAATTGGATACCGAATTAATACGAGTTGCAGATATTACCTCTGTATAATTTCAGAAAATATATGATTACAAAAATTGGAATAAATGGTTTTGGCCGCATTGGGAGAATTGCCTTCCGCATTGCAGCTAAAAATAAGAATGTAGAAATTGTTGCCGTAAACGACCTGCTGGATGTAGATCACTTAGCCTATTTGTTGGAATTCGATTCGGTTCATGGAAAATATCCCGGAACTGTCGATGTGAAGGATGGAAATTTAATTGTGGATGGAAAAACCATTCGGGTGACCGCCGAAAAAGATCCCACCAACTTAAAATGGGATGCCGTAGGTGCAGAAATTATTATCGATTGCACCGGAATATTTAAAGAGATCAAATCGGCTACCGCACATCTAAAAGCCGGAGCTAAAAAAGTAGTGATTTCGGCACCTTCCAAAACAGCCCCTATGTTTGTTATGGGTGTAAATCATTTGGATGTAAAACCGGAAGATACCATTGTATCTAACGCATCCTGCACCACCAACTGTCTGGCTCCCATGGCAAAAATTATAGATGATCATTTGGAAATAGTAGAAGGGCTTATGACGACCGTACATTCTGCCACGGCCTCACAGCTAACAGTTGATGGCCCCTCAAGCAAAAATTATCGACTTGGTAGGAGTGCATTGCGAAACATAATTCCTACCACAACTGGTGCAGCAGTTGCTGTGACCAAAGTAATTCCGAAACTGGAAGGAAAATTAACCGGGATGGCGTTTAGAGTACCTACAGCCGATGTTTCAGTGGTAGATCTTACCGTTCGGACTAAAAAACCGGCAACCTACAATGATCTGAAACTACTTTTTAAGAAAGCTTCAGAAGGCGATTACAAGGGCATTGTTTCTTATACCGAAAAAGCTGTGGTCTCACAGGATTTTGTGGGGAACGCTTTTACCTGTAATTTTGACGCGGAAGCCGGAATTGCGCTTAATGATAATTTCTTTAAGTTAGTGGCCTGGTATGATAATGAATATGCCTATTCGGCTAAACTCATCGACTTAACCGCTTACATTGCAACAGTTTAACGTATGACTTTAATTACTGACGGAGGATCTACCAAATGCGACTGGATTTTACTGAATTCTTCAGGCGAAATTCTGTTTAAAACTCGAACCGAAGGCTTGAATCCGGCTGTAATTCCGCAGGAAGAATTGTACAATCGAATTGTTGCCAATTCTCAATTACAAAATGTTTTTAAAGAAGTTACACAACTCGATTTTTACGGCGCGGGATGTGGCACCGAAACTCCCAAGAAATTATTAGCGGAAATTCTACAGGAACTATTTGAAAGCGCAACTGTTGTGGTACAGGAAGATTTAACAGCCGCAGTATATGCGGCCACAACCCAACCGGGGATTGTCTGCATTCTGGGAACAGGGTCTAACAGTTGCTATTTCGACGGAAGTAAGATTCACACGCCAATTCCGGCGCTTGGTTATTCGCTAATGGACGAGGCCAGCGGGAATTACTTCGGAAAAAAATTGATAACCGATTATTACTACGGTAGAATGCCGAAGCAGATTGCAACACAGTTCGAGCAGGAATTTAATCTGAATGCAGACGAAATTAAGCTGAATATTTACAAGAAACCGAATCCCAATGCCTATCTGGCATCTTTTGCCCAATTTATTTTTAGCGCTTCAGAATTAAACGACTATTTTTACCAACTGATAAAAAAGGGAATCGAAGAATTTATTGAATGCCGAATTCTAACATTTCCGGAAGCGACAAAAGTTCCTATTCATTTTATAGGTTCCATTGCGCATTTTTCAGAAACAATTATTCGCGATTGCTTTCGCACTCACAATTTGGAACTGGGGAATATCGTTAGAAGACCCATTGATGGATTGATAAATTATTACAAAGAAAACAAACTGAATCACTAATGCCGTTACCTTCTGTTAATCCAACAACCACCAAAGCTTGGAAAAAACTCACGCAACATTTTTCTGCAATAAAAAATGTAAAAATGCAGGAGTTGTTTGAAAAAGATGGTGCCAGGGCCACTCGAATGGCCATTACATGGGACGATTTCTATGTGGATTTTTCAAAAAACAGAATTACAGATGAAACCTTATCGCTATTGCTTCGGTTAGCTAATGAAGTAAATTTAAAGGACGCGATTGCACAACAGTTTCAAGGAGAAAAAATTAATGAAACCGAAGGCAGGGCTGTGCTACACACCGCGCTCAGGGATTTTAAAAATTTAAAACCTGAGGTTGCAAAAACACTTCAGCAAATGAAATCTTTTTCAGAATCTATCAGCAATGGAGATTGGAAAGGATACACCGGAAAACCAATAAAATCCATTGTGAATATTGGAGTTGGTGGGAGCCACTTGGGTCCCGATATGGTAAATGAGGCGCTTCAATTTTACAGGAATCATTTGGAAGTACACTACATTTCGAATGTGGATGGCGACCATGTACAGGAAACCTTGAAAAAGCTGGATAGAGAAACAACTTTGTTTATAGTGGTCTCCAAAAGCTTTACTACTTTGGAAACCTTAACCAATGCCACTACGGTTAGAAATTGGTTTTTGGAAACAACAACTGAAGAATCCATTTCAAAACATTTTGTTGCTGTTTCTGCAAATGAGACTGCAGTTACAAATTTTGGGATCACCACCACAAATTTATTCCCTATGTGGGACTGGGTTGGGGGTAGGTTTTCATTGTGGAGTACCGTTGGACTGTCGATTTGCTGCGCGATTGGATATAAAAATTTTGAAGCTCTTTTAAAAGGGGCTCACAGTATGGATATTCACTTTAAAGAAACCAAATTTGAAGGAAATATACCCGTGATATTGGCATTGCTTTCTGTGTGGTATACCAACTTCTTTGAATCTGAAACCGAAGCTGTCATCCCGTATTCTCACTATTTGGAGAAATTAATTCCGTATTTGCAACAGGCTGTTATGGAAAGTAACGGAAAAAGTATTGATAGAAACGGAAACCCAATCGACTATCAAACCTCAGCAATTATTTGGGGCAGTACCGGAACAAACGGGCAGCATGCATTTTTTCAACTATTGCATCAGGGAACGAAATTAATTCCAACCGATTTTATAGCTTTTGCAGCATCACTTCACGGAAACAAAACACATCAGGACAAATTATCGGCGAACTGTCTGGCACAGACAGAGGCTTTATTGATGGGAACTTTTGGCGATACAGTTGAAAACTCATTTAAAAGATTTGATGGCAATAAGCCGAGTAACACCATACTAATCAAAAAATTAACGCCAAGATCGTTAGGAAGCCTTATCGCAATGTATGAGCACAAACTATTTGTACAAGGAATTGTGTGGAATATATTCAGTTATGATCAATGGGGTGTGGAATTAGGAAAAACCTTGGCAAAGAATACACTTTCTGCTCTAGAACAAAAAAATACAAGCGTCATAAAAAATTCTTCTACACAGCGCTTACTTGATCGATATTAAGAAATTCTATGGTTATTTTATAAAGTTTCAATTTTTTCATTTTTCGTTTAATCGGTACTCACTGAGAACTGTTTTTATCGAAAGAAGTTATGTGAACTAGTCAATTGACAAAAGCGAACGGCTTTTCAGTTAAAATAATGGCGCAATCCGTTGTTAAAAATTTTAAACCTCAACTTTTTTTGATACTTTCGGCATTCTTATAAAACTTTTAATAAAAATACATTATGAAAAAAAGTACTTGGTTGTTCTTGTTTTCTGTTTTTTTCACTTCAAGTGTGCTGTTTGCACAAACTTTGGCTGAAAGAGAGCAGATAATAAGTAATTATGATTTGGAATTGCTGTCACAAATGGAAGCGCAATACGCTTTAGAATTTGCACGTGATAAGCAACAGGCGCTGGAATTAGCAGCTATTAACGGATGGGAAGAAGTAATTGAAATGCCGAATGGAGGTATCGCGGTGCTTATTGGAGTTTTCGAAAACGGAAAACCAAAATATTATGTGACACATAACAGAGAAGGTGGAATTACCACACGGACCGACAGAGTTCATACAGGTGGTAGTGCGGGTCTAAATCTCAATGGTGAAAATATGGTCTTGGGAGTATGGGACGGAGGTCGTGTGCGGGGAACTCACCCTCTTTTGGGAAATAGAGTAACGCAGATGGATAATCCGGCTTCTTTTAGTGATCACTCTACGCACGTGGCCGGGACCATGATAGGTAATGGCACCGAGCAGGGAGGAGCTGCCAAAGGAATGGCACATTTAGGAAGTTTGCAAGCATGGGATTTTGGAAGTGATAATTCGGAAATGACAGGTGCTGCTGCAGGAGGAATGTTAGTGTCGAATCACTCATACGGATTTGATATTAACAATTTAGATTTGTGGCAATTGGGTTTTTATGACTCAACTTCGAGGTTGGTAGATGTTTTAACCTACAGTGCCCCTTATTATCTACCTGTTTTTTCGGCGGGAAATGACCGTCAGTCGGGTGTAAACCCGGGAGATGGGGGTTACGACTATTTAACCGACAGAGGTTTGGCAAAAAACAATTTGGTAGTAGCAGCTGTAAATGAGGTGCTTGTTTACGTAGGACCAAATAGTGTTATCATGTCCTCTTTTAGTAGCTGGGGACCTGCCGATGACGGAAGAATTAAGCCGGATATTTCGGCTAAAGGAGTTAATATGTTTTCATCTGTTGGGGCAACAACTTACGCTAACTTTAGTGGTACTTCAATGGCCACTCCAAATACATCGGGTAGTTTAATCCTTTTACAGCAACATTATAATAATATCAACAGTACGTATATGTTAAGCTCTTCGCTAAGAGGTTTGGCATTGCATACTGCAGACGAAGCCGGCACAACGGCAGGTCCCGACTATAGATTTGGATGGGGATTGCTCAATATAGAAAGAGCGGCTGAGGTTATTACCAACAATGGTACTTCTTCAGTGATAATGGAAGAAGAACTTCAAAACGGGGAAGTATTTACTTTCTCGGTACAGGCCGATGGTGTTAATCCCTTGGTTGCGTCCTTAACATGGACCGACGTGCAAGGAGAACTCTTGCCTTTTGGTGTAAACGATGACAGCACGCCGTCTTTGATAAACGATTTAGACCTAAGAGTTTCACAAGATGGAGGAGCTACTTTTATGCCATGGAAGTTGGATCCCGCTAATTTTTCGGCGGCTGCTACAACAGGCGACAATATTGTAGATAATATTGAAAAAATCGAAATTGCAGGTGCTTCCGGTGAGTACATTATTCAAGTGTCTCACAAGAAAAGTGTATTGGTAAACGACAGTCAGGTATTTTCATTAATTGTAACGGGAATTGATAAAGAAGCCATGACGGTTTCAAGTCACGAAGGAATCAAAGAGGCATGCGCCGGTGATGGAAGTGCCACATTTAATATAGACCTCGGGTTTAACGACGGGTTTTCAGAAACGGTTAATTTTACTGTTTCCGATTTACCGGCCGGAACTACTGGAAGCGTTGCTCCTAGTTCCTTAAATTCCCCCGGGACTGCCGTGCTTACCGTAAACGGAATAGGTGCTCTCACCCCGGGCGATTATCAAATAAAAGTAACCGGTACAGCTACCACCGAAACAGCGAACGTATATGTGATTTTGAGAGTATTAGGAACAACAGTACCCGATGTGGGGTTGATTTACCCTCCGGATAATGCTGTGGATTTACCTGTGGTGATAGAATTTTCATGGGAGTTAGGAGATGAGACGATCGATAATTACGATTTCGAATTGGCAAGAGATGAAGCGTTCACAAATATTCAGTTTTCTGAAAATGTTTCAGTACCTAATGTGCTGATTCTTGGAGTAACTGAAGGCGCTGAGTATTTCTGGAGAGTAAAGCCAAATACCGTTTGTGCCGATGGAGATTATTCGGAAGTGTTTAGCTTTACGGTTGAAGGGGTATTGGGAATAAATGACCTTTCCATTGAAGGCTTGGTAGTATATCCAAACCCTGCGCAAGATATTCTTAATGTGGAAGCGGCAGTGCCAATTTCTTCGATTGAAGTAATGAATGTATTAGGACAGGTAGTACTTTCTGAAACGTCAACATCCAATAAGACACAATTGAATATTTCGAGACTAAGTGCCGGAACCTATTTCGCACGAGTTACTGCCGAAAATAATACATCGGTAGTACAAATAGTGAAAAAATAAGGCACTTTATACATACTTACTAAAAACCTTTGCCAATGAGCAAAGGTTTTTTTTATATTTTTAGAAACGAATAACTAACCTATATAAAAATGAGCAATACAGACAATAAAATAACATTACAACAGGCAATTAATTGGACTACTAATTGGAGAAGTTCTCCTTCCACTAGTGCAAGGGCTTTTTTAATTCCTATCGAAGATTTAGAAGGTGTGGTTGCCGAAATTAAATCGCAGGGTGCCGGAGCAAATGCAAGGGCCTATTTGGCTATTGACAATGGCGTTGAAAAACTTATTATTGTTGGCACCAAGAAAAACGCGAGTGGCGTATATGTCGATTTACTTCCAGCAAACTCCGATGATGTGAGTGGAACCGGAAACAGCATTTGGGATTTTACAGAACCATGCCCTCCTCAATGTGATCCGAACAGTCCGTTAAATTAATTGTATGGATAAGTATATTGGTATTTTTTCTGAGATAACCTTATATTTTTCAATTTTTTATCCGATACTTTATATAAGAGGCTTTGTTGCTAACAACAAAGCGTTTAAAATTTTCACGATTTATTTGATTGCTATTGCTATTGTTCAATTTTCAATGCGATATCATAATCTTGTATTGGAGAGCTCGAGTAATTTGCACCTGTTTGTGTATTATTTTGTCTCTCAGTTTGTTTTATTATCCTTATTCTACAAAGAGTTACTTTCCTATAAATGGATTTATATAGTCACAATTATAGTGTTAGTATTTATAGTGTATCAATATATTGCAAATCCCGAAATGTACAATCGCTACAACCCAATTGGCTCAAGCATTACCCAAATCATAATTGTCGTTTACGCGATACTTTATTTCTATAAATCACTCGCCGAAAAGAAGCAATTTCAATTTGTAAATATTGGAATATTTTTCTACCTCCTTTCGAGCGTATTGATATTCGCTTCAGGAAATTTAGTCTTTATTTCGAACTATACAGAATCAATTTCTAATCAGCTCGCAAACATTAATAAGGTACTGTTCTTATTTTTTCAAATACTAATTATAATTGAATGGTGGAAAAACTATTCCGTTAAGGAGAACAACAAGAACCTCGAATAATGGAAAAATTAATTACCGGTGAGGATCAAATATTAAGCATAATTACAGGAGCAATTTGTTTGCTGATTCTTATGGCTTTAGCAATAATTATTTTTTTCTATTTCTCTCGCAAAAAAATAATTAAAACGCAACTTGAGAAGGCCAATATGGAAATTGCACATCAAAAGGAAGTGCTTCAGTCCACGTTGATAACCCAGGAAGAAGAACGCAAACGCATTGCACAGGACTTACACGATGCCATTAGCTCCAAACTCAATATTGTTTCGCTCAACGCCAATTTTTTAACTGAAGATAACATTACACCACCTGAAGCAAATACCATAGGAAAGCACATCTCAAATATTACCGCGACCATTCTTGAAAGCTCGAGAAAAATTGCGCATGATTTACTTCCACCTACTTTGGAAAAGTTTGGACTGGAAGCAGCATTGGAAGAACTCTGTGAAGAAGTAGGGGATACTAAAAAATTTGAAGTACACCATGATTTGTCGTATTCCGAAGCATTTTTAGACAGTGACAGGGAACTTCATTTATTTCGTATTGTACAAGAGCTTATCAACAATTCAATAAAACATTCTAACGCCACACAGATTAATTTGGTTATGAAAACCGGCGAAAACCAGCTATATTTACAGTACCGGGATAACGGAAAAGGGTTTGATGTTGTAAAGGCCCAACAGGCAAAAGGACTGGGAATGAGCGGTATAAAAAATAGAGCCGATATACTCTCCGGAATATTACATATGGAATCAAGCCCTGGAAATGGCATTAATATTACGGTGAAAATACAACGTTAAACATGCAAATAAATGTAGTTTTAGCCGATGATGAAGAACTTTTCAGAGTAGGCATGTCTTATATTCTCTCACGAGACCCCGAAATACGTATAGCTTATGAAGCATCTAACGGGAAAGAACTTCTTACTTATCTGGAAAATGCTACTGACTTGCCACATATTATTATTATGGACATTAAAATGCCCGAATTAAACGGAGTGGAAGCGACCAAAATAATTCACAGGCAATTTCCTTCCGTAAATATAATAGCATTAACAACTTACAATACAAAACCTTTTATTAGAAATATGATCGCCGTGGGTGCCAGCGCATATCTGGTAAAGAATTCTCCCCCCGATAAAGTTATACACACCATAAAACAGGTATACTATAAAGGATTTTATTATGACAGTTATGTGATGCAGATTGTTAACGACAGGTATTCTTCCGTAAATGAGGCCTCAGAGCGATCCATTTTTGATGAAAGTTTTATTACTCCACGTGAAAAAGAAGTACTTGAGTATATCTGTAAACAACATACCACACAAGAAATTGCGGAAGCCTTATTTATAAGTCCGAGAACTGTGGAAGTACATCGAAAAAACCTTCTGGAAAAGACGGGGGTTAAGAACATAGCCGGCCTTGTTATTTTTGCTATTAACAATACTCTGGTGTCGCCAGAGATTATCGATTAAAAGCATTGGGCAAAATTAGCCTGAAAGCTATTTTTTGATTAATTTAGTACATCAAAAACTCTTGAACTCCCTGTTTTAGACAGAAACAATGCTTACAAAAGTATATGGGAGTGCCGTGTTTGGCGTTGATGCCACCACAATTACCGTCGAAGTTAATGTAGATAAAGGAATAGGCTATCATTTGGTGGGCCTGCCGGACAATGCTATCAGAGAAAGTAATTTCAGGATAGCAGCTTCGCTTCAAAACAACGGATATAAAATCCCGGGAAAGAAACTCATTTTAAACATGTCACCGGCCGATATGCGGAAGGAAGGCTCAGCCTACGATTTAACGTTGGCCATGGGAATTCTGGTCGCCACGGGACAAATTGAAGAAAAGCATCCGCTAGCACAGTATATTATCATGGGAGAGTTGTCATTGGATGGGAGTTTACAACCTATTCGCGGGGCATTGCCCATTTCCATTAATGCAAAGAAGGAAGGATTTAAAGGATTTATCCTTCCGAAGCAAAACGCCAAAGAAGCTGCGATTGTTGAAGGAATTGAAGTGTTTGGTGCCGAAAGTATTGAAGAAGTGATTCGCTTTTTTGACCAAGGAGTTCCTATGGAACCTACAATTGTAGACATGGAAGCCGAATTCTACGAACATCTCGAAAATCCCGAATTCGACTTTGCCGATGTTAAAGGTCAGGAGTCTATAAAACGCTGTATGGAAATCGCAGCTGCGGGAGGACATAATATCATTTTAATTGGACCACCGGGCTCAGGTAAAACCATGCTCGCCAAACGATTACCCAGTATTTTGCCCCCGCTTTCTTTGTCCGAAGCGCTTGAAACCACCAAAATTCATAGTGTGGCAGGACGTACTTTAGAAAAAGGAGGGGTAATGACCTCTCGTCCGTTTAGGAGTCCGCATCATACAATAAGCGACGTCGCACTGGTAGGCGGCGGACAATACCCACAACCCGGAGAGATATCGTTGGCACACAACGGCGTACTGTTTTTGGACGAATTACCCGAATTTAAACGCAGTGTCCTCGAGGTAATGCGACAACCGCTGGAAGATAGAGATGTCACCATTTCGAGAGCGAAATTCACTGTTACTTATCCGTCCAGTTTTATGTTGGTGGCAAGTATGAATCCAAGTCCGGGTGGTTACTTTAACGACCCAGATGCTCCTGTTACTTCTTCACCCTTGGAAATGCAACGCTATTTGAGTAAGATTTCCGGTCCTTTGTTAGACAGAATCGATATTCATATTGAAGTAACACCCGTTCCCTTTGATAAACTTAGTGATGAGCGTAAAGGAGAAGCCAGTATTGTAATTAGAGAACGTGTTACAAACGCTCGAAAACTTCAGACTGAGAGATTTACAACGTACGATTCTATTCACTATAACGCACAGATGGGCGTGAAACAAATTAGGAAGTACTGCAAGCTCGATGTAGCTTCGCTCGATTTATTAAAAACAGCCATGGAGCGACTTAATCTTTCAGCAAGAGCCTATGACAGAATTTTGAAAGTTGCGAGAACGATTGCCGATTTGGAAACTTCGGAAGCTATTACGGGAAATCATATTTCAGAAGCCATTCAGTATAGAAGTTTGGATAGAGATGGGTGGTTTGGGTAGTTTGCTGAAACCGGCTCGAAAACTAGGGCGCTTTTGCAAAGCGTGCCTATCTATTCGTTACTAGCGCGCTTTTATAAAGCGTGCATATCTATAGCTAGTATTTGCAATACTTTTAAATTCAATTACGTTATGTCGCATAAATACAAGGTACTCGATCAAACACAGCCAACCTTTATTACAATCACAGTTGTAGATTGGGTAGATTTATTTATTCGTTCTAAATATGCTAAAATTCTTGACGACTCACTAAACTATTGTATTCAGAATAAAGGAGTGCGAGTACATGCGTATGTTTACATGACCAGTCATATACATTTGATAGTTACTTCAAAAGAGGAAGCGTTACAAGATATCATTAGGGATTTTAAAAAATTTACATCTAAACGAATTATTGAAACAATAAAAGAATACCCCGAAAGCCGACGTGTATGGTTGTTAAAGAAATTCAGTTTTGCCGCTAAGCGAATTAAAAGAGGTGTTAACTATAAATTTTGGAAAGACGGGTTTCATCCGGTTTTATTGGATACATGCATAAAAGTAGAACAAAGAGTGAATTATATTCATTACAACCCTGTTGCCGCCCGATTTGTTTATCATGAAAGGGATTGGATTAACAGTAGTTATGCTAGTTATGAAGATGGAAATATGGAAAAGCCCGGGGTGCTAGTAACTCCCCTATGGTAATGGCATTACAAATACCGGCAAGATGGGCACGCTTTGCAAAAGCGCGCCAGAGGATTTGGAAGCTTCGGAAGCGATACCGGGAAATCATATTTCAGAAGCCATTCAGTATAGAAGTTTGGATAGAGATGGGTGGTTTGGGTAGTTTGCTAAAAACCGGCTCGAAAACTAGCGCGCTTTTTAAAAGAAAAGGCTATTTGCTTTTATAGCAGTATATTTCAGATGCTTTTAACACATTTTTAAGAATTCGCTCTAGTCGGGGATTGTATCTTTAAACTCTTTTTAAAAACAATCAAAAAATGACTTCAAAAAATCTTTTAAAAATGCTTGCTATCCCTTTGATGGCAATGGTATTAATGAGTACTTCGTGTCATAATGAAAATGCCCAAAAGGCCGAAGAAACCGCGAAACTATCACTCGATTTCGAAAAATACGAACTAGCCAATGGTTTGGATGTAGTCTTGCATCAGGATAAAAGTGATCCAATTGTATCACTTGCCATTCAGTATGGCGTAGGATCCAACCGAGAAAAAACCGGAAGAACAGGATTTGCTCACCTCTTTGAGCATATGTTATTTCAGGAATCTGAAAACGTAGGACAGGACCAATTCTTTAAAAAGATACAAGATGCCGGAGGAACACTCAATGGTGGAACCTGGAAAGACGGCACTATTTATTACGAAATAGTACCCAAAAATGCCATGGAGATGATTATGTGGCTGGAAAGTGACCGTATGGGATATCTTATTAATACCGTAACCGAATCTGCTTTTAACAATCAACAGGAAGTAGTGCAAAACGAAAAGAGACAACGTGTGGATAACAATCCCTACGGACATACCAATTGGGTGCTTGACAAAAACCTATATCCCGAAGGACATCCTTACAACTGGCAGGTAATTGGAGAGTTAGTCGACTTACAAAGCGCTACCGTAGAGGATGTTCGTGAATTTTACGATAAATTTTATGGCCCCAATAATGCAACTTTGGTTCTAGCCGGTGACTTCGAAACCGACGAAGCTAAGGCAATGATCGAAAAGTACTTTGGCGAGATAAAGCGTCGTCAGGAGGTAGAGCCTTTAAAACCTCAAAATATCACTTTGGCCGAAACCAAACGATTCTTCCATGAAGATAATTTTGCCACGGCTCCTCAATTGAATATGGTTTGGCCGACGCCTGAACAATATACAGAAGATGCCTATGCCTTAGATTTCTTAGCCGAAATTTTATCAAGCGGAAAAAAAGCGGCTATGTATAAAGTATTGGTGAAGGAAAAAGACCTAACCTCTCAAACCAATGCCTATAACAATGCACAGCAATTGGCGGGAGAATTTCATATTCGGATTACGGCGAATAATGATAAAAACCTGAAAGATGTTGAAGCGGCAATATTTGAATCTTTTGCCCTTTTTGAAAAAGAAGGTGTAACCGATCGGGATATTGAACGGATTAAAGCAGGACTGGAAACACAGTTTTACAATGGGATAAGCAGTGTATTAGGAAAATCATTCCAACTGGCACAATACAACGTTTTTGCGGGGGATCCCGGCTTTATAGAGCAGGATATCGAGAATATCAAAAAGGTGACCAAGGAAGACGTTATCCGTGTGTATAACAAGTACATCAAAGACAAGCCTTATGTGATGACGAGTTTTGTTCCCAAAGGTAAAATGGAACTTATTGCCGATAATTCGACCAAGGCAGCGGTTGTAGAAGAGGAAATCAAAGAAAATGTTACAAAGACGGTTGAAGACAAGCAGGAAGAAATTGCCAAGACGCCTTCTAATTTTGACCGAACCGTGGAGCCTGATCAAGGAGAAGCTCCTCAATTGAGTATTCCGGACACCTGGACAGCCAAGTTAGCTAACGGGATTGAAGTATACGGTATAGAACAGAATGAAATTCCAACTGTTAACTTTAGTTTGGTTATTGAAGGCGGACATCTTTTGGATGATAAAGCTAAAAATGGAGTTGCCAACTTGATGACGGACATCATGATGGAAGGAACCGCTAACAAAACTCCCGAAATGTTAGAAGAAGAGATTGAATTGTTGGGCGCCTCTATCAATATGTATACAACTAACGAATCGATTGTGATTCGCGGAAATACGCTCACGCGTAATTTCGACAAGACCATGAAATTAATTGAAGAAATTTTATTGGAACCTCGTTGGGATGAAGAAGAATTCGCGCGTATTAAAACGAAAACTATCAACGAGATTAAGCGATCTGAAGCCAATCCTAATGCAGTAGCCGGAAGAGTATATAACAAACTCCTGTACGGTGAAGACCATATCTTTAGTTACCCTATTTCAGGGACCGAAGCTTCAGTGGAAGCGCTTACCATTAATGACTTGAAAGAATATTACACCAAAAACTTCTCGCCTTCCATTAGTACTTTCCACGTAGTTGGAAAAATTGACAAGGACAATGCGATGCAAAATTTAAAGGGACTGGAAGAAAGATGGGCAGCCAAAGAGGTTACAATTCCCGAGTATCCTGTTGCCAATAATCGCGACAAGGCATCTTTATACTTTGTGGATATTCCAAATGCCAAGCAATCGGTTATCAATATTGGTTACATCGCCCTTCCAAGAACCGATAAGGAATTTTATCCTGCTGAGGTAATGAATTACAAACTCGGAGGATCTTTTTCAGGAAATGTAAACCTCATACTTCGTGAGGAAAAAGGGTATACCTACGGTGCACGTACAGGCTTTAGCGGTAGTAAAATACCGGGAACCTTTACAGCCTCCTCAAGTGTTCGTACCAATACTACCGGAGAGTCAGTTCAAATTTTTAAGGAACAAATTGCCAAGTATAAGGATGGTATTTCGGAAGAGGACTTACTATTTACCAAGAACGCTTTAATTAAATCGAATGCACGTCGTTTTGAAACACAATTCAATCTACTGGGAATGCTACAGGAAATGAGTAGTTACGATCTTCCGGCAAATTATATTGAAGGTGAAGAAAGCGTAATTAAAGGAATGACACTGGAACAGCACAAAGCCCTTGCTAACAAATACCTGGATGAGTCTAAAATGGCCTATCTGGTTGTTGGAGATGCTGCTACCCAATTTGCGCAGTTTAAGAAAATGGGCTTCGATGAAGTGAAATTAGTAGATAAAGATGGGAATGAAGTTAAACTGAAAGATGTAAAATTGTAAATTTCCGTTTTATTACAATATGAAAAGGATGCCTTTAGGCATCCTTTTTTTTTGATACCTTTAAGCTGAAATCTACATATAATTGAAAAACTTTTTTCAAAATATAGGCCCCGGGACCTTAGTTGCTGCTGCCTTTATTGGCCCCGGAACTGTGACAGTTTGCACTTTGGCAGGAGTGCATTTTGGATTTACTCTTTTGTGGGCAATGGTCTTGTCTATTGTTGCCACCATCGTGCTTCAGGAAATGGCAGCACGCCTGGGACTGGTGCACGGACAAGGATTGGCAGAAACGGTTAAGCATGAGATTAAAAGTCCGTTGCTCAAACTATTTGCCATTCTATTGATGCTTTCGGCGATTGGAATTGGGAATGCAGCTTATGAGGCCGGAAACATTAGCGGAGGAGTTTTAGGGCTTCAAACCCTGTTTACGGAAACCACGTGGCTTATAGCCGGTCTTGAAATTAATCTCCTCAGTCTGGCAATTGGAATTATTGCCTTTGTAATTCTGTACATAGGAAATTATAAATTCATCGAACGCTGTCTTATTTTTCTGGTCGTATTAATGAGCTTGGCTTTTGTAGTTACAGCATTTCTCACCCAACCCGATATTGGCGCGGTACTAAAAGGAATGTTTATACCTACTATTCCGGAAGAAGGCTGGCTTACCATCATTGCACTGATTGGGACCACCGTGGTACCCTACAACCTGTTTTTGCACGCCGCCTTGGTAAAGGAAAAATGGAGTGGTGTAAAAGATCTAAAAGCGGCGAGAACCGATTTGTATGTTTCAATTCTCCTGGGCGGAATTGTTTCGATGGCGATTATCATTTCGGCAGCTGCGATACAGAGCACACAAATCACGAATGCTTCCGATTTGGCACAAAGCATCGAACCGTTATTTGGGAGTTTTTCGAAATACTTTTTAAGCATAGGTTTGTTTGCGGCAGGAATCACTTCAGCCATTACCGCACCTTTGGCAGCAGCCTATGTAGCTCGTGGTTGTTTCGGTTGGGAAATCGGACTTAAAACAAAAAAATTCAGAGCAGTTTGGATGGGAGTGCTGTTTTTAGGGATTGTTTTTTCTTCCTTAGGAGTACAGCCCATAGAAATAATAAAATTTGCGCAGGTGGCTAACGGATTGTTACTACCTATTATTGCCGGATTTTTACTTTGGGTGGTCAATAGAAATTCGGTGATGGGTGCCTATAAAAATACAAGCTTTCAAAACGCTTTGGGATTTTTGATATTGGCCATAACTATTGTTTTAAGTGGAAAAACCTTGTTTAAAATTATTTCGACTACATTTTGAATGTAACTATCGATATAAACGCCGATGTAGGCGAAGGGAAAGGAAATGATGCCGTGTTAATGCCTATGCTGTCCTCTTGTAGTATTGCGTGTGGGGGTCACTTTGGCACAGACGAAACCATGCGGGAAACAGTTCAATTGGCAAAGAAATTCCATGTTAAAATTGGGGCACATCCGTCTTTTCCCGATAGAGATAATTTTGGACGAAAAGTACTCACTCTTACTAAAAGCGAATTGTCTGAAGCCGTATTTAATCAATTGTTACATTTTTATGCGGTTTGTGAAACTGAAGAAATCCCGGTACATCATATAAAACTACACGGGGCCTTGTACAATTATGCCGCGAAGGACGCACCTACTGCCGATGCAATTGTTGAAGCAATCGTGGCTACAAAGGTAAGACCAAAGCTCTATGTTCCGTACGAATCGATTTTGGCAAAGAAAGCCGAAAATCTGCTTCCTTTGGTATTCGAAGCCTTTATTGACCGTCGCTATAACGACAATCTTTCTCTGGTGGATAGAACTTTGGAAAATGCCATCATTCACGACCCGGAAGCAGCCTGGCTTCAGCTGAAAGAGATGGTGCAAAAAGGATTGGTGACGACGGTTAACAACACTAAGAACGCCATAACGGCTTCTACATTTTGTATTCATGGGGATCATAAAAACGCATTGGCAATTCTAACCTTTATTACAAGTAAATTGAAGGAACATTCAATAGTTGTAAAATGACAGCATCACCCACATTTCAACTAGTTGGTAAACATACAATTCTCGTAAGTTGGGAGCCAATTATTAGTGAAGAAATTCATAGTAAAGTTCTTCAGTTGGAACAATATGTGACCGCTTTTTTTTCTGAAGAAATAATTGAAACGGTTATTGCCTATCATTCGGTTGCTATATATTTACACGAAAAGACTTCGGCTGAAGTGTTTTTGAACAAATTGGAAAAAAGTGAATGGGATAAGAAGCAACAAGTTTCCAATAAAAAATATATAATTACCATCCCGGTTTGTTATTCCGAAGCATTTGGCACAGACCTTTCTGAAGTGGCAAAATTGCACAAACTCACAATTCCGGAAGTAATTGCCCTGCATATACAACCCTACTACAAGGTTTACTTTTTAGGCTTCTTACCCGGCTTTCCTTATTTGGGTGGTTTGGACAAACAATTGCACACGCCCAGAAGACAGACACCACGTCCTTACATCGATAAAGGGTCGGTTGGAGTTGGAGGAGCACAAACCGGAATTTATACTTTAGATTCCCCCGGTGGATGGAATATATTAGGCAGAACTCCTTTGCATTTCTTTTCAGCAATAAAAAATCCTCCTGTTTTAGTACAGCCGGGAGATTACGTGCGTTTTCAGGCAATTTCAAGAAAGAAATACGACGATATTTCATCTCAAATTGACCTCGGAACTTACAAACTACAGAAGGAGGTGTATCATGATTGAAGTTGTTTCAGGCGGATTGTACACCTCACTCCAGGATTTGGGACGCTATGGATATCGTAAGTACGGCGTTCCATTAAGCGGTGCAATGGACAGCTTTTCGGCCGAATTGGCAAACAGGTTGGTTGGTAATGCTCCTTCCGAAGCCGTTATGGAAATCACCTATATAGGTCCGGTGCTACGTTTTCTTTGTCATACACAAATCGCCATAGCCGGTGCGGGTTTTTCTCCAACGGTAAACAACATTGAAATTCCGTTAAATACAAGAATTGACATTGCGAAGGACAGCCTCTTAAAATTCGGACTTCCAGATTACGGAATGCGGGCTTATTTGTCGGTTGCAAAGGGATTTCAGTCTGAAAAAGTGTTTGACAGTTATAGTTATTACGAAGGTATTACTTCAAAGCAAACCATAGCAACCGGAGATTTTTTAGAGATTTCTCCGAGTGTTGAATTTCATGATAACGCAACTGCTTCCGTTAAAGTGAGAAAGATCTATTTTTCTTCTGAAGCAATTGAAGTAACTCCGGGACCCGAATTTCATCATTTTACGAAATCGTTTCAGCAAAAATTAATTCAAACAAGAGGACCCATTCTAGCCGAAAGCAATAGGATGGCATATTTGCTAAACGGATTTGAAAGTTATTCGGCACCCGAAATGATTACAGCACCGGTACAACCCGGAACGGTTCAATTAACGCCTTCCGGAAAATGTGTAATTCTTATGCGTGATGCACAGACTACTGGAGGTTACGCCCGAATTTTACAACTTACGGAAGCGAGCATCAACATTCTGGCTCAGAAGAGGGCAGGAGAGATAATACAATTCAAACTTATTTAGTGAACTCCATTACACCAAAGGTTCAATTGAAAAAACGTCCAGTTTCGATTGCTGAAAATTGCGCGTTCGTTTCATTACAGCAATTCCGTTTCGGGAGCCTGCTAAGTTGGTATTACCTTCTATAGTTTCTATTACGTCGTTGCGAACTGCCGTGATGATACCCGTATGAATCCAGTCTAATGTAGATTTCTGTAAAAGAAAAATATCACCCGGTTTTATAATCGAAGGAGTGGCTCTAATTTTTTGATAGCGGGTAAGTAACCCTTTTTCGAGTCCGACAGTACCAACCGTATCGCAACTATAGGTTAAAGGAAACAATGTCTTGAAATTTTTGCCTTGTGCACTCGCGGCCTGATCGATAATGGTTTGCACGAAGCCCATACACCAATACCAAACGGAGCCTTCGTTACCGTCCATATATGCCCGAACCCATGGACCACTGTTAGAGGCACCTTTAATTTGCAGTTCGTAGGCATAATTTGCCAGATGATTTTCGGCAGCTTCCACGACCAATTCTCTAAGCTCGGTGGATATAAGCGGTTTTTCGAATGCATCGGTCATTGGAGCGCACAAATGAACAAACAGGTTCTGTGTAACAACACCTGAAACAGGAAGACTCATAGCCTCTTGAAAGTTTCTCACTGCCTTTTCGGTGGCAGGTCCAAAGTCCCCGTCGATTGCTGTCGAGGTGCCGGCGCTGGGATTTTGGATAGCATACAATGAGAGCCAGGCTTGAATTTTCATGATATCCTTTTTATTGTTGTCCGGGCCATTGCGCTTTTGCGTGGCTTTAATCGATAATTCTTTTTTATAGGAGTTCTTTTTCATGAGTATGGTGTTAGCTGTTCAGTATGCTTTTTGCACAATTCAGAGAGGCTTTAGACGCATCAAATTGTTGTAAGTGTCTAAGATACAGCAGCTCATTAAAACCGACAACAGGATTTTTCTATTACCGGCAGACATTTCTCCTGGAAAGGAACAGGAAAAACCCTATTTGCAATTGCAGTATTTTCCCCTTTTTCCTATGGAATGAGAGGGATAGAGGTATAATTTTTCTATTTTTAGAGTATAAACAACTAAACCAAAAAAGATGGCAACTAAACCACAAAATTGTATTTCTGAATCTGAAGCAAGAACGATGTATAATAATTGGACTTCACGTGCCATGTCCCGAAGTGGTGGCATGGGTCTTGGAGATGCAAGGGATGTTATTTTTAGTATCGAAGAATTGGAAGAATATATTAAATATGTAAAGGATAATCATACAGGATTAGCAAAGCCAGGAATTCGAATATATTTTGCAGCCAATGGCCCGCAACCCGACGCATCTACAGTGTTCCTTACGCCAACACTAGGAGTAAATACAAATTCGCCTAATAACTATGCAATCGATTCGTATAACAGAGGAGGCACAGGCTGGCCACCCAATATTTTTTAGGATTGGAACTGAATGATTTTTTAACATATGCCGTACCGGTATATATTTTGGAACTACTTGCTGCGATAGCAGGCAGTTATTACCTTATCAAAGTCCCCAATCATAATAAGTTTACAAAGTATTTTGTCTGCTATTTATGGCTGACTTTTGTTGTTGAAATTATTTGCACCTATGCACCTATTGGATATTTCTCTGGTTACGAATATTTTTCATTTGTGAAGGATACTCGGTTTGAAAGAAATAATTGGTTATATAATTGCTATTTTGCAGTTGCATACACATTCTACGCTTATTTCTTTGGCCATTATTTACGGGACAAACTATTGCAAAAGTCTCTTTATTTGTTGGCTGGAATCTTTTTTATTTGTTCGCTCATCAGTCTAATAACCGGAGATTATTTATTTGTTCAGGATTCTAAATTTATTAATCTGGGAGGTACATTACTTTTATTTTTGAGTGTGATTTTATTCTATTTTGAATTATTGAAAAGTAATATTATTCTAAATCTAAAACGATTTTTACCCATATACCTGTCGGTTGGTCTGATAGTTTTTTATTTGTGTACCACTCCTTTGACCATATTTTCCCAGTATTTTAATGCCGAAAATAATATCTTCGTAAACTTACAAGTACAACTAATCTTATATTGTAACATTTTTATGTATTCAACATTTATTGTTGGATTTATTGTATGCTCGGGAAAGAAGACGTCTTATTAATCACCTATTTTATTGCGGTAATATTCTTATTGGTGTTATTCGTAGTTCTTTTCTTTATAGCTTTTCAAAAGAAAAAGAATAAGTTCTTGCTGGAGAGGTTAGAAGCCGAAAAGAAGTTTGAAAAAGAAATTGCCAATTCCCGTTTAGAGATTCAGGAACAGACATTGAAAAATATTGCGTGGGAACTCCACGACAATGTGGGGCAGTTGCTTTCGGTGGCAAATATTCAACTTAATATGTTGATGAATTCTTCGCCAACCCAATATCACAATCAGATAAAGGAAACTAAGGAGGTGATAGCTTCTTCCGTTACCGAAATACGATCTCTTTCTAAAATTTTAAACAGCGATGTGATTCAATCTAACGGATTGGTATCCTCCTTACGGGTTGAATTAGAGCGCTTTAACCGATTAAATTTTTTACAAGCCGAGCTTATTGTTGATGGAGAAGAAGTGGCTATAAATAGTGGAAACGAAATAATTATATTTAGGATTTTACAAGAATTTTTCTCCAATGTAATGAAGCACGCCAAAGCCAATAAATTATTCGTACATTTAAAATATCTTGAGAGTACACTTGAAATAACTGCGCAAGATGATGGGGTAGGATATGATTCCGGCAAAGTGCATGGCAATAGTGGAATGCACACTATGACAAGCAGAGCAGAGTTGTTGCGGGCAGATTTCAAAATAACATCTCAACTTGGAAAAGGAACAAACCTATATATAAAATATCCCTATGCCCACGACAAAATTCACTAAGGAGCATACAATTGCCATTGTAGACGACCACTTGCTTTTTGCAGGTTCTTTAGAAAAATTAATTGATTCATTTGATGGGTTTAAGGTATTGTACCATGTAAAAAATGGTGTCGAGCTCCAACAAAAGATAAAAAGCAATTCACAACTCCCGGATATTGTACTTCTAGACATAAATATGCCGGTTATGGATGGTTTTGAAACAGTGGAATGGCTCACTGAAAATCAACCTAGCATAATGGTGTTGGCACTTTCCATGGACGATGACGAACGGACCATCTTAAAAATGTTGAGAAGAGGAGCGAAGGGTTATTTGCTGAAAGACATTCACCCCGATAATTTGCAGGAAGCCTTACATGAAGTTATGGAAAAAGGGTACTACCATTCCGAAAAGGTTGCCAATACTTTATTACATTCTTTACAACCAGGTCTGTTAAATAATGAACTTGTATTAAAGGAGAATGAAATAACATTCTTGCAACTGGCCTGTAGCGAAATGACCTATAAGGAAATTGCCGGAATCATGAATTTAAGCCCGAAAACCATCGACGGCTATCGTCAGGATCTGTTTCAAAAGTTAAGTGTAAAAAACAGAGTAGGGCTTGTAATTTATGCTTTAAAAAACAACATTATCTCTATTTAAATACAGGCATTCCAAATAGGGTCGCTAGGAGGAGGTGCTATAATTGTTATTTCTTCTTTTTGTACAGGATGTACAAATTGTAATTTTCTTGCATGCAGGTGAATACTTCCGTCTTTATTACTTCTGTCGAATCCGTATTTTAAATCCCCTTTTACGGGACTGCCAATAGCTGTCAACTGACTCCGAATTTGGTGATGTCTACCCGTTTCCAGATTAATTTCAAGGAGAAAGTAAGAGTTTAATTCTTTGGTGACAGTATAACTTAAGATTGCCTTTTTGCTGTCCGGGACTTCTTTTGTATGGGCGTACGATTTGTTTTGCTTTGTATTGCGTTTCAGAAAATGGACCAGTTTATCTGTGACTTTGGGAGGGACATTTTTGACAACGGCCCAATAGGTTTTTTGCGTTTCCCTTTCTGAAAACAATTTATTTAATCTTGTAAGTGCTTTCGAAGTCCTTGCAAACATAACAATACCACTCGTAGGTCGATCAAGCCTGTGTACCACTCCTAAAAAAACGGCACCGGGCTTGTCGTATTTTTCGGCGATGTAAAGTTTTACAATTTCTGAAAGGGGATTGTCCCCGGTTTTATCACCCTGTACAATATCTCCCGGGCGTTTGTTGATGACAATCAAGTGATTGTCCTCATACAATACCTGAAGATTTTTGGAAGTACTTAGTGTTTTAATTATGAGTTAGTTTTCAGATTAAAAATTCCAATGCGGAAAATCAATATTGTTCCTTATCGGTTGGGAAATCCCCACTTTTAACATCGCTAATATATTGCTGAAAGGCAGTTGTCATTTCTGAATACAAATCCAAATAGCGTCTTAAGAACCGCGGATTAAACTCGTAAGTCATTCCCAGCATATCGTGCGTCACGAGAACCTGACCGTCTACACCGTTTCCTGCACCAATTCCAATGATAGGGATGGAGACACTTTGGGCGACTTCTTTAGCCAATTTAGCAGGGACTTTTTCCAAAACAATCCCAAAACAACCCGCTCTTTCTAATAATAAAGCATCTTCTTTTAGCGTCTCAGCTTCTTCTTCTTCTTTGGCACGAACAGTATAGGTTCCAAATTTATAGATGGACTGCGGGGTCAATCCCAAGTGGCCCATTACCGGAATTCCGGCATTTAATATACGTTTAATGGATTCTTTTATTTCTTTTCCGCCTTCCAATTTTACCGCATGAGCACCACTTTCTTTCATGATTCTGATGGCGGATCGCAAAGCTTCCTTAGGGTCACTTTGGTAACTTCCGAAGGGAAGATCCACAACCACCAGGCTGCGTTCGATGGCACGAATTACAGAAGCGGCATGGTAAATCATTTGATCCAATGTAATTGGGAGTGTAGTTTCGTGTCCGGCCATCACATTGGAAGCCGAATCACCTACTAGTATCACATCTACTCCGGCGCTGTCCACAATCTTCGCCATCGTAAAATCGTAAGCAGTAAGCATGGATATTTTTTCGCCTTTATTTTTCATATCGACCAAGGTCTTGGTGGTGATACGCTTGTATTCTTTTTTAGCTACCGACATATATTTTGTAACAATATGAGCCGTAAAAGTACTAATTTTGAAAATCAATCCTTATACATTCCGTTATGAAGTTCTATTTGTCTGTTTTCACGTTATTTTTATCTCTTGTCTCTTTTTCTCAAAATGGATTTACTGCAGTCGATGCCCGAAAGGTGGTCGATACATTCTTTGAAGGTTTTCACGAAGGGGATACCTTAAAAATGCGATCGGTTATGGTCACAAATGTTGCCATGCAGACGGCGTTTACTGATACCAATGGGAATGCAAAAATTAACGATGGGTCTGCATCAGACTTGCTTATGGCAATCGCAAAACGCCCGGCTACTCAAAAATGGGAGGAGCGAGTGTTAGATTATAACGTACAAATAGACGGAAATTTGGCGCATGTATGGACACCTTATCAGTTTTGGTTTAATGATGCTTTAAGTCATTGTGGCGCAAACGCTTTTACATTGGCCAAGACAGATGACGGATGGAAAATTGTGCATCTTATCGATTCCAGGCGAAAATCGGATTGTCAATAATTAGTCCGGTAACGGATACGATTCGGCAATTGTAGAATTGGAACCTTCATTATTCTTAAGAAATACAGGGGATTGTTCAAATAGAATTTTCACCTGATTCTCCCAGTCGTTAGCGATATCGAAATAACTCGAATTCACGACAGACATGATAATACCGCAGTCATTGCAGACATGTGTATTGTATTCCAAAAAGTAATGTCCGAATTCATGAAATGCGATAATTTTTAGGATTTGGGGATCGAGCATTGCCATCCAGTGAATAGCAATATTTTTCACAGTTCCGTTCGCATCACGTCTTAGCATGCCCAACGTAGCAGACTCATCTTCTGTATGCAAATCGTTAACAATATCAATTGTTTCAAGTTGGTCGAGTTTTTCTTGGTATTCGATGTTATGCGATTTACACAATGCAAAAAATTCAATAAGTAGCGGTTGTAGCCTTCCGTCTATATGAACTTCCTGAGCAGAAGCATTAAAACCATAAGCGAATACCAAAACACATAATAGAAATAGGGGCCTTTTCATACTATAGGAATTTATCTCGAAATGCTACATATAATAAATATGCATTTCAACGATAAATAAACGCACTTTATCGTTAATAAATACAATTTAATGTGTTAAAATGTTGATTTAGTTGAAAATACCTACAAAAAATAAAGAATAAGTTCGACTTATGGAGTTATACTAAAATTGAAAGATAGTTGGGAAGATTTAGCAATCACTCATATTAACCTGCACGGCAAGACCGCCTTCGCTGGTTTCTTTGTATTTGCTGGTCATGTCTTTTGCGGTTTCCCACATGGTGGCAATTACCTTGTCTAATGGTACTTTCGCCATACTTGGGTCCCCATCCAGAGCCATTTCGCAAGCATTGATCGCTTTGATAGCTCCCATGGCATTGCGTTCTATACAGGGTATTTGTACCAATCCTCCAATAGGATCGCAGGTAAGTCCTAAATGATGTTCCATCGCAATTTCACTGGCCATTTGTACCTGTGCAGGAGTACCGCCCATCAATTCGGTTAGTGCACCGGCCGCCATGGCTGAGGATACACCTATTTCGGCCTGACAACCGCCCATTGCGGCAGAAATGGTAGCTCCTTTTTTAAACAAACTGCCTATTTCGCCTGCCACGAGCATAAACTTGCGTACATCTTCAAAATTGGCATCGTGGTTTTCGATGACCATATAATACATCATCACTGACGGAATTACTCCTGCGCTACCGTTGGTAGGAGCAGTCACGACGCGCCCCAGTGAGGCATTCACTTCATTTACGGCAAGCGCAAAACACGAAACCCATTTTAAAATTTGGCGGAACTTCACTTCGGTACCGCGAATGGCTTCAACCCATTCTTCGGCATTTGTGTATTTGGCGTCACCAATAAGGTTTTTGTGCATATCGAATGCGCGCCGCTGTACATTAAGTCCGCCCGGAAGTTTGCCTTCGGTATGACACCCAACATACATAGAATCCAACATAATGTCCCAAATGGCTTTCAGGCCGTTGTTAATTTCGGCCTCACTGCGCAGGGAAAGTTCATTTTCTAATACAATTTCTGAAATGCTTTTCCCTTCCGCAGCACAATGCACCAGCAGATCGGTTGCTTTTTCGACCGGAAAGGGAAATTGAGCAAACTTTTCGAGCTTTTTCCTGGCACGTTTCCGTTCTTGTTGCACTACAAATCCGCCGCCAATAGAGTAATAAGTTTCTGAGACTTTTTTTCCGTCCAGAAGTGTTGCCCGAAAGGTGATTCCGTTGGGGTGGAATTCTAAGAATTTGCGATTGAATTTTATATGTTCCTTGGGTATAAAAGGCACTTCCAATTCGCTGTTCAGCTTCAATTTATTTTCTCCAGTTATAAAAGCAACTTCCTTGTCGATATTTTCTATAGGAAATGTAACGGGGTCGAATCCGCAAAGCCCCAACATTACAGCTACATCGGTTGCGTGTCCTTTACCTGTAAGGGATAAGGATCCGTACAAATCTATCGAAACCTCAGTAACAGAATTAAAATGACCTTTGTCTTTTAGCGCTTCAATCCAACGTCCTGCTGCGCGCCACGGTCCTAATGTGTGTGAACTGGACGGGCCCACACCAATTTTCAGCATATCGAAAACACTTATACTTTCCATAGAATTCTATCTGGAACAAATATAGGCTTCTATTTTTTCAACTTAAAAAATAGTTTCAATATTCGTATTTTTATCGGTATCGATATTAGTTTTACCTTATTATACAGAATTTGACAAATGTGTTACGATATCAAAGCAAGTCTGGAGGCTCAATTAAACAGGGCCAGAAGGAATAACGATTTGCAGGCAATTGCCGAGATTATGGAAAAATTGGTGCCGTTAACCGATTTGCCTATCTATCATACATCCGGATTTAGTCATCCCGAACTCCTTATTTATACCGACCGATCTCCCGATTTCCCTGAAGTGGCCACCTGGGGTCTTGTTCCGGAATGGATAAGGGATTCGGAACAACAAAAAAAAATCTGGAACAACACTTTAAATGCCAGAGGGGAAACAATTTTTGAAAAGCCGGCATTTCGCACTTCAGCCAAACACCATCGTTGCATTGTCTATATTGATGGTTTTTATGAACATCATCATTACGATGGGAAGACATATCCGTTTTATATTTTTCAAAAATCGGGAAAACCAATGGCATTGGCGGGGTTGTGGAGCGAATGGCACGATGAGGAAACGGGGGGTACGCTTACCACTTTTTCAATTGTAACTACGACAGGAAATCCGATGATGGGTAAAATTCATAATAATCTGAAATTAAAGGAACCGAGAATGCCGGTGATTCTTCCTGAAGCAATGGAAGATCCTTGGTTACAGCCGGTTCAAGACGAATTAGCTATACAAAGTATTAAAAATTTAATTCAGGAGTTACCTGAAGATGAATTGAAGGCCTATACGGTTGCCCGATTAAGAGGCAAGGAATACTTAGGTAATGTGGAAGAAATTTCCGAAAAAGTTGAGTACGCCGAATTACCTGAATTATAATACACTTACCGGTTTTATTGCAGTAGCTATTGTCTTCTATTCGCTAACAATGGAGGAGGTTCTCCTGTAAAAGGATTCCAACGGCTAATACTTTTAGCACCCATCCCCGATGCTTTGATAACGGCGCGGTCTCCGTAGCGTTCCCGCATCTTGTCCATGGCCTGATACAGATTAATAATTTTATCATTGTCGGCAAAGAGATCGATTTGCTGACCTCCTGCTACCAAATGACTAAAACGCACTCCTACGAGGCGTACCAATAATCTTCGCTGATATAATTTTTTATAGATTTCCATCACTACCGGCAGGATTTTATGATCGGCCGCACTATACGGAATTTGTTTTTGCTGGGTATAGGTTTGGAAATCGGAATACCGAATTTTTACGGTAACACATGCTGTAAGTTTATCGGCACGTCGTAGCTGATAAATAAGGTTTTCGGTCATGGCGGTGATAATACCTTCGAGTTTCCGAACATCGGTAGTGTCTTTTTCGAAGGTGCGCTCGGTGGAAATGGATTTTCGTTCGGTGTACTGTACTACCGGAGAATTGTCTATTCCGCTGGCTTTTTTCCAGATGGTTTCTCCGTTTTTGCCAAAGACGCGTTGCATCATTTCCAAAGGCATTTCCTGTATCGTTTTTATCTGTTTGATACCCAAATCGCATAATGAGCGGTAAGTGACTTCGCCCACCATTGGTATTTTTCGCACCGAAAGCGGAGAGAGGAAGGGTTTTTCGGTGCCTTTCAGTATTTGTATCTGGTTGTTGGGTTTGGCTTCGCCTGTCGCTATTTTCGATACTGTTTTGTTAGCCGAAAGTCCGAATGAGATTGGCAAGCCGGTTTCTTTAATAATGCGTGTACGTAGATTGGTGGCAAGTTGATGGCAGCCAAAAAATTTATCCATTCCGGTGAGGTCGATATAGAATTCATCTACCGACGTCTTTTCGTACAGGGGTACACTTTCCTTGATCACATCCGTAACCGTTTTTGAAAACTTGCTGTAGATTCCCGAGTTTCCTCTTAGCACAATGGCTTCGGGACATAATTGCTTTGCCAGTCGCATAGGCATGGCCGAATGTATCCCAAAGGCTCTGGCTTCGTAGCTACAGGAAGCCACTACACCGCGGTCACTGGTACCTCCAATTAGTATGGGTTTTCCATTGAGTTTGCTGTCCAATAAGCGTTCGCAGGACACAAAAAAGGTGTCCAGATCCATGTGGACAATGTGGCGGTTGTTGTTCATTGATTTGTAATTGTTCTCGATACAAATTTGAAGTTTGCTGTCGCACTTCAAATTCACTCGAACCGACATTGGGTTTTTTATATGGGCTGCGTAAAAATGTATTGAGAAAACTCAGGTTAACAGCTTTATTATTTAAAAATTTTCTTTTTAGATAGGTTTTGAAGCTTTTCATATTCGTTATTAATTAATGCTTCTTTTTTTGCCTGTGACCATTTTTTAATTTGTTTTTCAGCTTGTATTGCAATTGAAACCACAGTAAATTCAGCATAGAATACAATATACACAGGTCTTCGGGTAAATGTATATGAGTCTTTGTATTTCCCAACTTCATGTTCCTCAATTCTTTTACTTAGGTTAGATGTAATGCCTGTATAATAAGTGTCGTCTGAACATTTTAAGATGTATACATAATAGATTTTCATTATATGAGTTTTCTGTCACTTCGAGTGGTTTTTTACGCGGGATGCGTAAAAAATTGTATCGAGAAGCGACTGTTTTTTTTTATATCTGTTCTCGATACAAATTTGAAGCTTGCTGTCGCACTTCAAATTCACTCGAACTGACATTGGGTTTTTAATTGTTTTTCTATGTGTCTCTACTTTTCTGTCACTTCGAGTGGTTTTTTACGCGGGATGCGTAAAAAATTGTATCGAGAAGCGACTGTTTGTGTATATCTGTTCTCGATACAAATTTGAAGCTTGCTGTCGCACTTCAAATTCACTCGAACTAACATTATGCTCTGTGGCTAATAGGGACCCGGCGGTTAAAATTCTTAACTGAATTTGTCTGCAATCGCTTGTCGCTGTATCTGGGATCTTCAATAATAGGGTAGCGTATCATTTTCGTCACTTCAATAGAGATACAATCAAACTCTTCGATAACCTTTCCCGTTATTTTATAAATTCCCTTTCCTCTAAACCTGTATTTTTCGGCTACAGGAGGGAAGTGCACCGTATCTATAAAGTCGCCATCCCTGTCTATAAAGGTTCCAAAATACATCCTTTTCCCGTTGGAAGTAGCTGTGTTTTTAATTGTCACCAAATAGCCTTCTATTTCTACAATTGCACCTGCAAAATTGGATAAGTGTTTGGCACGCATCCTGCATCTGGAGGGAGCCAGTAGTAATTTAAAGGGGTTGCACAAAGGGAAACTGAGTAGTTCCATTTCATCAAATGCATCTTCAGCACGAGTGCTGGGAAGATCGGGAGTTTTGTAATTCATCTTTTCAGCTTTAAAAAGGGTTCGTATATGTTCGTCGAAACTCACTTTGTTAATCTTCATATAAGCTTCCCAAAGGAGTTCACGTTTGTTTCTTTCGGTACACCGAAAGGCATTGATCTTTATTAAAATATTAATCTGTTCTATAGAGATAGGCACCCGGTCTATAAAATCGTCCAGACTTAGGTAATACCCGTTTTTAGTACGTTCGTTTACAATGCGTTTTATTACTCTTGATTCCAAAGAATGCAAAAAACCAAACCCCAGATAGATAGCAGTTCCTTCAATAATTGTTTCGCCCCGGCTGTGGTTAATACAGGGCGCAAGAATTGCAGCACCATGCATACGCGCTTCGTGTACATAGAATTCGATACTGTAAAACCCACCGCCATTGTTAAGGGTAGCAACCATATATTCCAGTGGATAGTAGGCTTTTAAAAAAAGACTTTGGTAGCTTTCCACAGCATAGGATGCCGAGTGTCCTTTGGCAAAGGCATAGCCGGCAAAACTCTCTATTTGTCGCCAAACTTCTTTGGTGAGTTCTTCTCCTTTTCCGCTACTGTGACAATTGTCGAAAAATTGCTGCTTTACCTTTAAAAACTCTTCCCGGGAACGAAATTTTCCCGACATCCCTCTGCGTAGCATATCGGCCTCGCCCAAAGTGAGACCACCAAAATAATGTGCTACTTTAATCACATCTTCCTGATAGACCATTACCCCATAAGTTTCGGGCATAATATCCTGCATAACGGGGTGAGCATCTTTTCTTCTTTCGGGGAAGCGGTAGCGTAAAATATATTCCCGCATCATTCCCGACTTGGCCACTCCGGGACGAATAACCGAACTGGCCGCAACCAAACCCAGATAATCGTCTACCTGTAGTTTGCGCAATAGCATTCGCATGGCGGGAGATTCTACATAAAAGCAACCAATTGCCTTGGCATTCCGCAGCAGGTCTTTAATGCGCTCGTCCTGTTTAAATCGTTTGATGTCGTGAATATCGATAGGAGGTAGTTGAGGATGATTGTACCGAATTACCTCCACAGCGTCTTTGATTTTTCCCAGCCCACGCTGACTTAAAATATCGAATTTGTACAGTCCGATGTCTTCTGCAGCTACCATATCGAAATGAGTGGTTGGGAAGCCTTTGGGAGGCATAAAGGTGGCGGTGTAATAATGGATGGGCTTTTCGGAAATAAGGATACCGCCGGCATGAATCCCCAGATAGTTGGGAAACCCTTGAATATACTGGCCATACACCACAACCAATCGCGACAATTTGTCCAGAGTTTTAAAATTGTATTCCCCTTTGGAGAGCACATCTATTTCGGCTTTTGGCAATCCAAACACTTTTCCCAATTCCCGAACCGAAGCCTTGTATTTAAAGGTATTGTAAACGGTAAGCAGCGCTGTATTTTTAAACCTTCGGAACATAAACTGAGTGATATCATCCCGATCCTTCCATGAGAAGTCGATATCGAAGTCGGGCGGATTTTTGCGATACAGATTGATAAAACGTTCGAAGTAGAGATCGAGCTCGATAGGATCTACATCGGTGATGCGAAGCAGATAGGCGACCACGCTATTAGCACCACTTCCGCGACCTACATAAAAATAACCTTTGCTACGGGCGTATTTTAAAATTTTCCAATTGATTAAAAAGTAGGAAACAAACCCCTTCTCCTTGATAATTCCCAGTTCTTTCTGAATGCGATCCAAAACTGCATCGGAAGGAATACCGTACCGATAGGGGAGACCGGCGTAGGTGAGTTTTTTCAGCAAGCGAAAATCGAGCGTTTCACTATTTGTGTAGGAATGCTGATTGTTGGGAATTTCTTTACTAAAGTCGAAAGCAATCGTACAGCGTTCCAATAAGGCCTCTGTATTTTGAATAAGTTCCGGAAATTCCTGAAAGGTTTCTTTAAGTATTGCTGAAGAAATTAAAAGATCGGTTTCGCGTCCTTGTTCCGAAGGTGGAAGTTTACTCAGTAAAGTATTGTTATCGACCGCCCGAAGCAGACGATGGGTATTGAAATCTTTTTTGTTCTTAAAGGAAACAGTATGCAATACCACCAGCTTCTCTAAGTGATTGCGCCAGGGCGAGAATTTGAGTCGGTTAAGATCTTCGGCTCTCACTCCCAGAAATTCGTTTTCGGAAAGCGTTTCTCCTTTAAAGGCTGCAAAGGGATAGATAACAAAAGTATTGTGAAACGGTTGTGCCCTTTCCGGTATTTTTATTCCTGAATATAAAAAAGAAGACAGGTAGGTGTTTATCTGTAGAAATCCCTCATTGTTTTTCGCCAATAGAATGAACTGTTGTTGAGCCCCGTTGCGGAAATCGACACCCAGCACCGGGCGAATGTTGTGCTGTGGCGCCAGGCGTACAAAGTCCAGGCATGCCGAGGTATTGTTGATATCGGTAAGCGCCATACAAGGAATTTTTAAACCTTGTGCCAACTCCAGCAGGTCACGGGGTTTTATGGTGCCGTAGCGAAGACTGAAATAGGTATGTACATTGATAAACATAGTAACTTGGAAATAATCCAAATTTATGGAATATTTCCATACTAACAAAACCATGTGTTAAGAAATTATCAGATTTTTTAGGGGCCTGAAGAAAAGTGACCAGTGAAGGGTAAAGGGGAAGAGTGAAGCGTGAGATGATCAACCTATCCAACAACCCGCCCGTACCGAACGGTACGTTCGGGCGGGTCCTACAATCTAATACTCCAGATTCTGACAGTATGGCAGAATCATTTCACTGGCACAATCCTTGTCATATACACTTCGTAAATTAAAAATTGAATTAGTAAAACATATAATTATAACACTATGAGTAAAATAATTGGAATCGACTTAGGAACTACCAACTCGTGTGTCGCCGTAATGGAAGGTAGCGAGCCGACAGTAATTCCTAATGCCGAAGGAAAAAGAACAACACCTTCAGTAATTGCCTTTGTAGAAGGAGGTGAAATTAAAGTAGGGGATCCCGCCAAAAGACAGGCGGTAACCAATCCTACCAAAACCATTTCTTCTATTAAGCGTTTTATGGGGAATAAGTTCAGCGAATCTAAAAATGAAGCCGACCGTGCTGCCTTTAAAGTTGTAAAGGGAGATAACGATACACCACGTGTGGATATCGACGGACGTTTATATACACCACAGGAATTGAGTGCGATGGTACTTCAGAAAATGAAGAAGACCGCCGAAGATTACCTGGGACACGATGTTACCGAAGCGGTAATTACCGTTCCTGCTTATTTTAACGACAGTCAGAGACAGGCAACCAAAGAAGCCGGTGAGATTGCAGGTTTAAAAGTAAGACGTATCATCAATGAGCCTACTGCGGCTGCATTGGCATACGGAATGGATAAAAAAGGAACAGACCAAAAAATCGTAGTATTCGATTTTGGTGGAGGAACACATGACGTTTCTATCCTTGAATTGGGTGACGGTGTTTTTGAAGTACTGTCTACCGACGGAGATACACACTTAGGTGGGGACGATGTAGATCAGAAGATTATCAACTGGTTGGCGGACGAATTTGAAAAGGAAGAGTCTATGGATCTTAGAAAAGACCCAATGGCCTTACAACGTTTAAAAGAAGCTGCCGAAAAAGCGAAGATCGAATTGTCTTCAGCTGCACAAACCGAAATCAATTTGCCTTATGTTACGGCTACCGCTAGCGGACCAAAGCACTTGGTAAAAACATTGACCAAAGCAAAGTTTGAACAATTGATCGACGATTTGGTAAAACGCACCATCAAGCCATGTGAAACTGCCTTAAAAGCAGCAGGTCTTAAGAAAACCGATATCGATGAGATTATCTTAGTAGGAGGTTCAACACGTATTCCTGCAGTTCAGGAAGCGGTAGAGAAATTCTTCGGAAAAGCACCTAACAAAGGAGTAAATCCCGATGAGGTTGTAGCCGTTGGTGCTGCAATTCAAGGGGAGTATTGACCGGAGATGTAAAAGATGTATTGTTATTGGACGTTACACCACTTTCTCTTGGGATTGAAACCATGGGAAGTGTGATGACCAGATTGATTGATGCCAATACGACCATCCCAACAAAGAAATCGCAGATATTTTCCACTGCGGCCGACAATCAGCCGAGTGTTGAAATTCACGTATTGCAGGGAGAGCGTCCTATGGCGACCGACAATAAGACAATTGGTCGTTTCCACTTAGACGGAATTCCACCTGCACGAAGAGGAACACCTCAAATTGAAGTGACTTTCGATATCGATGCGAATGGTATTATTAAGGTAAGCGCTACGGACAAGGCTACAAACAAGTCGCAAGACATTCGTATTGAAGCTTCTTCAGGTTTGACCGAAGAAGAAATCAAGAAGATGAAAGCCGAAGCTGAAGCAAATGCCGAAGCCGATAAGTTGGTGAAGGAAAAAGCCGATAAGCTAAACGAAGCCGATGCGATGATCTTCCAGACGGAGAGTCAGTTGAAGGAATTTGGTGAAAAACTATCTGCCGATAAGAAGAAGCCTATCGAAGATGCTTTGGAAGAGCTGAAGAAAGCTTACGAAACCAAAGAAGTAGCGACCATACAACCTGCGTTAGATAAGATTAACGAGGCGTGGAAAACTGCTTCCGAAGAAATGTATAAGGCGCAAGCTGAATCACAACAAGGAGCTCCCGAGGGAGATGCAGGAAATGCATCCAGCAACGGACAAGAAGAAAACTCTGATGTTGAAGACGTAGATTTTGAAGAAGTGAAGTAAATTGTCACTTCGAGTGATTCGCCTTTGGCGAATTGTATCGAGAAGAGATATGCTGAGCGGTTGCTTCGGGATCTTTACGATGAGAAATAAAAAAGAATGCCCTGCATAAGCGGGGCATTTTTCGTTTTTGTTACAGATCGAGTTTCTAATTTCGAAACTACCCTTCGACTGCGCTCAGGGAGACATTTCGGGATCGTTACTGCTTATTTTGCCACTTGTGCCACAATTCCATTTACATCGAAATAGGCTGTATACATAGCAATTTTACCAGCTTCGTTCATCCAAAACAATCCGAACCACTTCACACCGATTTCTTTTTTAGTGGCGGTATGTGTGGCTGTCCAAGTACCATAAACACGAATAGCATCGGGGCTAATGGAAGCAGTAGCTTCCGGATATACCGAGCCGGACCACATCCCACCACCAAGGGTGTCGGCAAGCGTAATGCCCTCAGTGAATTTGATGTTGTCAAAATCTTTATGGTAATTTTTTAGTCCTTCCAATAGTTCTGCCTTTCCAACCCACTGATTGCCGTTGTATTCCGCCGGACTATATTTAAGGGTGTCGGCCATAAGTGCAGATAGCTGTTCCATATCCTCTGCACCATGGGCTGCAGTGAAGGCACGAATAGTAGCAACTTTCGAATCGAAGGCGGCATAATCCGGGGCATCGACAGTTTCGGTTTCGACTTCTTCTACAACTGGTTCTTTCTCGGCAGCCTCTTTACAGGCGCCAAGTGTAATAAATATCATTACCAATACTAAAATGCTTACTTTTTTCATTCGTTGGGTGATTAATAGACTTAGTTGTCTGGTTAGTAGTTTCCTAAAGGTACACTATTAACGACCGCTTATTGCAATTTCCTACAGTATTATTTTGAGAGTCAACTTGTTTGCAAGGAATCAATTTGAAGGAATTCGGTTAAAAATTTAATAGTATTGATGATTTTTCCGATGAATGGCAGGTGATGTTGTGCTTTCGTTTAAAAGAGTGCAGTCTCTTGGGATCCGCTCAGTGACCACAGATGTAATAAACAAGAATCAAGATAAAACCCCCAACTGAGAGGTTGGGGTTTTTAGTTTTAAACCAATAAGTAAGATTTTACTTCGAATACAAACATCTGATATTTAAAGTATTATGTTTAATTTTAGTATAAGACTAATTCTTAAACTAACTAACCATGAAAAAACTACTCTTACTCTCTGTAAGTGTCTTGTTTATTGCTGCATGCACACAAGACGCCGGTGTATCTACCGAAGAAAATTCTAAAGATTATCTACAAGAAAATCAAGAACGTGCCAATAATAAAGTTGATGTATGTCACAACGGACATATTATTAATGTGAATGTAAAGGCAATCCCTGCGCATCAAGCCCATGGAGATGCTATGGATCTTGATGGTGACGGATATTTTAACGCTCCTAATTCATGTAGCGATCTAGTTGAAGATTGTGATGATGATGCTTCCATAAACCCCGGGATGGAAGAAATTTGCGATGATGGTATCGACAATAACTGTGATGGACAAGTTGATGAAGGCTGTTGTCCTGATCCGGAAACCTATTGCGGATTTATAACCTATTTTGATGTGGAAGTATTTTTTAATGGAGACTGTACTGTCGACGTGGTTTTCAATAACACACCATGTGATCCCGGTGCTACTTGGACGCTATTAACAGCTCAGGGCAATGTTTATACCTACATAGAAACTGACCCATGTGGTATTTCCGGTTGTATCGTAACCGTTACCGATAATGGGGGCTCATTAGATGTTAGCTATGAGTGCGATCCACAAGGAAATGTTGCTTCGGGAACTGTTGTTGTTTGTAATTAACGATTACAAAAACTATAATAAAAAACCCAACCGAAAGGTTGGGTTTTTGTTCTTATGCAAAAATTTTTAAAGTCAATTATTCAAGTATCACGTCTCGCTTTTTCATCCAAATAGTGCTTTTATTGATTTCCAGTTTTTTCCGATTTTGCTTTTTGTACACGACAGTTAGGGTGATAATTAAAAAGATACAAATTCCCCTAAATACATTTGCGTAAACGCCTCCAAGGGCCGTATCGCTAACCGAAAACAGCTCCCATGCCAGATTCATGAGCATATGCAGGAAAACCGGAACCCAGATGTTATAGTTCCATTCGGCATATACCCAGGAGAATAGAATTCCGCCCAAAAAAGTGATAGCGAAAATACCAATGAGTTCGGCTACATCGGTGCTTTGGTATAAATGAATCAGGCCAAAAAAAAGTGCCCCAAAAAACACCGAAGGAATAAATCCGAATCGCGAATTTTTAAAAAGTTGTCCGAATAAGAACCCTCTAAAAAATAGCTCTTCAAAGAACCCTGCTGCAATCACCGAAACAAGAATGGTGTTTAGATTAATTTCAGCATTGAAATCGAACACAAAGCTAAAACCAATAAACAAGGGCAACGTGCACAGCAACGCAAATAGTAAGGCCTTTGTAACCGATTTACTGAGCCCCAAACTTTTAAAAACGGAAGTGTTTTTGTTGAGCAAAAAAGTCCCCAGATAGAGCGGAATTCCGGAAATTATATAGGTTATTATATGACTCAAGCCAAATTGTCCGGTTGCGTCAAACAACACTTTACGAACAGATTTAAAGTATAATTCGTCGAGTAGGTAGTAAACAGCAAATGCCATAAAAACAATAAGGGCGACTTTGATTGTATTTTTCATTTCAGACCAAATTAAAAAGTTTCTTATGTAGAGATGCTATTTTTTTGAAAATAGTTGCCTGAGTATAAATTAGTCCTTGGGTGATGTCAAATAAATTGGTGACACCGGGATCGCTAAGGTTTAACAAACTATAATCTGATCAGTAATTTTTCCCCTTTGAAGGAGAAGGTTAATTAATTTGCTTTTCTATCGTCCAATCCTTCAATTCCGGTTTAGCGTCTTAAACAAAATTATTCTTTCAACCCGGTAATAAAGAAATTAATCATCTGTGGTAACCATTCCCGATTCCTCATTATTATATGGTCTGCGCCATCATATACAACCAATTCATAATTACTGTAGTTAGAAGATTTTAATGCGCTTACCAAGCCGTATGCATCGTCAATGGGTACATCGTCATCGTTAGAACCATGAACAATCATTAGCGGGGCTTTTAGACGGTCTAACTTATCGGTTAACATCGACATTTTATAATTTTCCGGGCATTCCTTAGGCAAACATCCCATAAACGGCTCAATTGCAATTCTAAAATTATGGGGATCGATTGCTGCGGCGTTAATATGACCTGCTTTGTAGAACTCCGGTGCTTCCAATAAGGCCCGAAGGGCAAAATGACCTCCCCAACTATGCCCGAAGATTCCAACCCTGTTAAGGTCCATATAGGGTCGTTTTTTGCCCACTTGTTGGATGGCGCTTATATGATCTTCCAATTCTACCTGCCCAAATTTTCCATAACTAAAATCTCGGAATTCTTTGCCTCTGTCTGCAGTACCTCTTCCATCTACAAAGACCACAATAAAGCCTGCCTGTGCCAGCCGGTTCATATCCCAAAGCCAGTTATCGAGAAGATCTCTAACCACTACATTGTCGAAAGGAGCTCCATAGATATACTCCACCACCGGATAACGCAAATTAGGATCGAAATCGGTTGGCTTTAAGATAAAGGTTTGTAAAGGTGTAATTCCGTCGTTCGCGGTCACCCACTCGTATTCATGACGGATAGGATTTTTGGCTGTTAGGGAAGGATTGGCTTGCCATGGAGTATCTATATAGTTGCCGTTGACACTGTAGCGGTCAAGCCGGAGTGTTTCAGGAAGTTGAGATCGAAATACCCATAGGGTATCCTTGCTCTCCTGAAAAAAAGCATCCAGGATTCCCGGTGTATCGGTTACTTTTTCAATAAGTGGCTTGTCTATATGCGTTCGGAACAATTGTACTTCATAGGGTTTTGCAGGGTCTGCATTGGCCTTAAAATAAATCCATCCGTTTTGATAGTCGATCTCGTGTATGGAAAGTACGATCCCGTTTTCAGAAAAATTTGTAAGCGGTCTAACCAGACTACCTGCTTCATTGTACAAATAAATTTGGTTGAACCCGCTGCGGTCACTCATCCATGAAAATTGGCTGCGACCTTCAAAAAAGACAACTTGCTTGCTTTCGATAAGCCTGTTGCTATAGCCTTGCAATAAATTAAGGCCGATAAGATAGGTGTCTGATGTTTCCGTTAACAAGACGGTTTCCTTGTCGTTTCCAATATCCATGGTTTTTAAGTACACTTCCTTAAGCAAGCGATCTGCCATCAAGAAATACAGTTTATTACTATCACTGCTCCAATGCAACAGATGGACGTAGGGAAGATGCTTATCTACGCTAATGGGAGTATTCTCTCCCGATTCTATATTTAAAATATAAAAGCGGTGTATTGGTATTGCTTCCCCGGCGCGGCTGTATTTTCTCTTTGATGTTGCTTTTGCCTTAGGCCCCTGTAGTTCAATTTCGGCTACGTCGCTGTCGTTTACCTGTTTAGCTACAAGATACTTCCCATTGGGAGACCACAGCGCATTATCCATAGACCAATAATTGTTTGGAGCCGGCTCACCTATAAAAAGCAGAGAATCTGTGCCTTGCTTACGGAGATACAATCTTCCGTCTAGTGTACCCGCAAACTGCTTGTTTGTTGCACTGTATTTCTCAGTGAGGGGAGCGACATGGGTAAAGAGTCCGTTGCCAACAATTCTGGCATCGGGATGCGGACCTTTAAATTTATCATTGATCCATTGCGGAAAATCCTGCATTAATTGACCGGTAACATTCTGACCGTTGCTTTTAAATAAAAAGACCGCGATAAAGAAAAGAAATAAACAAAATTGGGCTTGAGATTTCATTGTGAGTTGGCTTTACGCGAAAGGCACATCTCCGGGAACAGCTGTGCGTTTAGGCCTTCCCGAACACAGGCAGGAAAGGTTTGAGTCGCTTTGGTGGTTGTTTAGTTTGTTAAATGTAATGAAAAGGTACAATTTTTAGACTTCTTAACCTATAGGGTATATCGCAATTAACTAATTATGAATGTAAAGTGATTAATCTGAGATGATAAAGCATAAGCGGGCCAATCTTGTATATCATGTAATTTTGACATTACTGTATTGAGAGACGATCCATATTAAAGTTCAGCGGGTTTATTAGTTTTTAAATTCCAAAAGACAAATTTAATTAGGATAAGTTGGTATAAAGGCACTTATTTTTAATAAGCTTTTTCACAATCAACTAAAGACATTCTAAAGCCTATTAATGTCTTACATCTCCCAAAATTCCGTTTTTTCTGCCTTCTTCAATTTCCTTAATACGGTTGTTCATGTTATGGAACATCACAATTTTCCATTCGCCCTCAATTTTTTGGACTACCGCGACAGGTAAAGTATGGGCTTCTTCCGGTAACTCTTTACCCGGTTCAATGATACTTGCATCCAGATGCACAACGGCAATTTCCGGACTGAGATACTTTTCATTTGTTATGGTGAATTCATAACGGGTGTTTGGATAGACTGTATCGAATACCCATTGGTGTCCATCGGCTATTTCCCTTCGGCCTTTAAGGTGTAATCCAAACCAAACTGTAAAATCGGCATCGTCTGAAAAATAATTTCCCCACGCGTTCCCGTCTGCCTGTTCCCAGGCATCGGAGAGGCCTTCAAAAATTTTTTTAACGTCATTGTTCGTTTCCTGAGCTATTAAAACCGACCCTAATAGCATCGCTATACTTAGTAGTGCATTTTTCATAACCTGTTACTTTATAGTAGAAATAAACTTAAAATTGCAAGTCGCGGCATTGTTTAATACGTTTAGCAATTGAAAAATTCGATTTGGCAAATCACATTATGTTCCCACAAACCCATGCCTGCAGTTTTGAAGTATATTGTACCACATTGTACCCAATAAATATAATTAATTTTTAAGACTTTTAATGTTAGGGCCGCTTCAAGTGCCACTATATCAGGCGGTAATAAAATTGACTTTTGATATTTATGTTCAACGAAAGTATGCTACTTGAATGTTTTCCATCAGAGAAGTACAGCTGTCATATGCGATGAATAGTTACATCCTCAGCTTAATGCCTTTAGCGATAGACTTTTCCCTTTCTCCAACAAGTTAGCGGCTCAATTAATCGGCCGCCAAACCGGGTTTTGGTTGCGCTTGGGAGTGTCTGTGAGTCGAATCTTGTTTTTGGTATCCAAATTGATGATCCAAACATCGTACTGTTCGCTCGTTCCCGAAGTATACGCCAACCATTTGCCGTCCGGAGACCAGGTAGGGGAGTAGTCCTCGATCGCATCGTTGGTGATGTTTTCGAGATTGCCTCCATCGGCATCCATGATAAAAATGTCCCAGTTATCGGTTTCCGATACCCCGTAAAAAGCAATTTGCTTGCCATCGGGGGAGAAAAAAGCACCGGAGTCGAAGCCTTTTTTATGAGTCAAACGCCGTACGTTTTTGCCTTCCAAATCCATGACAAAAATTTCTCCATTGGCAGCATGTGTTGTATCCTGCAACTCTCGCAGTTGCCGTGTGAATAGTATATGCTGCATATTGGGCGACCATGACGGCCCTTCATTGTAATCCTCATCGAAGGTGAGGCGTTGTACGTTACTGCCGTCGCTATCCATCACGTAGATTTCCTTGCCGGGGTGATCCTTGTCTGATGTAAAGATTATTTTCGTACCATCCGGAGACCACTGCGGCAATTGTTCATGGGCCGGACTGTTCGAAATGTTAACGGGATTGCTACCATCGGCATTCATACGGTAAATTTCGTTATTGCCGTCGCGTTCCGTTTGAAAAATCAATTGCATTCCGTCCGGAGACCAGGAACTCCAATAATCGATCGAATCGTTATTGGTTAGGTTGGTGAGATTTTTACCCTCTGCCGTCACGGTATAAATTTCGAAATTACCATCACGGGTAGATATAAAAGAAATGATTCCTTCCGGGGTTTCATCTTGAGCTTCTTGTTCCTGTTTTTCCGATTTCTGTTTACAGGCGAGTACACTTAATATTAGCAAGGAAGAACAAATTAAAAGAAGGGTCGGCATTTTCATAATTCGTGATTTTGGAGGTTATTCAGTTTGTTTAAAGATACATATTTCGACTTAAAGCCATCCGTAATTCATACTACCGGTAATAAGTATTCTATCAACCAATACCATTATTTGTTCTCTCTCGAGAAAAATACTTCGGCATTTCTATAAAAAATCTTCTCCTTTTGTAATGATGAAATAAAATCGATTTGTTCCACATTTTCAATCGCCAAATTAATTGGTCCGTTATCGGATCCGAACATGATTCTATCTTCAAATCCGCCATCAATAAACCGTTTTATGATGGCTTGAAAATCTGCCTTCGGAAATATATATGGATTGTTAACTGCCGAAATGTCCAAATAGACATTGGGGTAATATTTCAGAATGGCAAGGGTGTCTTCCAAGAAAGGTGCCCCGGCATGCATGATCCAGACTTTCAATTTCGGAAAGCGTTGTAACATATCTTCTAACAACAAAGGAGTGCCCAAACTTACTTTAAAATTAGGTGCACCGTGATCCGGCCCTGCCAACCCCGAATGAATTCCCACGGGAATACCGTATTTTTCGGCCAGCGCATAATAGGGAATTAACCTTTCGTCTGAAGATGAGATGCCGTAATACTGGCTTAACACTTCACCTATAAAATGGATTTTGTGCTCTTTTATAAGCTGTTCTACCCATGTGACATCCGGAAAATCACCTTGGTCGGCAAAGCAATATTGGTTACTATAAGGAACTTTGCCGTTAGGACAGGCCAACATTAATCCCTGAAGCACTTTGATCCCATTGGTATCCTTATATAAGGTCTGTGCGTCCCACGATGTACTTAGTGCTACTTCATAAACCCCTGCCAATGCCAATGTCTGTAATTGTTGAATGGGATCTGCTGTGCCATGAATATGAGTGTCGAAAATTTTCTGTGCCGTAGCATTCAATGCCAGCAACACTACTAACGTCCTTAGTAAAGAATATTTAAATTTCATATTGGATTGATATTGCTGGTCAACTAAAACTATTTAGGATCCGCTGCACTCGCTTCCAGCACATTTTTCCAATTTCCAAGACTGTCTTTTTTCCAAATAGTAACCACTCTGTTTGTGGTAGTAACAGGATTCCCAAGGGTATCGTTTACTGTGACTGAATTATTTTCAATCAAATATGCCATATCTCCGCTTTCGGAAACGGAAACGCTTTCTGGTTCCCAGCTAATTTTAAATCCCGGAATTTTCGACATGTCCTCCACCATGGCTCTTAAATTTTCCTTCCCTCGAAGTGTAGGTTGTCCGGAGGCTATAAAAACCGCATCATCAGACCAGTAACTAACGGTTTTGTCGACATCACCTGTAGCCGCAACATCGGACCATTCTCTACTTAATTGCATGAGTTCCTGACCTTCCTTTTCGACATCCGGTTTTTCCTGAGCACAAGCGAATACTAAAATTAAAACAAAGAATTGAGCTATTTTTTTCATGGTTTTAGATATTAAAGTTGGTTAAAATCAAAAGTGTTTGGTGACTTCAGTGCATTTTTTATAAGAAATTCAGATTAAAAAATACCCCTAAGCCGGATCCAGACCGAAAATTAGGGGGTAATCATTGTACTATTAAAAATACAACTTTTATTGATTCTTAGCTACTTGTCCGGTCCCAAAATTCCAGCACTCATAATTCGTACTTTGTAAATAGTAACTCCGGAGCGGTGAACAGTGAACAGGATAGTTTAGTTTTACTTTTAACTTCCAAATCCCAAATCCCAAATCCCAAATCCCAAATCCCAATACCCATGACCATATTCTCAGCCTACCTCTTAAATAATGTTTTCAACCAATCGTTGACAATACAATCCATAATTAAATGCACTCTTGGTTCTTTGCTATTATTGCGGATCTCATGGGTGATATGAAAATTACAATTCCAACATTCGCCCGCTTTCATTTTTACAGGATTATTGTTGAGTAATAATTGCACACCGTCGTCTGTCTTTACTGGAATATGAAGTCGCACTTTGCGGTCTTCCAAACGACAACCTAGATCTCTATACGGTCTAATATGTGCACCCGGATCCAGAATGTGAATTCGGAAGGTTTCCTTGTTGCATTCAAAAGTGTTCAGAATAGACAAGAGGTATGGGCATTTTTGTAGTGCTTCATAGGGCAAAAAATCTGGCACTTCGTCCGGTGTGCCAATGGGTTCTATCAGGTGTTTGGACCAAAGGGTTTCCGGCTTCACATAGGTGTTGTAGATATCGTAATAATCTTCTTTAGAAAATTGTGCAATTTCTTCCTATATCAACGAAGTATCAAATGTGAAAGGCAATTTTATTGCGTCCGTGCAAGGCAAACTAGTGGGTTAGATCCAACAATTCCGCCTTTTCAAAAAACACAGCATCCACAGGCATCTCGTTTACAATGGCGGTATCGAAATCCTGTGCGATTTTCCAAATGCCATCCGCCTTTTTTAACACCACATGAAACTGTCCGAAATAGGTTTCAGGCGCTCCGTCTTTTTTCTTAAAAGTGACTCTGTAATAGCCTATCTGATACGCCAACTCTTCTCGTACATTCGAATTCTCCATGGCAAAATCGATGGTAATCTCATTACCATCAGGCAGTGCTTTCCAAGAATCTATATTTTCCTTGTACTCGGGCCCGGTTAGAATACCCTGGTCTGTAATTCGTAGCATATCGTCTGTATGAATACTTTTAAATGCTTCTGCATTTCGTGCCTCATAGGAGTTTTTAAAGGGTTTCCAGATTTGCTCGATGATTTCCTGTTCGATTGCCTTGGCTTCTTGCTGCGCAAACCCTGTCGTAGAAATAATGCAAGACGCAATGAAAAAATAAAATGGGATCACTTTCATAAATGTAGTTTCTTAATGTGTGCTTTATTCTATAAGTAGCTTAAAGGTATAAATTCCTTCGGTATCCTGAATGCGTAAAAAATAGACACCTCTGTCTAATCCATTTTCGATTGAAATGCTTTCCGTAGGATTGGTTGCAGAATGCGTAAACATTTTTTGCCCTGCTACTGAATACACTTCAATAGTGATATCGCTATAAGCAAACGCAGCGTTTAACTGAAATTGGATACTTCCTGAAGCCGGGTTTTCAACCAATACATATTTGGGCTGTTTATTTATATCCTGAATCCCTAAAACCCCTTTTGAAATATGTATTTGATACGGGTACAATTGCTCAACATCGGTAAAGACCTCGGGCATGGATGCCACAATAAAATACAGGGTGGTGTCTTCTGGTGTAACTGCAATACTGAAGGATCCATCCTGGGCATTGCTCATGTTCAGGTCGTAAAAACTAGTTCCGGTTGTGGTATTTTGCACCAAGACCTTGCCTTGAAAATAAGATGGTGAGCCATTGGTTCCAAACTCGTTTCCTTCCATATGAAAAGTATAGGTATCTGCACTTGCGTTGTTAATTTTATAGGTATTATACGCCCAGCCTGCAGTCGTTACCCATGGATCAGGGCTAAACCAACCGTTGGTGCCTTCATCCGTAAATTCGGCTACATATTCATAGCTGTCGGCAGGATCGGCATAGGTGTCCCATTCCTGTTCAAAACGGGCAATCTGATTGGCAGGTAAAAAATCGAAATGATTGGTCATATGTGCCGCCCAATCTATAAAGTGCCCTCTAAAGACTGCTCCTCCCATCTGATTGAAAAAATACTCCTGGGGTAAATCGCTTGTCCCGGCATAGAGTCCTTCGGTGATAATCTCATCGGGTACTGTGGTTTCTTCACTTAAATAATACAGCAACAATGCCAATGCATACTGATGCACATATCGCTGCCAGTTTTGTGGGTAGGTAGCAGGGAAATTATCGTAACTCAGCCAAAGCGCCACATGCGGCAATCGCACCAGAGATTCGGCTTCTACAAAGGCTTCGTCCACGTCGGCATTTTGCCGGGCAGCGAACCAATTTGCGGAGGCTTCAATGTACCACTGACTGTCACCGGCATATGCAAAACCAGGCGAATTAGCACTGTACTGAAAAACATGAAAGGTTTCATGTGCCACGTTTACCCAATCGTTATGAGCTCCAATGGGAAGCGTTAGGTAGGGATATCCATTGCTGTCGGTTCCCTGTCCGTTGCTCCACCAGGCAGGAAATAAATCGTCCGGACGATGCAGGTACACATTGTAGTAATAACCATCCACGGGATTGGGCGGATCTTGAAGTTCCAGATCGTTTAAACACACATCGCGATAGGCTTCCATATGATCTAAAAGCGCTTGCGCATCTGCCGAATAGTCCCAATTATTATCCCACCAGACTATGTAAATTCCCGAAGTGAGTGTATCGCAATCGACAAGATTGCCATATTCACTGTTAATGGTGTATTGAGAATGCCCAATGGTACTTAGCGCTAAGAATAAGAAAACCGGAATATGAAAAATGACACGTTTCATCGCATTCAGATTTGTGGTTAAAAATTTACTGTACCGCCAATTTTAAAGTATACACTCCCTTCGCATCCCGGATGTTTAAAAAGTAGATGCCTGTTTCCAATGTATTTTCTATTGAAATGGTTTCCTTCGGATTTATTTCTGAAAGTGAAAACACATTTTGTCCGGTCACGGAATACGCTTCAACAGTCACTTCGCCGTAAGAAAAAGAAGGATTCAATTGTATTTTAATTGTTTCTGAAGCAGGATTTTTCGCCAGAAAGTATCTTGTCTCTATGCTGAAATCACCAAAACCCAAAACCGGATTTCTAATTTCATTCAGTGCAAATTCGGCACTTGCAGCGGTTACAGTAACATGCGGTTCGTTTTCGGAAGGAATATAGGTATTTACAAATGGAGAAGAATGTATTCCACCAATATCGGGTGTTGCAAACCAATCGTCTTCGTTTTCGATAGCAAGACTGCTAATCACCGGGATAAACGAATAATCATCCTGATCCAAGGCCGCAATAAACGCTACGATCACGGGGTTGGTTGAGCCGCCACCGCCCAAGGCCGCCGAAATATTGGCTGTCCCCCCGGGAGCGCTGTCCACACCGTCACTAAAGCCAAAGGCTTCGGCATCGGCATCGAAACTGTCGAGTGGTATTCCGAAAAAAAAGGAATCGAAACTTGTCGCATTATTGGTTGTCCCGGCTTCAGGCGTAAAATGTAAAATCACATCGGCTGTCAAGCCGCTGCCCAAATCCAGCGTAGTATCTACCACCTGCATTCCGGCAGTGCCTGTTGTGGTTCCTTGAGCACTTCCGTTTACCATGGCTACATTTCTTACGTTTTGCGGAAAACCAAGCGTATTTAATTCAGCTTGAAAGGCATCCCTGAAATTTGGTGCGCCAATAGGTAACAACAATGTTGGATCCTGTTCGTAAGCAGAACCTGAAAGTAAATGCCCTAATAAATGATCGTAGAGCATTTCTTTGGCAGCAGGGGAGTTGAGTACATTGTCAACGATGGCAACAGCATCGGCGTCACCCAGTTCCTGCGCCAGATAATTGATAAGATATTGCAGACTAATTGGGATATTCGCGCCCAAATGAGGCGAGTCGAACGAAATGTACAGTCGGGTCTCGGCGTCCATACTATTTTGTTCCATATAAGCCAGGCCATATCGAGCTATTAAACCTCCCATACTTGGTCCCAGCACTACCAATTCTTCATCACCAACCTTTTGTGTGTTCAGTAAATTGATTAGTTCGATTAACACCATGGCGTTTCGTTGAATATAATCGGCACCGCCGTCTATGTCTTTTCCGCCGGTTGTGTATTGAGGTGCATTTAGGATCACAATATCGAAGCCTTCATCCCGTAAGATATCAGCCATATTTTGTCCGCCGAAGCTCAAACTATTGTAAAGACCGGTAATATCTCGCCCGTCACCGGGATCGAAACCATCTAAAACGATAATGGGGTTATCAAGAATGCCATCCACATTGTCTATAAATATTTCGTATTCTCCTTCCCCAAAATATTCCTGTGTTTCCTCATACCCTTGGTACCCAATAGAGGCTATAATGGGCGCAACAACGCTTCGATTTTCGATGGGTTTGTTGGCCCCTTGCTTCATAAAAGCGCTTTGAGAGTAGGAGATAATTGTTAAAAAGGAAAGGAAAAGGGTACAAATAAATTTCATTGTCTAGGGTTTAGTAATTTAGGTTGTGGTAAGGTACTAAAACTGAACCATAAAATTTACAATACTCATTATAGGTGTTTAAAATTACTTCGTTTGGCTTGTAAGTAGTGAGCAGTGAGCAGTGAGCAGTGAGCAGTGAGTGGTAAGCTAAACTAAAATCTAATCCCTTTCTAAAATAACTCCCTTTTTGACAGAATAGGTGCGGCAAAGCTTCGAGATTCAGTCCGCCTGTGGCGGACGCGGAGATTGCAAACCGGTTTTGCGAAGCAAAAATTCCTTCAAAAGGAGTCTTTTTCTTCCCGCCCGAACGTACCGTGCGGTACGGGCAGGTGGTTCGTTTCTTTTGGACTAGCAAAAGAAATGAACTGATAGTATATAAATAATTTACAGCCACACTTTTAACCAAAAATTTCCTTGAGACATGTTAAATGATTTATTTGTGTGAAGATACTTTTCTAGTGAGCAGTGAGTATTGAGTTTACCTACCGTAGGTAGGCGGTGAGCGGCAAAGGGCCCTGATGTCTAGACAATTGACATAAAATAAAGCGGCTCCCGAGGGAGCCGCTACTAACCAAAATATAAGACTATTAATTAACCAATATTAATCCTTACATCTGATTATTTGTTGATTTCGTCGACAATATAATATTTTTTTGTAAAAATTTACTTATTGCGTCTGCCAATATTTTGTGAATATACATAAAAAATGAAACGAAAATGTTATTTCCACAAAATGACATTAAAAAAAGCGGCCTTTGTAAGCCGCAGTGTATATATTGAGGATTAGAAAGTTGCTGTTTAGTTTTCGTCGTCGCTGGTTTCGGTTGCAATTACCGTTTTGGCACCTGGAGTTAAGACCGGTTTATTGACATCTATTTTAGCACCTGAATTAGATAACAGTACAGCCGAAAAGTTGGCGGTTGATACTAAATTATTTTCGGCAACCATTAATTCTCTTAAGCTTCTATGGTTTGCAAGTCCGGAAGGGATATCACCAACCAGGTTGTTGTCAAAAACATTAAATACTTCCAGATTGTCTAAATCACCAAGTGTATTTGGGATTGTTCCGCTTAATTTATTACTACTAAGGTGTAGTTGTTTTAAATTTTTCAGATTTTCAAAACTTTCGGGAATGGAACCTTTCAGGTTGTTACCATTAAAGGCAAGAATTTCTAAATTACTTAGATTTCCCAATGAAGCCGGTAGCTTACCGGATAGTTTATTGAATGACATTTCCAATACAGTTAAGGCCTCTAAATCTCCAAGTGAAGCCGGGATCGTTCCTTCCATGTTGTTAAACAGCAAACTGATGCTTACCACTTTATTATTTTCAACAATAATTCCTTGCCAATCTGAAACGGGTGTGTTGGTATCCCATGAATGAGTCCAATTTTCACCGTTGGTGGCAACAAATAAATCTAAAAGCGCTTGCTTCTCTTTTGCACTTACTTGTGCAAGCAATGCTACTGTACATAGCATCAATCCAAAAGTTAGTAGTGTGTTTTTCATAAGTCGGGGGTGTGAAAATTCTTACATTACAATGTAAATAAATATCATTTACAGATATAATGCAAATAAATTCGACGAACTACACAAAAATAATTATTTGCTTGTTGCTAACTTTGTAAGAAAAGCAGTGTTAACCTCGTGTATGCCTGAGAAAACCTCGATTTTTAGTTTGGTGCCAAAAAGAGCGCTTCCTCTCAATGCTTCCTCGGTTTTTCTGGCTTCTGTAATGTAATGATCCTTATCTCCATAGAGGTAGGTTACCTGAGTTCCCTCGTTGAAATAGGAAAAATCGTCTGGAGTTAACTCTTTTGGGATTCCTCCCGAATGCAGTAAAAGATGGTCACATTGTATTTTTCTGCTCGCCAGCCATCGTGTAGCAATGGATACACCCTGCGAGTATCCCAATATGATAAAATTACAGTTTTCGGGTATTTTTTCGGCGTCAAAAACACTGTCCACATAAGTCAGGACATTTTGTGTCTCTTCAGCTGTATTTTCCTTTGTTAACCAGGATGCTCCCACATGTTTAAAATCTGTGCCCTGGTAGTATTTCGACGGCGCCTGTGGTGCAATAATGTAATTTTCTTCCTCATTAAGATTTTTAAAATACTGAATAAAGTACCTGCTCAAGTAACCCATGCCATGAAAAACAAACCAGACGTTTTTAGTTTTTGATGTTAGGGCATTATATGTTGAATATGTGTTAGTGACGGTAAAAGAAACCTGCTTTTCTAGCTGCATAATTAGTGGTATTTCGTATTTTTACAAAGGTAAATTAATCTTATGGAGTATTCTAAAAAAGAAACCTTGGCAAAACTGAATGCGATGTGTAAAAATAACTTGCTGGAAACGCTCGAGATTGAATTTACGGATGTGACTGAAGATACTGTAATTGCAAGAATGCCGGTAACAACAAAAGTACATCAGCCGGATGGAATATTGCATGGAGGCGCTTCGGTTGCATTGGCTGAAAGTGTTGGAAGTGCCGGAGCCTATATCTTCTTGGGAAAGGATGCGCAAATTAGAGGCATAGAAATAGCGGCAAATCATGTGAAAAGCATCCGTGACGGATATGTTTACGCCAAGGCGAAAATACTTCATAAAGGAAGAACAACACAATTGTGGCACATCCCTATAGTAAATGAAGACGATCAATTAATATCACTTGTAAAACTTACTACCCTAACTTTACGTACTTAGTGAAAATGGACCTACAACTACTCACTGAAAATTTGAATACCCATTTTAAGAAAGAACTCCCTTTTGTGGTTTTTTCTTTACCGGATAGTGATTCGCTTGTAGCATTGCTTCAAAACGATTCGCAATTACACACCACCGACACCTTTATAGAGCGATCGGTCGTGATGGCGCCATTTAATTTTACTGAAAGTGCCTATTGTATTCCGTATGCATTGAGCACGATTCTGGAAGCAAAAATTGAAAAGACAACCCCTGTAAGAAAAGAAATAATTCCGCAGGAAGATAATACAGAAAAAGATAGGTATACCAAATTGGTTCAAGAGGCCATACACGTAATTACAATAAAGAACGCAAATAAAATTGTACTGTCCCGTAAGTATCATATGAAATTGAAAAAATTTCAGATTTCAACCCTATGTAACAGAATATTCAACTTGTATCCGGGCGCTTTCCGATATATTTGGTTTCATCCCGATACCGGTCTATGGTGCGGTGCGACTCCCGAAATTCTGGTAAAAACCGAAAACACCTCTTTTACTTCTATGGCGCTGGCGGGAACACAGCCATACAACGAAAAGGCCCCTATCTACTGGAACGACAAAGAAATTGAAGAACAACGATTTGTTACGGATGCTATCACAAATAGTCTTCAAAAAGTAACCGATGTTTTAAAAATCTCAAAAACCTATACTCACAAAGCGGGAACCTTGGCACATTTGCGCACAGATATTACGGGTATTTTGCGGAATGGAAAGGCCACCTTAAAAACAATTACTACAGTTTTACATCCCACTCCCGCCGTTTGCGGTACTCCAAAAAAGGAGGCCAAGAAATTTATAACCGAAAAAGAGGGATACGATAGGGAGTTTTATACAGGTTTTGTAGGGCCTATCTGTGGAAATGACCGTTGTTCCAATCTGTATGTCAATCTTCGATGTATGAAAATCACCGGTAACACGGCAATACTTTATACAGGCGGAGGTATTACCGGGGCTTCAAAACCCTTTGAGGAATGGCAGGAAACACAAAATAAATTGCAAACAATGTTACAGGTATTGCAACCAATGCTGTAATATTGCAGGCTACTTTGTACCTTTGTTGTTAATGAATTTTTCACAGAAAATCCTTTCGCAAACCATCACCCAATTATGCCTTGTCAAAGGAATTGATCATATTGTAATTTCTCCCGGTTCCCGCAATGCGCCGTTAACCATTGGTTTTACCGAGCACCCCGATTTTAAAAATTTCAGTATAGTAGATGAGCGCTGCGCCGCTTTTTTTGCATTGGGACTTGCACAGCAGCTTCAAAAACCTGTCGCCTTGGTGTGTACTTCGGGATCGGCAGTTCTGAATTACTATCCTGCAATTGCGGAAGCCTTTTACAGCGATATCCCTTTGGTGGTGATATCGGCCGACCGCCCTTCCGAATTATTGGAAATGGGGGATGGGCAGACCATCTTACAGGAAAACGTGTTTTCCAATCATATTCTATACAGCGCCAATTGCGTTGAAGGAGAAGCACATCAGACTTTTAATGAAACGGAAATTAATATCGCCCTTAATACAGCCTTCGAATTGCAAGGGCCGGTTCATATCAATGTTCCTTTTTCGGAACCACTATATCTTACAGTACCCGATTTGCAAGTGCGGCCGCAACATGTGCCGGTTAGAAGGTCAACAAACGTACTGACGGAGGATCTCCAGCCTTTTATTAAAGAGTGGAATACCAGCTCCCGAAAAATTATACTTGCAGGAGTGTTATCTCCCAACAGTTTGGAGGAAAAAATGCTCGCAACATTGGCGCAAGATGAGAGCGTGGTGGTTTTTACAGAAACTACTTCCAATCTACATCACACAAATTTTATTCATGCCATCGATCAATTGATAGCGCCGTTGGATGCTAACGGATTTACAGCGCTCCAACCGGATATATTATTGACGTTCGGCGGGATGGTGGTTTCAAAGAAAGTAAAAGCCTTTTTAAGGAGCTATCCTCCAAAGACTCATTGGCATGTCGACCCTAAGAAAGCGTACGACACCTATTTTGTATTAAAACATCACTTTAAGACCACTCCTTCAACTTTTTTAAAGGCATTTTTACCTGAAGCTCAAGTAGTTTCAAGTACTTTTCAGAAAGAGTGGCTAACTGTGAAAAGTTACAGATTGTCACGACATGAGGCCTATCTCGATGAGGTTGCTTTTTCAGATTTTAAGGTGTTTGCCGGACTCTGCGAAGCCCTTCCCAAGAAAAGTATTTTACAATTGGCCAATAGCGCAACCATTCGCTATACGCAGCTTTTTAAAATAGATGCATCCATTGAAGTATTCTGTAACAGAGGAACAAGTGGCATCGATGGCAGTACGAGTACGGCGATAGGAGCTGCCTTTGCTTCAGATAAGCAGGTAGTTTTTGTCACCGGCGATTTGGCTTTTTTCTATGACAGTAATGCGTTGTGGAATAATTATATTCCTAACAATTTCAGAATCATTGTTGTAAATAATAGTGGAGGAGGTATTTTCAGAATTCTTCCCGGGGCTAAGAATACAGCGCATTTTGACACCTATTTTGAAACGAAACACCATCTTTCAGCCAAACATTTAAGCGAGATGTATGGGTTCGAATATCTTTCGGCAAAAAATGAAAAGGAAGTTGAAAATGAATTGAATGAATTTTTTAAAGCTTCGGAAACGCCTAAAGTATTGGAGGTTTTTACACCTTCAGAAGTTAACGACGCTGTTCTAACAGCATATTTTCAATATTTGAAGTAATTTATAGTTCCCCTAAAATTTCCCGGGCCCAATAATATGCCGTCGGTAAATCGTCTACGACCGTAAAGTTTTTATTGTAGAAATTGGCCTCGAGTGCAGCGTTCTTCTTCCCGATTTCGGAAGGTGTTACTATGGCAATTCCTTTTAAAGTCGGAATCTTTTCCAGGTATTTATAGTCATTTGGATTTACCGAATAGGAATTAATTCGGTTGGCAATATAAATCCATGATTTTGCACCTAAATATTGAAGTCCTTTTACCAAAATTGAAAACCCTGTTGCATAAGATAGAGTTACACCTTCATGCGCTTCTACAACTACGAGGTTATCGTAAAAATAGATGTTGCCAATTTCGGTTTCCATCACCTTTTGTAAGGCAAGTGGTTCAGGGAAAAGGTGAGGATTGTGAGGATTCATCGGTTGTGAAAATACTAAAATTGTTCTGAACTTTGCAACGTTTTTTTAGCAATTTTTTCAATTCTGAAATCGTATCTTTGCCGCTATGATTCAACTAGGTGAATACAATACACTTACAATTTTAAGAGAGACAGATCCAGGATTGTATTTAGGCGATAATGAAGAAAATGAACTGTTGCTGCCGCATAAATACAAACCCGAAACTTATGAAATTGGAGATGAAATTCGGGTCTTCTGCTATTTAGACAACGAAGAGCGTCCCATTGCGACTACTTTGGAGCCTTTTGTTATGCTAAATACCTATGGCTATTTACATTGCAGTGACGTTAACGAATTTGGGGCTTTTATGGATTGGGGCTTGGAGAAGCAATTGTTTGTTCCTTTTAAAGAACAAGCGCGCCCTATGAAAGTGGGCAGCTGGTATATTGTTTATATGTATTTGGATGAAAAAACCGATCGCTTGGTGGGTTCGAGCAAGACCGATAAGTTTTTGAATAATGACGTGGTAACTCTCGAAAAATTTGATGAAGTTGATGTTTTGGTTACACACCTCACCGAAAAAGGTGCGAATGTAATTATCAACGGAATGCACAAAGGTCTTATTTATATCGATGATATTTTTGAAGACATCCGCACCGGTGATCGTCTGAAAGCTTTTATAAAAAAGGTACGCGATGACAATAAAATAGACGTTGTATTGCAGCCGCCCGGCTATAGAAGTATTGAGCCCAATGCCAATTTTATTTTGGAAGAGTTAAAAGCAGCCGGCGGATTTCTACCTGTTCATGACAAATCGGATCCCGAAACCATTAAAACAGAGTTGGGGATGAGTAAAAAAAGTTTTAAGAAGGCAATAGGGACGCTTTATAAGGATAAGCAAATTCTTATAAAGGAGGACGGAATTGAGTTGGTATAATACTACTATTACGCTTTTGTTTCAAACTCCGGGCAATCCAAACGAATGTCCTTTGTTAACAGGGGTTTATTCAGCAAATTACAAAAATCACCTTCGCCGTTTTCGGAATGAAACGTACATGCAAAGCACGTTCTTTGTACACTAATTACTCCGCTTTTGTGTAATCCGTAAATTAATTTACTCACCATGGCGTAAAGAGCTTCCAAATTTGTGTTCTCAAGATTGTCCAGACTGTTTTTTATGGGATTCGCAAAATGTGAGGTGGCATTTACCACTGCTTTGCCTTCTTCAGATAACAAAATGGAATAGCTCCTACTATCTTTTGTGGATGGAACCTTTTCAATTAACCTTTTGGCGACAAGGGCTTTTACTGCATCGCTTATGGTAGGCTTTGTTACGTCAAACTCCTTTGAAAGGTAGCTTACGTTACAGTACTCTTCTTTGTGAAAAGCAATAAAAAGCAGGATTTGTATTTGCATGGGGCTAACACCAATTGTTTTTGCGTGCTCCCATAAAAGTGTTCTGAACGCTTCAGAAATACGCTCTAAACCAATTACAATTTTACCGGAAACACTATCCTGTTGGGTGTTGGTATTAAATATACTTTGTTGCATAAAAAAGCCTGCCGCGAGTTAGTCGGAGCAGGCAAAGTTAGATATCCTAATTACTTTTTCAAATTATTACGTACAATTTTCCATTTCAATGATATAGAAACCATTCGCTTCTATAGCATTAACTATGGGTTGCGTTGCTTGTTCCATATGACAGAAGGTACATGCCTTACTATCAAGTCCGTTTGTTTTAAACGCCTTTCCATCTAAATAGTTTCGTCCATATTCAAAAACATTTTCTGAAGGAGTCTCAAACGGAACCAGAATGTCGAAATGCATGGTTATACCATCCTCTCGGCCTACATAGGTGTCCCAAACAGCTACCCTCATTAGTTTTTCAAAGCGTCCAATGAAGCCCCAAAATTTATATGAAGCACATTTCCATTTGGGGTTAATAGAGCAGGGACAGAGTTTACGCCTGCGCTTTCTGCTTCTTTGATTCTTGCTTTGTTTTCTCCCAGATGAACAACTTCAACATTGTTGGGATTTACTAGGTTTAAAATGTCGTTTTCGGCACTTACGCAAACCGGACAACCTGCGTGGTAAAAAATGGATTTAGCCATGATGTTATTTTTTAATTAGAGCATTATTGCTTTTACAAATATAGTAAGGAATCCTAACTAAACAAATTTTTTGCAAATTATTTATGTACAACATTCATGTGTAAGCAAATGTTAAGTGAGAATTAATAGCCTCTCCCAACTCGATAGTGAGCGCAGCGTGAGCAGATGCCATAGGGCGGACAAGGATCCATTAGATTTAAACCGCGAACTTCCTTATAGGCGATATTTTTGACGGTAGTAGTACCGTCTGTTTGATACCCGGGTTTTACTCCAACACTACCTAACAATTTTTGTTGCAGCGGGCCAACATCAACATTCCTTTGAATGTATTTGTCGCCGTCATTAACAGCCGTAGCCATATCGACCGGCTGCCGGTAGTTATCAACATTCATCTGAAAGGTTTTCAACTTGGTTGAAAATGTGGGGCCTTTTTCTAAGGAAAACGAAGGAGCGGTCAAATCTTCTATTTCGGGGAGGGACTCGGCTGTAATGGTAAAATAACGTGTGTCAAAATCGTATTGCGCCATGGCGAATACCGGTAAGAAAAGTAAAAGCAGCACACTTTTTTTCATACAAACAAAGCTATCAATAATGATTCCACAACCTATTTTAATTCTTAAAAGTTTAACTTTTTTGCAGTGGCCTTTGGAACAGCATCCTTATGGACCATAACGCTAATGGTCTTGAGTTTCATATAAGCCTCACTAAAATAGACATACCCACCATTCGCGTTACGGGTTTCGTCGGTGCCCCAACTGTTTTTAACCTTGTAGTACTTTGTGCCATTCTGGTCGCGTAACAGTCCTGTAATATGCATCAAATGATCATCGGTGGTGGTAAAGTTTTCAAATTCATCCTGACGAAACTCCTGGGTGATATTCATTTCTTGATATACGCCTTGCAATGCTTTTATATTATTTTCTGAATCCTTCGGAATTACAGCCACACCGTCTTTGGAAGAGAATGTACGCTCACTTACATCACAATCCAATTCGACTGTAAACCCATTCTGAAGCGCATTATCTACCGTCGAAATTAGTTCCTCTAGCGGAACATTATACATATTGCCGTAGCTCCAGTTATCGGGAATATTCAAAATAAATTGCTCGTAGTAAGGCGCGTGTGAAAAAGAGGTGATGGTCACATAATCATCAGGAACAATCTTCGTCATTTGTAAAAACGACTGTGGTGTGTATTGCTTGCCTTCAAACGTAAAAGTCGCGGGATTTTTACCCAAATACACATCTAAAACGGCTTCAACCGACTTTTTCCAATGCTTGCTGAGTTTTTTTCCGGGATTATCAACGTAGGTCTTTAACATGGCTTCCAATACCGCAACCAGTTCAGCATGATTATGCGTATCTTCCGAAGGAAACAACCCGCTATAGGCTTCATTGGTTACAAGACCATATTCTCTAATCGAATTGATCACATCATGCGCCAATCCGCCCTCACTAAATTGGGCCTTTCCTTGTCGCATTACAAAATTATCGGCTTTTTTAGGATAGGTATTCCTCACCGTGTACATTTCTGAAAGGTCTATTTGCTTTCCGGTAAGGCGAATAATTTCAGATTCCAAAAATGAAGAAGTAGAAAAGCTCCAACAAGTTCCTGTGCGCCCCTGACTAATAACCGGAGTCGCTTCCAGATCTGTTACTGTTGTAAATTGATAGGGTTCTTGTGCAGAAAGGTGAAATGAAATGAATAGAATTCCAAAGAAAGTAAGTAATGTACGCATTGTTGTTATTGAATTAATAAGTCCTTTTTAACGTAGCTTTAAAGCACGGCTTTATTTTTTAACGTATAAAGCATTTCGACTGCGTTCGATGGGACATTGTGAAAATAGTATTTTATCTTTGGGGTAAATTTAATAATTATGAGCACACCCAACTGGAAAACGGTCAAAGAATATTCAGATATCACCTATAAAAAATGTGACGGGGTGGCTCGGGTTGCTTTTAACAGACCCGATGTTCGCAATGCTTTTCGTCCAAAAACAACTTCCGAATTACTGGATGCCTTTCACGATGCCCAGGAAGACACAAGTATTGGCGTAGTGTTGTTATCTGCCGAAGGCCCTTCTGGTAAGGATGGGGTGTATAGTTTTTGCAGTGGAGGCGACCAGAAGGCAAGGGGACACCAGGGCTATGTGGGAGACGATGGGTACCATCGATTAAATATTCTGGATCTACAGCGAATGATTCGCTTTATGCCCAAAGCTGTAATATGCGTGGTTCCCGGATGGGCGGTAGGAGGCGGACACAGTTTACACGTGGTGTGCGATTTGACTTTGGCGAGTAAAGAACATGCAATCTTTAAACAAACCGATGCCGATGTCACCAGTTTCGACGGTGGCTACGGAAGTGCGTATCTGGCGAAAATGGTAGGACAGAAGCGGGCTCGCGAGATCTTTTTCCTCGGAAGAAATTACAGCGCGCAAGAAGCTTTTGAGATGGGAATGGTAAACGCGGTTGTACCACATGATCAATTGGAGCAAACTGCCTTTGATTGGGCGCAGGAAATATTAGCAAAATCGCCCACCTCTATAAAAATGCTGAAATTTGCTATGAACCTAACGGATGACGGCATGGTGGGACAGCAGGTCTTTGCCGGTGAAGCCACAAGACTTGCCTATATGACTGATGAGGCAAAGGAGGGGAGAGATGCTTTCTTAGAAAAACGCAAGCCTAATTTCGATAAGAAGTGGTTGCCGTAGGATGGTGAAGGGTGAAGGGTGAAGGGTGAGCAGTGAAGAGTGAGTGGTGTAGAGTGAGTGGTGAATAGACAACAGAAGTTAGAAAAAAGAAAATAGACTAACTAGACTCCTAAAATCATCATAGTAAATCGTAAATGGTCAATCGTAAATCTTCAATCCAAAATCGTCCTTTTGTCACACCGAAAGGTGAGGAGTAAAAGCTCTTTTAGTTCTCAGGCTATATTCCTTAAGACAATACTTGAAACGACGTTACGGCATCTTCAATTTTGGTCTCTCCTGTTACTATTTCAAATGCTTGGTTTTTGGCGACTTCTGTGTCCAGACTTTTCACCAAGGTTCTTGCTACATCCCAGCGTGGTATTTCACCGGCTTCATTCAGCTTGTGGGCCAGTTTAATCTTCCCTAGACCTTCATTGTTAGTCAATGTTCCCGGGCGAACGATTGTAAAAGTAAGACCGCTAATATCCAGATACTGGTCGGCGTTGTGTTTTGCTTTTAAATAGTCTTCCAGTTCGGTTGCTTGTTCCGGTTTATCGGCGCCCATCGAACTAAGCATCACGAATTTCTTTACACGATGCTTCTTGGAGGCATCAATGAGCTTTATCGCCCCATCCTGATCGACGTTCATAACGTCCTTTCCTCCGGATCCGGCTGCGAAAATCACCCGGTCTATTCCTTCGGTGGTACGCGAAACATCGTTTGTTAAATCACCAAGAACAGTTTCAATGTTCTGCTGTTGAAATTCGTGTTGCTGCTTTTCGTTTCGCACCATAGCCACGGGTTGAAACTTTTCAGAATCCTTTAAAAGAGAAACAATTTTTTTTCCTGTGGCGCCTGTTGCACCGGCTACTAATATCTTTTCCATAATAGGAAGATACAAACTATATCGACTATCGCAGTACAGATTTGGTATGTTTAACGAGCTTTTAGGAGCTTTTTAGTATATATTAACAAGGTCTTGGTGCGTAAAAGTAAAAGAGAAGAAAATGGGGCAACATTTAATTTTGCTCAAAACTCGTTATTCACAAATCTAAAATCCCAAATCCCAAATCCCAAATCGACAATACTTCCTACTTCTTATAGGCATCGGCATGCACCTTGGCAACAGCTCTTCCACTGGGATCGTTCATATTCTTAAAACTTTCGTCCCATTCCAACGCTATCGGGCTGCTACAAGCCACCGAAGGCACTGATGGCACACTTAATGCCGCAGTATCGCTGGGAAAATGTTCTGCAAAAATAGAACGGTAGTAAAACTCTTCCTTGCTGCTTGGCGGCTGAATAGGAAACTTATAATGTGCGTTTTTCAATTGTTCGTCACTCACCTCTTCATTCACCATTTCTTTCAACGTGTCAATCCAGCTATAACCTACACCATCACTAAACTGCTCCTTTTGACGCCAGGCCACGCTCTCTGGCAACATGTCTTCAAAAGCCTTCCGCAATACCCATTTTTCCATACGCTCGCCATTAATCATTTTGTCCTGCGGATTGATGCGCATAGCCACATCCATAAATTCCTTGTCTAGAAATGGCACACGTCCTTCAATGCCCCATGAAGCCAGCGATTTATTCGCTCTTAGGCAATCGTACATATGCAGTTTGTCCAGTTTACGAACGTTCTCCTCGTGAAAATCCTTGGCAGTTGGCGCTTTGTGGAAATAGAGATATCCACCAAAAATCTCATCTGCACCTTCACCTGAAAGCACCATTTTTATACCCATAGCTTTAATTGCCCTGGCCATAAGGTACATAGGGGTAGAAGCACGTATGGTGGTGATGTCATAGGTTTCTAAGTGATAAATCACATCGCGGATGGCGTCAATTCCTTCCTGAATGGTAAATTTTATCTCATGATGCACTGTGTCGAGATGTTTGGCTACCTTTTGTGCAGCTGCCAAATCGGGGGAACCTTCCAAACCAATGGCAAAGGAATGCAGTTGCGGCCACCAGGCCTTATCACGGTCGTCACTTTCAATACGTTTTTCGGCATATTTTTTCGCAATTGCTGAAGTTATGGAAGAGTCCAATCCGCCGGAAAGTAACACGCCATAAGGAACATCACTCATTAACTGACGATGAACAGCTTCTTCCAAAGCCTTACGAAGTGCGGCAATATTGGTTTCATTGTCCTTTACCGCATCGAATTCCATCCAGTCACGGCTGTACCAGCGTTTTAATTCTCCTTCGGTGCTATCTAAATAATGTCCCGGAGGGAAGAGCTCAATTTTTGTACAAACTCCTTCCAACGCCTTTAATTCGGATGCAACATAAAACGTTCCGTTCTGGTCCCAACCCATGTACAAGGGAATAATACCCATATGGTCTCGTGCAATAAGGTATGCGTCTCGTTCAACATCGTAAAGCGCAAATCCGAATATGCCATTCAATTCGTCCAAAAATTTGCTTCCTTTTTCTTTGTAAAGCGCGAGGATCACCTCACAATCACTTTTTGTCTGAAAATTATAACGCCCGTCAAACTGCTTCCGAAGTTGCTGATGGTTGTAAATCTCGCCATTTGCTGCCAGTACGAGGTTCTTATCTTCCGAAAACAAAGGTTGTTTCCCTGAAGTAGGATCCACAATCGCCAGACGTTCGTGCGCCATAATGGTTTTCTCATTACTGAAAATACCACTCCAATCCGGCCCGCGATGCCGTATACATTTAGACATTGCCAAGAGCTGAGGTCGCAAAGCTTCAGAAGGTTCTTTTAAACGAAAGGCACATACAATTCCACACATACTATTTTTATTTTATTTGGTTAGTTTGCTTTTTGAAATCACCCAGCATACTTATAGTAGGTTCGAAGCAAAAAAAAGCCTGTCAAATTTAAAAACTTGACAGGCTCATATATCTCGACAAGTTTTGTTAAGGCATCCGATTATTATTATTTACTGATGAGTTATACATTGACTTGTTTATTGCTTGTTTAGAATTCAAATATCGAATAATTTATTTAATTACCAATTTTTTTCTGAAAAATTATCGCAACTTCGGAAAATTGGAAGGATCAGATTCGCGCATCATTTCGTATACTTTTTCAAAAATATCTTCAGCTGAAGGTTTCGAGAAATAATCGCCGTCTGTGCCGTAGGCGGGGCGATGCGGTTGCGCCGAAAGTGTTTGGGGTTTGCTGTCTAAATATTGATACGCGTTTTGTGTGTCAACAATGTGCTGCATAATGTAAGCCGAAGCTCCTCCGGGAACGTCTTCATCAATCACTAATAACCGATTAGTTTTGGCAACACTTTTACTCAAGTCATGGTTTAAATCGAGCGGCAAAAGTGATTGTATATCAACTACTTCTGCATCAATTCCAACCTGTTGTAGTTCTTTGGCTGCTTCTTCAACAATACGCAGTGTACTTCCGTAGGAAACCAATGTGATATCATTTCCTTCCTTCACGGTTTCAACCACTCCAATAGGGGTTCTAAATTCCCCCATATTGGTTGGCATTTTCTCTTTTAAACGATAGCCGTTTAAACACTCAACTACGAGTGCGGGTTCGTCGGTTTCCAATAAGGTGTTGTAAAAACCGGCTGCTTTTGTCATACTTCGAGGCACCAGAATATACATTCCGCGAAGCAAATGCACCAAGCCACCCATTTGAGAGCCGCTATGCCATATTCCTTCCAAGCGATGGCCACGGGTTCGTACAATAAGGGGTGCTTTTTGTTTCCCTTTAGTGCGATACTGAACAGTTACCAAATCGTCACTCATTATCTGAAGACAATACAGGATATAATCCAGATACTGAATTTCGGCAATAGGGCGTAGTCCTCGCATAGCAAGTCCAATACCTTGTCCCAGAATAGTAGCCTCTCTAATACCAACGTCACTAACCCTTATTTCGCCATACTTCTCTTGCATTCCTTCCAGACCCTGATTTACATCACCAATTTTTCCTGCATCTTCTCCAAAAATCACAACTTCGGGATGTTTTGCAAAGATGGCATCGAAGTTATCACGAAGTACCAATCGGGCGTCTACCTCTTCGGCAGCTTCGTTGTAGGTGGGTTTTATTTCTGAAATGGTTGTAGCGTTTTCTTTTGCTTCGGAATAGAGGTGAGAGCTGTATTTTGGTTGAATGGTTTCAAAATAATTCGAAATCCAGTCCAGTAATTGTCGCTTTTCCGAAGAATCTTCACCTACGACATACCGAAGCGCTTTTCGGGTTGCCGCTGCAATGTCTCTGCGTTGCGCCTCTTTTTCAGAAGCCAAATCGTTTTTAATTTTTTCAATAAAATTCTTATTCGAAGAACTTTCAGCCAGATTTCCTAACAAGGTAATCGCTTCTTGCTGTTCTTCCCGTTGTGGTGCTAAAAACGCATCCCAGGCGGCTTTTTTTCCGTCCCGAACTTCTTTTTTGATATTTTTTTCGAGTTCCGAAAGATCTTCATCGGTCGCAATATTATTAGCAATCATCCACTCCCGCATCTTCACATTGCAATCGAAATCACGCTCCCACTGCAATCTTTCTTCACTTTTATAGCGTTCATGTGATCCGCTGGTAGAATGTCCTTGCGGCTGTGTGAGTTCTTGTACATGAATAAGCACAGGTACATGTTCTTCTCGAGCAATCTTCCCGGCTTTTTCGTAGGTTTCAATAAGTGCGCCGTAATCCCAACCGTTTACACGGAAAATCTCGTAACCATCTTCCTCGTCGTTTCTTTGAAAGCCTTTTAATATTTCTGAAATGTTTTCTTTGGTAGTTTGATGTTTTGCATGTACCGAAATCCCATAGGCATCGTCCCAAACGCTCATCACCATGGGCACTTGCAGTACTCCGGCGGCATTGATGGTCTCCCAAAACAAGCCTTCACTGGTACTTGCATTTCCAATGGTTCCCCATGCAACTTCATTTCCTTTAATCGAAAACTGAGTCATTTTGGAAGCACCTTTGTCGTTTCTAAAGATTTTAGAGGCCTGTGCCAATCCTAACAATCTCGGCATTTGTCCGGCAGTAGGAGAGATGTCTGCACTACTGTTGTATTGTTCGGTTACATTTTTCCAACTCCCGTCTTCATTTAAACTATGTGTGGCAAAGTGACCACCCATTTGCCTTCCGGCGCTCATAGGATCTGCTTCAATATCTGTATGGGCATATAAGCCCGCGAAAAATTGTTGGATATTTAATAGGCCCAAAGCCATCATTAGCGTTTGATCGCGATAGTAACCACTGCGCCAATCACCTTTTTTAAATGACTTGGCCCATGCCAGTTGCGGCACTTCTTTCCCGTCACCAAAAATTCCGAATTTTGCTTTTCCGGTCAAAACTTCACGACGTCCCAACAAACTGCATTCCCGACTTGTAACAGCAATTTTATAGTCGTTGAGTACTTCGGCTTTAAAATCGTTGAAAGAAAGTTCGCTATTTGTCTTAGGGTTTGTCTGCATCTTCAGTGAAATTAGGGATTACAAAAGTAACGAAAAAGCGGTAAAGTTAAAGGCTTAGGTTTTACTTTTCGGCAAAAATCTGAGAATCAATAACCTAGTTAAAGGGAATAGGGAAAAGGGAATAGCGAATAGGGAAAAGGGAAAATGATTTTTTTTAATTTACATTACTGCTTACTGCTTACTGCTTACTGCTTACTGCTTACTGCTTACTGCTTACTGCTTACTGCTTACTGCATACTGCTTACCGCTTACCGCTTACTGCTCACTGCCTACCTACGGTAGGTAAACTCACTGCTCACAAATCAATACCATTCCCTCGTAAACAGGCCTAACAAGGTTTTAAGATCTAAAGTAACTATAAAACGTACTTTTTCGTCGTAATGGGGCAGATTGGGTTCGAAGCCTAAATTAGAATAAATTGGAAAGTACAATTCGAAGTAATCGGCTACTAAACTGGCTCTTATTCCGGCATCGTACACGAATGTGGTTCCTTGATTTTTGTTGTGTACCAAACCTATATCCCCGTAGGCAAAAATCCATTTCCAGATATTGGTACTGGCGTTTAAGGTTGTAATCCAGCTATTGGCAAAGGCAGGTTCTAATTGTGATTTAAAACCGCCTTCGGCGATAATAAGCTGCTGACTAAATAACCCTTGGTCTTCACTTCTTCCGTAGTAGTTATAGTCCAGCATATAGTCTGTTGGGCGATCTAGGGCAAAGCTGAAGAAATCTTCATTCTCCCGGGTATCGTTAAACACAAAGGCGCCGGCAAATAGACGCAGGTTTAATTGTCGGTTATTCAAAAATAATTTTCGGAATTCTAACGTTGCAGAAATTTTACTGAATTTGTCCGATATCTGATAATCGGCTGCGCCTTTAAAAAAGTTTATCAGATTGCGATTCGAATACACATATTGTGCATTAAAAACACTGTAATTAGGCGCTTCGTTGGGCTGTTCGGGATTTTCATCTCTGTAAACATTTACACTTCGCAAGTTGATAAACTCTTTCTCATTATCCCGCAAATCTTTGTTTCTGAAGGCAAAGGTCATAAAGGAGGTGAAGCGTTTGTAGAAAAGATCTTTGTCGTAGGAAAAATAACTTCCCGCAACACCATAGCGCATGGCGTATAAACGATTGTTCTGAAACTGTTGTGTATAAATAAGCGAGCCGCTCCCAATCAAAGTATTGGAGCGAAATCCGTATTGTGGAGACAGATTATAGTGAAATGCTTTTGGAAGCACGGTTTTGTTATACAACTTAGGTCCCAAACTAAAGCCGTCATACAGGTTGTATTCAAACACAGGCATTACGAACAACTGATTGTATTTTGAGTCTCCCACGTCCTGAAATAGCCTGAATTGAACAGGCCTGTTAAGCAAGCCAGATACATTTTTATAATTGTTCCGCTGATTGTATTCGGGGATTATTTCCTCGTAGTTTAGTGCAAGTTTTCGCACGTCTTTAGCAGCTACCGTTACGGTAGTTGTTGAGTCAATAGGAGGAAGCCACTGTTTAAAGATAATTTGATCTTTGTTAAGCCCGTAAAGCGAAATAGGCATGGTGTTATTTCGCAGGTTTTTCACTGTAACTTCCAGAGAATCTCCTTTTTTACGCACCTTATTTATTTTGAAATCAATGGTAACTTCCGAATTGACAAAATCTTCAAAGAACCAATCTACCGGCAGGTCTGTGTTCTGTGAGAGTATGGTTTCAAAATCGGATGTAGTCACCGCTTTCAGTTTCTTTTCTGAATAGAGTTGTTTGATGCTTTTCTCGAGAGCTTCTTTTCCCAGATAATCCGACAAATATTTAAGACCGTCACCTGCATAGTAGTCGTTCGCAATGTTCTTATTGAATTTCACCAAAGAATCTTTGGGTGTGGAGAGTGACTGATTCAAGTTATTACGCGCCATGTTCAAATACAATAGCGGGTATTGGTCATTAAACTCCAGTTTTGAAGCATGGGACCACTTAATTATCCAGAAATCGCTTAGTTTCCCCAGAATTTTCATCTTTGGATAATGAGTATCTACATACTCCATCATCAAATAAATCTGAATCGCACCTGTAAGCCAGTAATCGTTTCGTGGATGCAGCGGAAGTGTGTTCTCTATATAATTTCGAGTGATGGTTTTTAGCTGCTCCATGTCGTATTCGAAGCCATCAGGAAACGGACTTATAAAGTCGGGCAACTGATTTAAACCATAGACCGGACTGTTGCGATACTCTTCTTCGCTGCTAATCATTTTCTCGAACGGATAGGGTCCCAGTTTGTCGTCCAAAAAGTGAGTAATGCGATCGATAACCAGCGCACGGATGGGCGGTGTTACCTTTTCTTCAGGGATGTTTGTTATCACTTCCAGCTTGTCGGTCACAATGGTTTCAAAGTTGGAAACCTGTTCCAAATAAATTACAGCCTGTACGCGATTTTCTCCTGAAAGTGTTGTGATTTTATCGTTTTCTGAAATTACTTCAGAAACGACATCGAGTTCAGACACTAAAGAATATTGCTTCGGCGCTTTAAAAGTCACCAAAAAGTTGGATGGCAGCAGATAAAGGTCTTCCGTATTTTTGTTACTATAGGCCTGCCATTGTCCGTTGAAAACCGCAGGCGACATATACCAATACTGAAGCTTATAATCATTGTTTTTATTTACGCCGAAACGTGTAAATCGGTCATTGGGAACTTTTACCTTGTACAACAACTTTAGTGTGAATTCCGCTCCCGGTTGTAGTGGAGTATCCAGTATTACCTTGATAATATCGACTTCGTCACCACGCTGCCATTCTAGAGGTTTGGAAGACGCATTGGTGATACTGAATACAGTAGTTTTGCCTCTATACTTATCTTTTTCAAAATGAAACGAGCTATCGTAATTTTCAGCAAAACGTTTGGCGAGAGGCGTGGTTTTATTTGAGAAACTGTTGGCCCAATCGTTTAAATAAATTTCTGTGAGTACTTCCTTGGAAGTATTGGCGTATACAATTTGTTGTGAGATATTAATTTCCTTGGTTTCAGGCAATAATTGTGCATTTATCGAAATGTCATGCTGCGCCAACATGGATGCCGTACAACAACAAAACAGTACTAAAATGAAACCGATTATTCTCAAGAAATTCTTATGTATTTAATAGCAGATGCAAGTTTTGCTAAAAGTTGGGGCTTAAATTAAATTTATCGTAGAAATCGTTCAAAATCTCAAGGACTTCGTCTTCGGTGTCCACAATATGCACCAAATCCAAATCTTCCTTACTAATATTGTTGTTCTGCTCAAGAAGTGTTCCTTTAATCCAATCCATCAGTCCGGTCCAAAATTCGGTACCAACAAGAATAAGGGGAAACTTGTCAATTTTATGTGTTTGTATTAATGTAAAAGCTTCAAAAAATTCATCCAAGGTTCCAAATCCGCCGGGCATTACTACAAAGCCCTGTGAATATTTAACGAACATCACCTTTCTAACAAAAAAGTAATCGAAATCGATACTCTTGTCGCTGTCTATATACGGATTGTCATGCTGTTCGAATGGTAAGGTGATATTTAGTCCTACTGAAGTTCCTCCGGCCAAATGGGCTCCTTTATTTCCGGCTTCCATGATTCCCGGGCCTCCACCTGTTATCACGCCATAACCGTTTTCGGTAATTTTTTTGGCAATACTTTCGGCCAACTTATAGTATTTATGGTCCGGTTTGGTTCGTGCCGACCCGAATATTGATACGCAGGGGCCAATCCGACTCATTTTTTCATATCCGTTCACAAACTCGCCCATGATCTTAAAAATAGCCCAGGAGTCGTTTGTTTTTACTTCATTCCAGTTTTTTGAGTTGCCTTCTATTCTCATTTAATTTACTTCAAACTTCATTCAACAATTATTTTTGCAATATACTACTACAACAATTAAGTTTCAACAAGCCCTATTTTTACTAGAGTTTTCAGGGACTAATGTAATTCTTTTTTAAGGAACTGTGCCGTATAGCTTTTTTTATGTGTAATCAATTCTTCGGGCGTGCCTAAGGCCATTATCTCTCCGCCTTTTTTACCACCTTCCGGTCCAATATCTATTATATAGTCGACCGTTTTTATTACTTCCAGGTTGTGCTCGATAATTACTACAGTATTTCCTTTGTCCACCAATTTATTCAGCACAATTAGTAAAACCCTTATATCTTCAAAATGCAGTCCGGTTGTAGGTTCGTCCAGAATATAGAAGGTGTTACCCGTATCTCGTTTCGACAATTCCGTGGCTAGTTTTATACGCTGCGCCTCACCGCCCGAAAGGGTTGTGGATTGTTGTCCAAGCGTAATGTAACCTAAACCTACATCTTTTATGGTTTTTAATTTTCTGAAAATCTTCGGAATGGATTCAAAAAAGTCACAGGACTCGTTGATGGTCATTTCCAGCACATCGTAAATCGATTTCCCTTTAAATCTAATTTCCAGTGTTTCCCTGTTAAAACGTTTCCCCTGGCAGGTTTCGCATTCAACATACACATCGGGCAAAAAGTTCATTTCGATAACACGTAAACCCCCGCCTTTACAGGTTTCACATCTTCCTCCGGCCACATTAAAACTGAAACGTCCCGGTTTATAACCACGAATCATTGCTTCGGGAACCTTTGCAAAGAGGTTTCGTATTTCAGAAAATACGCCGGTATAGGTTGCCGGATTGGAGCGCGGTGTTCTTCCAATGGGCGACTGATTGATATCGATAACCTTGTCAATATTTTTTAAGCCGACAATCTTTTTATAGGGCATGGGCTTTTTCACCCCGTTAAAAAAGTGTGCGTTTAAGATAGGATACAGCGTTTCATTTATTAAGGTAGATTTTCCACTACCCGAAACGCCCGTAACACCAATCATGGTGGCCAGCGGGAAGGTAACCGATACATTTTTTAGATTATTTCCGGTCGCTCCGCTAAGTGAGAGGGTTTTGCCATTTCCCTTTCTGCGTTGTTTCGGAATGGCAATTTCTCGGGTTCCGTTGAGATAATCGGCCGTAAGGGTGTGATGTTTTTTTGTTTCTGAAGGGGTTCCTATTGAAACTATTTCGCCGCCATGTCTTCCTGCCGCCGGACCAATGTCTATCACATAATCGGCGTGTTCTATCATGTCTTTGTCGTGTTCCACTACGATCACCGAATTTCCAATATCCCGCAACTGAAGCAGGGACTGAATAAGTTTAGCATTGTCGCGTTGATGTAAGCCAATACTGGGTTCATCCAAAATATACAGAACACCCACCAATTGCGATCCAATTTGAGTTGCAAGTCGAATCCGCTGTGCCTCTCCTCCTGAAAGCGACTTCGAACTTCTGTCCAAAGCCAGATAGGTCAACCCCACATTTACCAAAAACTGAAGTCGGGCGCGCACTTCTTTTATAATTTCGGATGCGATGATACGCTGTGTTTCGGATAGATTTTTTTCCAATTTTGAAAACCAATCGGCCAGTTCGACCACATCCATATGCGCCAGTTCGGCAATGTTTTTGCCATTCACTTTAAAGTATAGGGATTCTTTTCGCAAGCGGCTTCCGCCGCATTCGGGACAGGAAATTTTGTCCATATATTCCTTGGCCCATCTGCGTAACGATTTAGAATCGTTGGCCGCAAAGGTGTTTTGAAGAAAGGTCGCCACTCCTTCAAAATCTATTTTGTAGCTTCGGGTGATACCCAGTGTTTTCGATTCGATGTCGAACTTTTCATTGCCCCCATGAAAAATAACGTCTTTCGCTTCCTGCGGAATTTTTTCAAACGGGTCGCTTAATTTAAACTGATAGCGTTCAGCAATAAGCTCCAATTGCTTAAATACCCAATTGCTTTTTTGAGGTCCGTGTGGCGCTAACGCTCCTTGTTTGATAGACAGACCGGGATTGGGAACTATTTTATTGATATTGACTTCGTATAATTTCCCTAAGCCCTTGCAATGAGGACACATCCCTTTGGGAGAGTTGAAGGAAAAATTGTTGGGCTCGGGATTCGGATAAGAAATTCCGCTTGACGGACACATAAGGGATCTACTGAAATAACGCACCTCGTTAGTTTCATTGTCCAACACCATAAGCACGTCATCGCCGTGATACATAGCCGTAATAATAGTTTCTGAAAGGCGTTTGTCGGTATCACTTTGATCGGTTCCATCTTCAGAGGGTGCTGAAATTTTTAATCGATCTACAACAATTTCTATATCGTGATTTTTATATCTGTCGACCTTCATGCCCTTAACGAGGTCCATTACATCGCCGTCAACGCGCACTTTTAAAAAGCCCTGTTTTGCAACCTGCTCGAATAATTCGCGATAATGACCCTTTCGGGAACGCACGACCGGGGCGAGGACACTTACCTTTTTACCGGCAAAGTCGTCTATGATAAGCTGTTTTATTTGATCGTCACTATAACTCACCATCTTCTGGCCGGTATTATAGCTATAGGCATCACTGGCGCGGGCGTAGAAAAGACGAAGGAAATCGTAAATTTCAGTGATGGTACCCACTGTAGATCTTGGGCTCTTGCTGGTTGTTTTTTGTTCTATGGCAATTACGGGTGAAAGTCCGTCGATCTTATCTACATCGGGTCGTTCTAAACTTCCAAGGAATTGTCTGGCGTATGCCGAAAAGGTTTCAATATAGCGTCGCTGTCCTTCAGCATAAATAGTATCAAAGGCTAATGAAGATTTTCCGCTGCCCGAAAGGCCTGTAATTACTACTAATTTTTCCCTTGGGATACGTACATCTATGTCCTTTAAATTATGAACTCTTGCCCCAAGAACTTCAATAAAATCTTCATTTTTTGCCATAGTTTGCAAAGGTACTCAATTGGAATGAAAATCTATAGTGGATATGAATCTGAAGTTAATAATTTTAAGAGGCATATTTTCTGAAGTGTATGGCATCATTTACCCGTTGATTTCTTTAGATAAAAAGGGATAGAAACTAATGGTAATAAAGAAAATAACGCTTATCACAAAAGCGAAACTCACAATAAGAGTAAGTATTGAAAGGTTGAAAAGCAAGAAGAATATTGGAAGCAGGACTCCAAACAATACTAAAAACAGGAACAGACCATACATATACCGAAAGAAGCCCGGCATTTTCCTGTTAGACTCATCCTGAAACTGATACAATTGCGGAATCACTTCCTTGGTCATATATTCTCCTAGTTTCGACAAGAAGATTTCATTAAATGAAGAATCTTCAAACGCCTCACTGTCAATGGTATTGGCCAACGACATTATTTTGTCTTGATGCCGTTCAAAAACCGCATTTAAGTCCAGTGCTTCTTTAAACACCGCGTATTTATATCCGAAGTAATACCACAATCCCGATCCGCATTTATGTTCTAACCACTTGGCGACAATGTCTTTGCTGTACATTTTCGGGAAGGCAATGTCTTCAGGGACGTTTTTTTCCTTCGGACCGGTAAGCAGCAGCGATTTCATCTCGAGGTACAAATTCTCCGTATCAGCATAATTATGGTTTTCCTGAAGGAATTCAATCGCCAACTTGGATTTTCCTTTGTAAAATTCCTTTACTTCAAAAAAGGTAAGTCCGGCAAATTCATCATCTATGTATTCCTTTAAACCCGGAAGCCAAATTTTGGAACGAAAGAGCAATTCCACTATAGAACGAAAGGTGTGCATTTTTTGGGTAAACTTGCCCAAATTGTCTACTACATTGGCTTTGGTGTTTTTTAAATTCATTGCAGCCACAGCGAGATAGACCATGATTACGGCACTTAAGAAGCCGCTAATTCCTATAAAAATTGTAGTGAGTTGTGTAAGCGTTTCGGTAAAAGTAGGAGTAGAAGATACCTTTTGCCATAGAAGAAATATTAATCCAATGCAGAGAAGCCCACTAATAAGTAATGGGATGAAGGCAAACAAATCCTTAAAGACAGATTTATTTCTCATAATGGAGGTCACGAACAAGAAGCTATGAAAAGCGGGGGCTTGATAGAAATAGAGAATGGTCGGACAATAGGCCTGATAAATTACCCGGATTACCTCTTATTTTGTTTTAAAAAATTACAGCCCCAAGCGCTAACAATTGCGTACTTTCACGTGAATATTCCTACAATTTATAGTTATTAACTTCAAATTTAGCTTTTTTAATAGCAATTTGTAGTAAAATACCTACAATTCGATGTAAGGTTGAAGATGTCCGATAAAGCGCTTAAAATTCCGGATTTCCATCTCAAAACCCAACGGCAGTATCATCACCCCGACGATCGGCTCCTCCTTCCAATTTTCCATCGGGACGCATATAGATAGCATCCACTCGTCCAATAATTGGATCTGCTTCCAAATTTTGAGGATATCCTTTGTCTTTAAGCTGCTGAATTAAATCGGCAGGAAACATTCCAAATTCATACCGAATTGCATCTGGAAGCCATTGATGGTGGAACCGCGGCGCATCTACTGCCTGCTGCATATTCATGTTAAACTCGTATACATTGAGGATAGTTTGCAAAACCGAGGTGATAATAGTGGCACCTCCGGGTGTTCCTACCACCATCGAAAGTTTTCCATCTTTCTCGATGATGGTTGGTGTCATGGAGCTCAACATTCGTTTATGAGGAGCAATTGCATTGGCTTCACCCCCAACAAGGCCATAAATATTGGGTTCTCCCGGCTTGGCGCTAAAATCGTCCATTTCGTTATTCAGAAAGAAACCGAGCTCTTTTACATATAATTTTGAACCGTAGCCCGAATTGAGGGTAGAGGTAACAGCTACGGCATTGCCAAATTGATCTACGATAGAATAGTGGGTAGTTTCATCACTTTCATAACCGGTTATACTTCCGTGGCTGATGCTATTTGAAGGTGTAGCAGCTTCAAAAGAGAAGCTTTTCATACGATCTTTTAAATACGAATCACTTATCATGGAATCCACCGGATTGTCAACAAAATCCGGATCTCCCAGAAAATAACTTCTGTCGGCGTAGGCACGTCTTTCGGCTTCTGCGATCACCTGAATTGCTTTTACACTATTATGTCCGTATTCTGCAAGCGGAAAAGGTTCCACCATCTTCAGAATTTGTGCCAAACAAACCCCGCCACTGGAGGGAGGAGCCATCGAGATTACTTTTAAATCTTTGTACTTAAAAACCACCGGGTCTCTCCATTCGGCTTCATAGGCTTCGAGATCTTCCATAGACAAAATACCGCCTCTTGTTTTTAAGAAAGCAACCAATTTTTCTGCAGTCTCTCCCTGATAAAATTCGGCTAAGCCATTGTCTGAAATTCGTTGCAGAGTCGCCGCCAATGCAGTATTCTTTATAGTGTCTCCGGTTTTTTGATTTGCTGTATATAACGAACTTTCTCCATTTACCATTTCAAACACAGGGCCTACAATTGCCAGCTCCTCGGCTTGTAACTTGGTAACGACATATCCTCTGTTTGCCAGAGCGATAACCGGTGCTAAAATTTCTTCCATCGGTAAAGACCCTAATTTTTCGTGGGCCGCAAAGATACCGGCAACGGTTCCCGGAACACCCACTGCCAAAGCTCCTACCTTGCTGTTCTCAGAAACATAATTTCCTTCGGCATCCAGATACATGTTTTTGGTAGCCGCCGAGGGCGCCTTTTCTCTGTAGTCCAAGGTACCTAATTCACCGTATTGAGTGCGATACACCATAAATCCGCCACCACCCAGATTTCCCGCAACGGGGTAGGTGAGTGCCAAAGCCATTTCGGTGGCAACCATGGCGTCGAAGGCATTTCCTCCTTTTTGCAAAATTTCGACACCTATTTTAGAAGCTTCAGCCCGTGCCGAAACCACCATTGCTTTTTCGGTTACAACAGCTTGTTTAACGGGAGCTTCCACTGCCTGGGTTTTTACTTCCTCCTTGCAAGAAAGCAGTAATATAGGGACACACAGATAATAAAGTAGTTTCATAATTCGGTTAGTTTATTTTCGCAATACTGTATTAATTCATCAAAAAAAGAAGTGAATTCTTCTTCAAATTCACTGTAATAAGTCTCCAGTTCTACTACCGCCAAATTCATTTTGGAAATACGTTTGGTGCGTACGTTCATTTGGGCTAAAATTTTACTTATTCCCGGAATGGTTGCATAACTCAGTAACCAATTATCGGTGATCATATAGGGCATCATTCGCTGGATTCGAGCAGGTAAAATTTGAAAATTTTTCCGAAGCATTTCATAAAAATCTTCGACGTAACTCTCCAGAGGTTGTGCGTGATATTTTTTCCAGTTTTTGGCTAAAAAATGGTCGTATAAAATATCGACAATCACTCCGCTGTAGTGCGAATAATTTTCATGCAATCGGGCTGTGCTTTGCTTTACGATAGGGTGTTGGTCTGTATAGCTGTCGATGGCGCGATGCAATAATATTCCCTTCTTAATCTGATCGGGATATTTTTCGTAGCGTCTTCCTTTTATTCCGTCGGCAATAAAATTGCCAATAGTAATGCCTTCATCCGGTCCCGAAAGATAAATATGTGCGAGAAAATTCATTCGGTACAATTTACAAAAAGCAGTCAAAGAATTGTGTTTTTAAAAAAGTATCTTTGTTGAAAAATTGAGCGGATGACATTAATAAAATCCATATCGGGAATTAGAGGTACTATTGGAGGTTTTCAAGGAGATAATTTGACCCCTATCGACGCTGTAAAATATGCTGCAGCCTATGGAAGTTGGGTGAAACAACAACGCAATAAGGAGCAGCACAGCGTTGTTGTAGGCAGGGATGCCCGAATTTCGGGAGAAATGGTGCAGCAGTTGGTGATGAACACGCTTGTAGGGATGGGAATTCATGTAATCGATCTTGGATTGTCAACCACGCCAACAGTCGAAATGGCAGTTGTTATGGAACATGCCGACGGCGGAATTATTTTAACGGCCAGTCATAATCCCAAACAATGGAATGCATTAAAACTTCTAAATAATAAAGGTGAATTTTTAAACGCCGCTGCTGGACAGGAAATTCTCAACCTTGCTGAAGGAAATACCATCGAATTTGCCGATGTGGACAGTCTGGGTAGAATCACTATTAACGATGCCTATATCGATATGCATATCGATGAAATTTTGGAACTTCCTCTCGTGAATGTTGAGGCTATTAAAAAGGCAAAACTCAAGGTAGTTGTAGACGGTGTTAATTCTACCGGAGGGATTGCAGTGCCCTTGCTTTTGGAAGCCCTGGATGTAGATCCTATAAAATTATTCTGTGAACCTACAGGACACTTTCCACATAACCCGGAACCTTTAAAAGAGCATTTAACCGATTTGATGGCACGCGTAGTGGAAGAACATGCCGATTTTGGTATTGTGGTAGATCCCGATGTGGACCGACTTGCGTTTGTAGATGAAAACGGGGAAATGTTTGGGGAAGAATATACATTAGTTGCTGTTGCAGATTATATTTTAAAGCATACTCCCGGGAATACGGTTTCCAACATGTCTTCTTCCAGAGCCTTGCGGGACGTCACCGAAAAGCACGGAGGAACTTATACTGCCAGCGCGGTTGGAGAGGTGAACGTGGTCGAAAAGATGAAGGAAACAAAGGCCGTAATAGGAGGTGAGGGCAACGGTGGTATTATTTATCCCGAATTGCATTACGGACGCGACAGTTTGGTTGGAATTGCTTTATTTTTAAGTCATTTGGCCGAAACCAATCTTTCTGTAAGTGCGCTTCGGAAGGAGTATACTTCCTATTTTATGAGTAAAAAGAAGATAGAGTTGACCCCTCAATTAAATGTGGATGCTATTCTTAAAACCATGGCCGAAACATATGCTTCCGAAGAAATAAATACTATAGATGGTGTAAAAATAGATTTTGCGGAAAACTGGGTGCATTTGAGAAAATCGAATACCGAACCTATCATTAGAATCTACACCGAAGCCAAATCTCAGGAAGAAGCAGATCAACTTGCAAATAGATTTATTAAAGAAATCGAAGCCGTAGCAAAACAATAATTATTTAATATCTTCCGGCACTTTGTCGCGGTGTTTCCAACGTTTGTGTGTCCAAAGGTAGTATTCGGGAGCCTCTCTAATTTGTGCTTCCACAAGTTTTAAAAAGATATCGGTAATCTCGTAATTTTCGTATTCTTTTGGGTTGAGTGTAATGGTTTTGAAAGTTGCTGCATAATAGCCTCGTTTTACCCTGCTAACTGCACAAAATACAACTGCCATGTCCAGTCTTTTTGCCATGAGTTCGGCTCCGGTGAAAACAGGAACCTTAATATTCATAAATTCATTCCAGTGATAAATATTCGTGACTTTCGGTGATTGATCTGAAACAAATCCGTTGAGGGTAAGTTCTCCTTTTGCTTTGGAGCGCATCAACGTAGGAATGGCTTCTTTGGTAGTAATTAAGTAGCTTTTGTATTTGGCTCTGCTACGCTTTATAAGGGCGTCGAAGTATTTGTTTCGCAATCGTTTGTAAATGGCATGGGTCTTATAGCCTACATACTTTTGTAGTACAAAAATCCACTCCCAGCTCCCATAGTGTGCGAGCATTAGGATAATACTTTTATTTTGGGCTTCAACGGCATGCACTTCCTCTATATTGGTTGGAACAAAGCGTTTAGACAATTCACTTTCTGAAATAGAAAGCGATTTGATGGCTTCAACGATCATATCACATAAATGATGGTAGAACTTTTTTTCGATGCTTTTTTTTTCGGCTTTAGATTTTTCAGGAAACACCAAATTCAAATTTTCACGAACGGTTTTTTTTCGGTATCCAACGATATAGTACAGCAATAGAAACAATAAATCGGATGTGATATAAAGCATTCTCATTGGAAATAAGGAAATTATCCAGAGTACGGGAAAAATGAGAAGATAAAGTAACCGTTGCATAGGTAAATTTACCGCAAAACTAACTAAATTTATTGCATTACAAATACTACTTCATAACACATCTTCTATGCAAGACATCAATATAGCCACCTTGGTAATTATTTTAGCGAATGCCGCAATATCGATCAAGGGGTTTAACGATTTCAATTTTTTTGAAAAATACAAGTTCAATATTGCCGGAATTCGGAGAGGTGAACAAATTAGAATGATAACCTCAGGCTTTTTGCATGTAGATTTTACCCATTTGCTTTTTAATATGCTAACCTTGTATTTTTTTGCCGATGTGGTGATTAGTTCGGTGGGAGTAACAAAGTTTGTATTAATCTATCTGGCCAGCTTACTTGTTGGAAATTTACTGTCATTTTATTTTCATAAAGAAGAATATCATTACAGTGCCGTAGGGGCAAGTGGAGCAGTCACCGGAGTCTTGTATTCGGCAATTTTGTTTTACCCCGATATGGGCTTGTATTTATTTTTTATCCCTATTGCAATACCGGCATGGATTTTCGGTTTACTATATTTATTATATTCTATATACGGAATGAAAAGTAGAATGGGAAACATTGGTCATGATGCGCATTTTGGTGGCGCCATTGCCGGATATGTACTTACACTTGCCTTTGTCCCAAGCCTTTTAGAAACCTCCTGGTGGATTGTGGCTGTACTTGCCGTTCCTATTATCTTATTATTTATTTTACACAAACTTGGAAAAATTTAAACGCTATTATTATGAAAAAGATTTGCACACTATTAATTTTATTTACGACACTAATTATGACCGGACAAACCAAACCTGAAGCAACTGTCGATGTTACCGGAGAAGGAATTGTATATGTGGTCCCCGATGAGGTAAACATTACGGTTCGAGTAGAAAATACGGGGAAAAATCCGAAGGAGTTAAAGCAGGAAAATGACCGGGTAGTAAACAGTGTATTTGCCTTTATTAAATCGATGGGAATTGACAACAAATACGTTAAGACCGAGTATATTCAGTTAAATAAAAATTACGAATACAACACCAAGACGTATACCTACGCTGCCAATCAGTCAATTTCAATTAAGCTTAAAGATCTTTCCAAATATGAAAGTCTGATGAATGGTTTATTGGAGACCGGTATAAATCGAATTGACGGAATTTCTTTTGAAAGCTCCAAAAAGGCTTCACTCGAATCGGAAGCACGTAAAAAAGCTGTTGCCAATGCCAAAATGAAGGCCGAAGAATACGCCTCGGTATTAAATCAGTCCATAGGTAAAGCAGTTTCCATAAGTGAATTTCAGGCCTCTACTTTTCCACAACCCATGTATAAATCGGCTATGATGGCACAAGAAAGCAGTGGAGATCAACAAACAATTGCTCCCGGTGAAATGGAAATTCGATTGACGGTTAATGTAAGCTTTCTGTTGAATTAATTATTGTCCTAACAAGGAAGCAATTTTCGCCCCTAAGGCCGGTCCGCGTAAATCTTTAGCGATGATGGTTCCGTTTTCGTCTAACAGGAATGTTGCCGGAATGGCACGAATATTATACATTCTGGCAATAGGATCGTTCCAGAATTTAAGATTTGAAACGTGATACCAATCCATTTTGTCGTCTTTTATAGCTTTTATCCAACGATCTTTTTGATCGTCCTTATCTAAGGAAACACTTATAATATTAAGTCCTTTATCGTGGTATTGGTTATAGACATTTACCACATTCGGGTTTTCCATTCGACATGGTTTACACCAGGATGCCCAGAAGTCTATGATGGTGTATTTTCCTAAGACATCAGTAAGCGCCAATATTTCACCTGTGGGTGTAGGCGCAGAAAAATCGGGAGCCACCGATCCTACTTCTGCTTTTTTGGCATTGGTAATCATTGCTTGCAGATTCGAAGAAACTGCGAGCGCCGCGACTTTTGGACTCAGCGATTTCACAAATACATCGGCATCGTCAAAGCTAATTTCTTTTCTTCCCAGCATTTCACTCATTAACATCACCGAGAAGAGAGAGTTGTTGTTGTCGAGTGCAAATTGCTTTTTATAATTTGTCTCTTCCTGCACGATTGCCATGTTCTCTTTCTGAATTTGAGTAACCAGCATATTGTCCTGTTCATTTCTCGCCGCATTAAAGCGTTCCATATTGGTCTGCTTTACTGCATTAAAATATCTGATTTTCTTCGAAAAAGCAGTGTAGGCATCGTTTTGCTTGCTTCCCGAAACATAAGAACTTGCAAGGCTGTCTTTGTATAGGGTAACTTTTAAATCTTCGTTTTCGGGGAAATAGACAATAGATGAGTTGTTTTCGCCTATTCGAAGGTAATTGATGCTTAGTACCTCACTTTTTGGATACATGGCTTCAAATTTTTCTTCAGTTATGGTTAGTGTGTCTATTACTTGCGGCTGACTGTCGGTTACTTCATATACATAAATTGGAGTACCGTCTGCGAATCCTTCGGCAACACCTGTTACAGAAAAGGAATTTGAGTCTTTCTGACAAGAAATTATTAAAAGTGTAATAAAAACAGGAAATAGGCGTCTCATAACTGGGATTTTAATGGAAACAAAAATAGGAACAATTTTTTCTGAAAAAAAAATACTCTCCTCAAATTATTGTTAAATCCTTTTTATATGGGACTTTCATTATTATAATTGATTAAATTTATACTTCCAAATCGTTGAAAATGAAAATTGAACAGGGAGATTTTCCATTACTGATTAAAATAAGTTTTTCGAAATTATTTGAAAAATACGAAGTGAATCTTTCTTCCAAAAATGAATTGGTGAAGCAAAGAGCTAATCGTGTTTTGGACATTGCTAAAAAGAATCCGAAGCTTTCAGAAGGCTTTTTAAACGAAAAAGAGTTGCTTAAGCATCAAGCTGAAATAGATTTGGTTCTGGAAGACCTGTTTTCAATTGTTTTACAAGAAAATGAAATTAAAGTAGCAACCATTCCTTATCAGTATTTTGTTTTTAAATCTACTAATCGTTTTAAAAAGATAACAGCCGAAGCAGGATTTGATTTTAAGTTAGAGTTTTCAGATTTCGATGAAGAGCAGGCCTATATCATGGGATGTAGTATAATTTTAAATGCCTATTACGGATATCGGGTAGATTTCAGAAGACCGTTTTATTACAACATTCCCGATGCCCAAGGAATTGTTAGACATTATAAAATTTTATACAACGCCGATTTTGTTGAAATTGAAAAGACCTCGAGGGCTAAGGAAATTACCCCTGAAGACCTATCGGAGTTGTTGGAAAACTTCAATAATATAAACGTTTGGAGAGAGAAATTTCCACCCGAAAGTTGGATATTTAAAGGGTTTGTAATAGCAAATATGTATGATGCCACCACCGATGTCGCGCTGTCCAATTTTAAAGCCAACCTTTTAAAAGAGGACGAAAAGGATGAACATTTTGTAAACGACTTTCAGGCTATTATTAGGGCTATTTTTAATTTACCCGACTTAAATGTAGGCTACACACTGTTTAACGATGAAGAATCAACTTTAGAGCAAGTACCACAACTTTTTCAAGCAAAAAGCTACATTTTAAACGGAAAGGCCGTTGAGATGAGCAACGGGGCTTTGTGCAATCGTTCCTATAATTATTTATTCAAAAAGCATGAATTTTATTGCATTACCGATATAGCAAAATACCACAAACTGTACCCTACAAATGTATTGTATAAATCGCTGTTCGAGCAGGGTATAGAGAGTGCTATCATAAGTTCAATAGTGGCCGATGGCAAAGTGATGGGGATAATTGAAATTGTATCTCCCAATCCTAATGATTTAAATACCATTAATGCAAATAAGTTGCACGATATCATGCCATTTTTAGTGGATTCGGTAAAACGCTCCAAAGAAAAAGCAGAAAATGAAATTGAATTATTAATTCAGAGCGAGTGCACCTCTATTCACCCCAGTGTGCATTGGAAATTTAAGAAAGAAGCCGAGCGGGTGCTACGAGCACAACAGAACGGTCAGACGCTGGCATTTAGAGAAATAGTCTTTCAGGATGTATATCCTTTATATGGTCAAATAGATATAAACGGTTCTTCGGATGCCAGAAATTTGGCTACTCAAAAAGATTTAATGCTACAATTGAAGCATGTACAGAAAATAATACGCCGTATCTATAAATTGGAACCCCTTCCAATCTATGAGCAAATAGATTTCAGAATTAAAAATTATTTAAAAGAAGTGGACGATCATCTGCAGGTAGACAGCGAACGCTCAGTCCTAGATTTTTTACGAAAAGACATCCTGCCTGTATACGCGCACCTAAAGACAAAAAATAAAAAGTTGGAAGCTTTGGTAGATGAGTATTACGAATTAGTAGACGATACCAAAGGATTTATATACAAACACCGTAAAGACTATGACGAATCGGTGATGTTGATTAACCGGCGAATGGCTTCAATATTAGATAGCAAACAAGCTGATGCTCAGTGGATGTATCCTCATTATTTTGAGCGTTTTAAAACCGATGGTGTAGAACATAATTTATATATCGGAGAGTCGATTACCAAGAATAATACCTTCAACAAAGTGTATTTGTACAACCTCAGGTTATGGCAACTACAGGTAATGTGTGAAATGGAGAATAGTTTTTACAAGCTGAAAGAACAACTCCCAATCCCTTTAGACGTATCATCAATGATTTTGGCTTTTAGCTCGTCATTGTCATTGCGATTTAGGATGGATGAAAAGCGTTTTGATGTTGACGGCACCTATAACGCACGTTATGAGGTTATTAAAAAACGAGTTGACAAGGCCTTCGTAAAAGGAACCGAAGAGCGTATTACCCAACCTGGGAAAATTACAATCGTGTACTCGCAAAAAGAAGATGAGAAGGAATACATGAAATATATTGGTTTCTTACAATCGAAAAGACAATTGGTAGACGATGCCGAAATAGTTAAGGTCGAAGATCTCCAAGGCGTAACAGGTCTTAAAGCCATACGAGTTAGCGTCTTGTACACCAAAGAGAAAGACGACGCTAAGGAATATTACACCTACGATGATTTATTGAAACAGATTAGCTCCTAAGCAGTTGGGTCGGCTATTGTTTTAGTTACCTCTTCAATCGTTTGCTCGGTCATTCCAAATGAAATAGCGAATGCAATAATTGAAACAATGATCCCAATTACAAATATGGTATAGGTTAAACGTAGAATTCTGTATTTTCTATCCAACACCTTCCCTAAAAAGTAAAGATCTTTCGTCAACGAAGAATACACATAATCTCTGTCTTTTAACAATTCGGTAATAGCCCATTGAAATTGGGAAAGTTCCATTTTGTGAAAGTTCCCGAAGAAAGTAAGATTCACACTCTTGTTTTCTACATCTTCCTTTGTAAACTCTCCTCTGGTAACATTAGGGCGTGTAGCAATAACTGCCAATATCATAGTTACCGTACTCGAAACTACAAAAACCGCAGAAGGAATTATTAAAAACGGGTTGGTATCCAATTTCGATAATAGGTTGGCAAGTACCAAGGAGATGATAATGGCATTCACCGAAAGCAAAATATTAGCCTTTGTATCGGCAATATCACTTAGTTTTATATGATTTCTAAGGGCTACACGGTAAAAAGTTTGAATACCGCGTTCGGGGCTGCTGTTTTTGGCATCTGCTTTATATTGTGCCTTTAGCTGTTCGGTTTTTAGCTTTTTCCTATCCTTTTTCTTGCCTTTCATAAGCTTTGCAAGATTCTTTTCCTTAACCGGTTGCCAATTCTTTAAAGCGTAATCACTGTAATACTGGTGTTGTTCTATAAGCACATTAATGTTTTCGTTTCTCCAATCCCTGGCCGAATAATTATGAATATTCTGTAATTGGTATTCTTGACGCAAAAACTCGCTGGCTTCTTCAAAATAATCCTTGCCGAAATGTGAAGCATCGGCATCTCTTATTATTTCCTCTAATTTATTATTAGGGGTACCTTTAAACTTGGTAGCCATAATACATTTCTCAACACCATCCACAATCTCTTTATCTACTTTCTGAGACTCCAAAAACTCACGAGCAATTTTTACACCCTCTTCTTCATGACCTTCACGTGTGACAGTATATCCGGAATCGTGCAAAAGTGCCGCAAGTTGTAAAATTTGGGCTTCTTTTTCTGAAACGTTGGAAGCATCTTTTATAATTTCATTGATACTCTTAAAAACACGTTTTGTATGTGTGTAATTATGGTAAACAAATGTGTGGGGAAGCTTCTCTTTAAATAGGGTAAGTATAAAATTATCGGTTGCTTTTATAATATCGCTCATGTCTCTTTAATTATGCAACCAAATTACTAAAAATTAAATCTCCAAAGATTCAGTTCTATAGAAAATTAACAGCATTATAACTTTTTGTGACAATAGGTTATCATTTATAATCTTTAAATTGTTAACTTCTTACGACAACGTTTATTTTATGCATAAAAAGAGAATATACGCTTTACTTTTTTCAATTTTTTTATACTCCTGCGCTTCCGTCGATACTCAATATTTCGAACGGGGTCTCATTACCATAAAACCTTCCGATAGAGAAGTTGAAAAAACTTTTTATCTCGTTGGAGATGCAGGATATTCTGAAATTGGGGGGATGAGCGACGGATTAAAAGCGCTTCAAAATTATTTAAAAACTGAAAACACCGTTGGGAACTACGCCTTGTTTTTAGGAGATAATATTTATCCGTCCGGAATGCCACCCGAAGGTCATCCCGACCGCATAGCATCCGAGTATCGCCTGGACGCTCAATACAATGCTGTTAAGGATTATGACGGACAAGTATTTTTTATTCCCGGGAATCACGACTGGTACAGCGAAGGCTTAATAGGATTAAAACGTGAGGAGCAGTATTTCGAATTGAAACTTAAGGATCGCCAGGTATTTCAGCCTACCAATGGCTGTCCGTTGAAAAGTATTTCGGTCACAGATAATATTCAACTTATTATGATTGATACTCAGTGGTATCTTGAAAACTGGGATGTTCACCCTACCATCAATGAATCTTGTGAAATTAAGTCCAGAGAAAAGCTTTTTATTGAGATCGAAACCGAACTTGAAAAACACCAAAATAAAACCATTGTCTTTGCCATGCACCACCCAATGTTTACCAACGGGACCCATGGCGGATATTTCAATGCTCGTAAGCATCTTTATCCTACACAAGGGAATTGGCCTTTGCCTTTTTTGTCTTCATTGGTAGTTCAAATTAGATCTCAGGGTGGAGTTTCTATTCAGGACAGATATAACGAACTGTATAATAATTTAATGAATGAGCTTGCTGCAGTAGCAAAAAACAGCGACCGATTGGTATTTGTTTCGGGACACGAACATAATCTGCAATACATTGAAAGAGACGGATTCAAACAGGTTGTGAGTGGTTCGGGATCGAAAGGCGGTGGAGTTTCCTTAGGTAAAGATGGTTTGTTTGCTACGGGTTCGCAAGGTTTTGCTGTATTACATGTTTATAAGGACGGTTCTTCCTGGATACACTATTACGGTGTCGGCGAAAATTACAGTCCAAAACTCTTGTATGAAAAGGAGATTTTTTCACCAATAGAACATTACAATACAACCGGGTTGACTACAGAGTTTCCTCAAACAACTATAGCTCCTATTTACAAAAGGGATAGTCTCAGCGAGTCTTTATTTTTGAAATCGGTGTGGGGAGCTCGATATAAAGAGGCTTATTCTACGCCGGTTACGTCCAACGTGGCACTTCTGGACACCTTGTATGGCGGTTTGGAAGTAATAAGAGAAGGTGGACAAAAGGAATATCGCTCTCTTCGTTTAAGAGATAAAAAGGGGAACGAATATCGCATGCGAGCCCTGGGAAAAAATTCATTGGATTTTTCGCAAAAAATCGTACTGGATAAGACTTTGGAAGAAGCCGGATCCAAGATTAAAACCGATATAGTCGCTCAGCCTGTATTCGATATTGACTTCTATACGGCCTCACATCCTTACGCTCCCTTGGCAATACCAAAAATGGCTGCCGCAGTAAATATCTTTTACACAAATTCACAATTGTTTTATGTGCCTAAACAGAAGCGATTGGGAAATTATAATGATACCTACGGAGACGAGTTGTATTTAATTGCCATTGACCCTACCGAGCAGAGTGAAGGAGAACAAACTTTTATGTATCCCGATGATATTGAAACCACAGACGATATTCTTATTAAAATTAGAAAGGGAGGCGATGTGTTCGTGGATGAAGAAAACTACATCACTTCACGATTGTTCGATATGCTTATAGGCGATTGGGACCGTGAGCCGGATCATTGGCGTTGGGCCGAATATTATAACAGTTATGGTAAAAACGTATATGTGCCTATTCCCCGAAACAGAGACGACGCCTTTTCGAGTTTTGATGCCAAAATTCTCGACTTGGGAAGCTCTATTTTTAGCGGAACTCGTCAGCGTCATGTGTACAACGAAGACCTAAGTGATTTGCAATGGTTCAATGAAGAGGGAATTATTTTAGACCGTGCCTTGCTGGAAAGATCGGGAAGAAGTGAATGGGTTGCAGCGGCAAAATTAATTCAGGAAAAATTAACTCCTGAAGTAATAGAAGATGCCTTTAATTCAATTCCCGAGGCGGTAAGAGACACAGAACTGCAAACCATCAAAGAAAAATTAGTAGCACGAAAAGAAAAACTAGCAGACATAGCCGACCGGTATTATTCTTTATTGGCGAATCTGCAAACTGTTGTCGGGACAGATATGGACGATTATATCGAAATTACCCGTCTAGCAGACGGCAATACCAGTGTTAGAACTTTTAGTCTCGCCGAAGGAAGCAAAGGAACATTATTGACACAGCGTACATATAATCATTCCGAGACACGTGAATTATGGATTTACGGCCTGGCAGGCAACGATGTTATTGAAGTGAATGGCACGGACGACGATCTTATCTATGTGCGTGTAATTGGCGGACAAGGAAACGATATTTTTAAGATAAATGAAGGAAGAAGGGTGAAAGTCTACGATTACGAGAGCAAACCCAGTACGGTTGAAATAAACAACAAAGGAAGTCTAATATTTAGCGATTTATACGAGTTAAACACCTACGACTACAGAAAGCAAATAGACGACGACAAGCGAGTGGGACCCGCCTTTGGGTACAATCCGGATGACGGATTTCGTCTTGGAGTACAACTCATTTATACTATTAACAGCTTTAAAAGAAATCCCTTTTCAAAACGGCACGCATTAACCGCAGGTTATTATTTTGATACTTCTAGTTTCGATTTGGACTATTCGGGAGAATTTGCCAACTCTATAGGCGATTTAAACTTAAGCATTGGTGCACGCATTACCAGCCCTAATTATGTGGTGAATTATTTCGGCTACGGAAATGAAACCGGAAACCCTCAAAATGAATTGGGCTACGAATACAATCGCTTGGGATTACAAACCATTTCAGCAAATATTGGCCTACTCCGAAACTCAAGTTTTGGTAGTTTCTTTAAAGTACAAACCAAATTCGACGCTATCACCGTTAACAGTTCTCAAAACAACCTGTTCCAAGATTTCGGAAAGGTAATCATAGACGAAACTAACTATTTTGGAACGCTGGAAGGTGTTTATAGCTATCGCAGTTTTGACAATCCGCTTAGTCCATCTCGAGGAATGATATTCGACTTGAAACTTGGAGTAACAGATAACCTTTCAGATTTTAGTCGGGTGTTTGGCTATTTAAAATCCAATATCTCCTTTTACAACGCCTTGATTAAAAATGAGAAGCTTGTTCTTAAAACTACTGTAAATTCGGCCTTTAACTTTGGGAACTCCTTCGAGTTTTATCAAAGTGTTCATGCAGGGGCCAATACAGGTTTACGGGGTTATAGGGAAAGACGCTTTTCGGGAAAATCGGCGTTGGTTGGTAGTGCCGACATACGATATGCATTTGATGAGTTTCGAATTGAACTGTTTCCAATACAAATTGGGCTTTATGCGGGAGCGGATTTAGGTAAAGTTTGGGTTCCAAATCAAGATTCCGAAAAATGGCATAATTCTTTTGGCGGCGGATTGTGGATGAATGGTCAGGGTGGTCTGGGAGGTACTTTTAGCGCTTTCAACTCAATTGAAGGAATGCGTTATTCCTTCGGACTGGGCTTTACTTTTTAATAACCTTTAAGCAATACCTAGTATGATGATAAGATACTTTTTTTGTGTGATTGTTTTGGTTTTCACGCTGGTTTCATGCGCCACCCGAAACATTCAGTTGGCCAGTACTTCCGGAACAGAAGAAGGACCGGCACCTAATTTAAATAGCGAAAGATTTTACCTTTTGGGGAATACGCATGGTAATACGAGAGTATTAAAAGCAATGGAAACCATGATCGTTGAAGATTCCACTAAAAATAAACATCTCATCTTGTTGGGTGATAATGTGAAAGCCAAAGATGAAAAAATACTTAAACAGCAGTTGGACAAGTCCATTGAAGTTGTAAAATCCACAAAGACAACCCCTTATTTCATTTCCGGAAATTATGAATGGGCGTTCGATGGAATCAAAGGGCTTGAAACTATCGAAAACCATCTGGAAGAAAACATGAAGGAGGATGATTTTATGATCCCCAAAAATGGGTGTCCTCTGGAGAGTGTCGAAATTAGTAAAGAGATTCAACTTATCATTTTAGATAGTCAGTGGTATTTGGAAGATTGGGATAAGCACCCCAAAATAAACGATAAATGCGAAATTAAAACCCGCAAGCTCTTTCTGCTTGAACTGGAGGGGGAACTTAAAAAATACGCTAACAAAACGGTGCTTTTAGCGATGCATCACCCCATGTATACCAATGGTCCGCACGGTGGCAGATTTGGCTTGAGAGAACATATTTTTCCTGTCCCCGGCATAGGCTCTTTGGTTGCTGAAATTCGTTCTCAGGGCGCTATAAGTGTTCAGGATAGATTTAACAGTCGGTATAATGAGCTTATGCAGGAGCTTCAGTTGCTTATTGAAAACGATGAAAACCGGATTGTACTTATTTCGGCACACGAAAAAAGTCTTCAATACATAGAAAACGGCCAAATAAAACAAATCATTTCGGGAGGTGGCTCTAAAATTGGGATAGCTTCTATAGGAGCCGATGGACAATTTTCATACGGGAAAAACGGTTTTAGCGTGGTTGATGCAAATAAGGATGGCAGTGTCTGGGTTACTTTCTACGGAATGGACGCATCCAATACAACACGCTCTCTTTTCAGAAAAGAAATCTACAAACCCATTGTTAAACCTGTACTTGATAGCTTACCGGATTCATTTCCAGAAACCATGCAGGCATCGGTGTATGAAATCGATAAGGTTGAAAAATCGGATTTCTTCAAATCTTTTTGGGGTAATCATTACCGGGACGTCTACGGAACAAAGGTTACGGCAAAGACTGCAAATCTGAATACTCTGTACGGAGGATTAGAGGTTGTGAGACCCGGAGGCGGACATCAAACAAAATCCTTGCGATTAATAAGCAAAGACGGTAAAGAATACAATATGCGAGCACTTAAAAAAAGTGCAGTGCAATTCTTAGAGACAACCTCTTTTAAAGGAACAGATGGAGAAAAATACCTGAGCAATACCATCCCCGAAGATTTTATATTAGATTTCTATACGGCAGCACATCCTTATGCGGCATTTGCGATACCAAAAATATCCCGCGCTGCGAATGTACTGTACACCACCCCCGAATTGTACTACGTCCCGAGGCAAAAGGCACTGGGAAAATACAACGAGGAGTATGGTGACCAATTGTATATGATTGTTGAAAAGCCCACCGAAGAGTTTAAAAATCTAAGGAATTTCGGTTACCCCGATGATATTGAAAGTACAGACGATATGTTGCTTGCCCTCCGTAAGGATGAGGACTTTATTATGGATGAAGAAGCCTACATAAGAGCCAGAGTTTTTGATATGCTAATTGGTGACTGGGACAGACACAGCGATCAATGGCGTTGGGCTGCATTTGAAAATGACAACGGAAAGAAGGTATTTGTTCCAATTCCCAGAGACCGCGATCAGGTGTTTGCAAATTTTGATGGCTCTTTCCTAAATATTATGAAAAATATAGTAGGAGCAGTGAATCAATTTGGTGTGTACGGTGAGGATATCTATGACGTAAAATGGTTTAATAAGGCAGGAATGAAACTCGATAGAGCGCTTATAAAGCGAAGTGATAAAACTGTTTGGCTGGAGCAAGCCCTATTTTTACAACGAGCCATCGACCAAAATATCCTCGATGAGGCCTTTGCTATGCTTCCTAGAGAAGTTCAGGACACAACGATTACCGAAATAAAAAGTCATTTTTTAAAGCGGAAGGACAATCTGGTGGACATTGTGGAACGGTATTACAATTCGTTGATGGAGTTTCAAATGCTTACGGGTACCGACAAGGACGATTTCTTTGAAATTATCCGCTTACCGGAAGGGAAAACACAAATAAAGGCGTTTCGAATTAAAGATGGAGAAAAAGCAGATGTATTATTCGATCGAATATTTGACGGAAAGCTCACCAAAGAAATATGGTTGTACGGCTTGGACGACAAGGATTTCTTCGAGGTTTCAGGAGAACCGGATAAAGCGATTTTAATTCGAATTATTGGCGGACAGGATAAAGACACTTATACCATTACGGAGGGTAAAAGGATAAAAGTGTACGACCGTCGCTCAAAGAATAACGATATTACCGAAAGGGGAGGAGCTCATTTCAGATTTACAAACTTTTATGAAGCCAATCTGTACGATTATCAAAAAACTAAAACAAAAGGAGGAAGCTTCCTATTCAAAACAGGATACAATCCCGATGTGGGAACAGGATTGTCTGTTGGTTATACTAAGACCGTCAATAGATTTATAGAAAACCCGTACGGCACCAAAACCGAAGTGCTTTTAAATTATACCTTTTTATCTCAGGGATTGGATTTAAGATTTTCAAAAGCCTACGCCGCAGTTATTTTAGACTATAATTTGGTGGGAACAGGTCGCTATACTTCCAAAAACTACACTCAAAATTTCTTTGGCTTCGGAAATGAAACGATAAACAAAGAAGACTCGCGTACTTTAGACTACAATAAGGTTAATATGGAAATGTACAACGGGGGTATTGGTGTTGAAAGAACATCGGACTATGGCAGCTTTTTTCAGCTGAAGTTTGATGTAGAAACTATTGAAATAGTGCGTAATGGAGCTAATCTAATTAGCGAAATACAACCTTCGGTGTTTGGTGAACGCAGCTATTTTGGAATTCCAAATGCAACCTATCGCTATAAAAATTATGACGACACAAATTTTCCCACCAAAGGAATGCTTTTTAGCACTACTGTGGGCGCAATTGACACGTTCAATTCTTCATCTCTAACGGGTTTTGCAAAAGCAACTCTGCGGTTTTACAATAGCGTGCTATTCAACAATCGATTAATTTTAAAGACCGAAGCGAATACCATGTTGACCACTGGCGATCAGCCAGGATTTTATCACAGTCCGCAGCTGGGAGCCGAAACAGGTTTAAGGGGTTATAGAAACGAACGCTTTACCGGGAAACATAGTCTGGCCGGAAGCGCAGATCTGATCTATAATTTCAGGAAACTGAAAACCTTTATTTTTCCCTTAGAAGTGAGTGTGTTTGGGGGTTACGATTTGGGCCGGGTGTGGATAGAAAACGACACCTCCGAAATTTGGCACAATTCCTATGGAGGTGGTTTTATAATACAATGGACGCAGATGCTTCAGGGGAACTTCAGCACTTTTAAAAGCGAAGAAGACACTCGCATTGCGTTCGGACTTCAAGTTAAGCTTTAAGTTTTTCTAAAAACCAATGTCAAACCCTACTTGAAGGATGGCATCTTCATCTGAAACAAAATAACCTGCTTTTATTCCGAATGAGTTTAGTGCTCCAAAAATTATTCCTCCTCCTTGTGAGGTATGCCAGGTGTTTGAAGTATCATTTTCTACCCAAACTCTTCCGTAGTCAAATCCGCCGTAAAGCGCTATAGTGATGGGAGCCACCCCGGTAATAATTCGTGCAACCCGCCATTTTAAATCGGTACTCTGGTAAAAAGACGTCTGTCCCGCAAATCGTTCATCCCTGTATCCTCTTAATCCGTTATTTCCACCTAAAGACGGTGCGTGATAAAAGAAATAATCATTACCGAAATTGGTCTTTATTTCTGCTTCCGAGCCAATCACAAGATTCCCTGAAGAAACCAGTCGGCGGTCTATCCCAAGTAAAAATGACGCATACCCGAAATTATTATCTTCTAATTCGATATTACTCTTATAACCAAGCGTCACATCGAATTCCAAACCACGAGTGGGGAAGTCGGCTGCATCCTGATTTTTATAACGTACAGATCCTTCAGCTCCCACGTAACTTTGATCGCTAAAAACAGCAGGGTTTACATTTACGGGAGTAAAAAAGCGATCCGGCTGCATTTCTACTTCAAAACGTTCGTACAATGCTTGTAGTTTTATTGTTCTTCTTGCCAATCCTGCGCTTAGCTTAATTTGCCCTATCCGCGCACGGTTAAATTCCATTTCAACGACATCTTCATCGTAAACAGATTCATTTCCATATCCGAAGAAATTAGTGGCAAAGAGTTCACTGGTAAAATAGCCTTCGGCTTCCAGATTCCAATTCGGCATTATATTGGCAAAAGTACCTTTGTAGGCAATTTCAGCTGCTTGAAAGTCGAAATAATAGTTTGCGGACAAATAGTGTTTGTATCTAAAATCTTCCCCGTTAAATCCTTTGTTTGTATAGGTATCACTAGCGCCTAAAAAGAGTCCGTCGTCTGTACGGAAACCAAAATTGGGCAGTAAAATGTTATTGTTTTCATTAAAATTTCTCCAGAAGTAGGTATTGGTTTCGTACAAATCGGTAAACTGTTTTGCAGGAGTTTTGTCTTCAAATTCGGCTTTTTCGTGCTGCCAGTCGTATACTTTCAGTTTTCTACGATTGCTAATTTTAAAGGTATCATCACCATAACCTCCTACCAAACGGATCATTATTTCACGGTCACCTTCTCCCGAAACTTCAAATTCGTCGTCATCGTTCAAACCGTAAATCCATATTTCATTGGTCTCATCACGATTAAAAGTGCGTTCAAAGAAAACTTTATTGGGCCTGTCTTTCAGCAAACGTTTTAAAACCACCTTGGTTTCCCCATTGGCCAGACGTGTAATCTCTATTTTATCGTCTTTATGCGTTCCATGAATGATGACGGTTTCATTAATTCTTTCTCCGTAACGCTTTGCAATTTTATCGATATTCCCGAGGCGTGCCTTGAGATTTTGTTTTATGTTTTCTGAAGCTTCATCTTGTACCTCCTTTGGTAGTCTGTTAAATGCGTCTTCTATTATGGCATCGGTCATATTTTGTTGAATGAATTTGGCCTCCTCTTCCCAAACCGAAGCATCGTACTTGTTGAGAAACGCCTTGTCCAGATTATTTCCTTCCCCGTTAAACCATTTTACATCTTTAATATCGGGACCATAGGACTGCCAAAAACGAACATCGGGCATGATCATTTTAATAAGAGGGATGGCGATTCCGTCGAATTTAGAAAAGGCCGCATCCCGATCACGAGGAATAGGTATAAATCGAATATCATCGTCACTCACCTTGTATTCGGCCCAACGCCACTGATCTTCATGACGATCCCAATCACCTATAAGCATATCGAAAATACGAGCTCTGATATATGCGCGTTGGTCAATGGAATATTTTTCGTCTTCATTCAGTTTTTCAAGTACATCGGTTGTGCTTTCAAATTGTTTTATTTCGCCTTCGTCTTGAGGATTGGCACGATTATACCCTTCAAAATTGCGCTGTTCGTCATTGGGACGCTCTTCAATAAAGTACAATTGGTCTCCGTAATTGTCTCCCAAAAGTCTGAATCCGGGTTGCTTCGGCAAATAGTACAATTGAGTATTCGCGTGATTTATCGCAGCCGATTTGGCCAAGGGGTTGATCACTAATTGCATATAAGGATGGGTAGTGCTGAAAAAGTCGTACACAGCCTTTTCAATAAAAGTCCCCTTAAATTCTTCTTCATTATAGGATATTCCTTTTACTTTAAAGCGAAGAAATTTTAAGGCATTTTTTTCCAAACCACGCATCGCATATTCTTTGTCGTTAGCATCTGCCAAACGTGCCGAAAAGGATTGGTGTCCGCCGCCTTCCTTGGTAATCTTCAATCCCGAATAAAGGGTGTCTAGGATTGCAATTTCTGCTGTAACCGGTGTTCCAAAGTAGGAGCGGTATCTTTTTCCCCAAATGAATTTGTAAAAGCCGGATTTGTCAAGTTTTTCCTCGTCTGTAGTGATAGGCACTGTTTTTGTTGCTTCGGAAAAATCTGGAGTTTTAAAATCGGGCTTTTCTTCCGGGAAACGGTTCAGCACTGCGAATGAATTTTCGGAATCTGTTGTGATAAATTGTACTTCCGAAGAACCGTCTTCAAAATACTTCAAAATAGCAAATCCCTCTTCGCCATAGGTGAATTTACCTTCATAATCTAACGTTCCACCAATGTTTGCAATACTTCCCTTTGTTCTTCGGGTAGCTGTTTTCCCGCCTAAGGAACCGCTAACAATTTGTCTGATATTTTTACCGGTTAGGTATTGAAGACTCTCTTCATGCCCGGAAACAATGGTCACTCTATCCGATTCCTGTGCCAAAGCACTCACGGTAGTACATAGATAATTGTAGCGTTGTGATCTTAACTGCTGATTGGAAAAACTTCCCAGCTCACTAACTTCATCGATAATATTACTTACGATGGGAAGGGGTGTGATACTCTCTAAAAAAGTGTCTTTACCTGCATATTTTCCATTGCTGAAAATAGGATGGTGCACTACAATTAGGAGATTTTTCCCCCGTGAATCCTTTATATAACCTTCCAATTCTTCAACAAATCGTCGTTTTGTATTGATGTCGGTACACTTTTTATTAATTCCTTCCACACTATCCCAGTTAGTGTCGAACCACTGCGAATCGATTAAAACCATATCCAGGGTTTTGTTCACTTCAATATATTCCAACGGACAGACATTATTAGGAGCAACGCGAATATTTTTATTGTTTTTATCTTTCAGATAATCCTCCACCCATTCTATCTCGTCGGTGTTTTTACTTTCCCATTCATTATTTCCCGGTACAAACAGCGTCTCGCCTTTAAAATTTTCGGCAAGACCTAGTTGCTTGTCAATAAGCGCTTTATTTGCATCTTTATTAAGTTCTTTGGAAGTATAATCCCCTACATATAAAAGAGTGCTTTGTTTGTCGGCTTTAGCAAGATGGGTTTTAAGAAGGGATTCTATTTCCGGATTAGAGCCATTTTCAGCATTTCCTAATCCACCGGCTATATAAAAAGTATGGACCGGAGTTTTCGACTTGTTTTCTGTCACTTCGGCTATATTGGACTGTGGTTTGTAGGTCGCACAGGCCGAAAGGAGCAATATGCTTAAACCCCCAATAATTTTGTTGGTGTATCGGGTTGAACTGAAATGGGCTACTATGTGGTTCATTTGGTTGTTGATTTTGTGCAGTTGATGTATAAATGTACGGAAGGATTTTTACTTCTATTCAGATTTAGGAATTCTTTATGACCTCAATTTGAATATTAAATAATTTTCGGGTAAGGGATTCATTTTATTGCGATGTTATGGTGATTGAATATATGTTTCCTCCTTCAACTCCGTGGCGTTCATCGGCCATAAATAGCGTTTCAGAATCCTGAAAACATAAGCTTTCTAATTGTGAACGATAGCCCAGCCTTATCTCTTCAATATCACCTTTAAAAAAGTAATCTTCAGAATAATTACTCATAAGAAATACCTTGTTGTAGGTGAGCAATGCTATTGTACCGGTCTTATAATCTATGGTCGCAGAGGTTACTTGACAATCTTTCGAGTCTTTACAAACTGTATACTCCCCAATTAGTTTTGCTTCAAAATCTCCTTCTTGGGCCGGAATTTTATACAGCTTCGTCACTCCATCAAAATTGCTGCTTCTGTTACGTGTAAATACATAAAAGTAATTGTTGATGTAAATAAATGCTTCGGCGTCGAAATTTCTTTCATTTCGCTTGGGCGGAAATTCTTGCTGGTCTTCGTAATGAAATGTGGTTTTGATCGCTTCTGTCGTGGAGCCTGCTATTTGCAATACATTGGAAACTGTGTAAATGGCAAGATTTTCTCGTTTATTGTTGTTGTTTCCGAAGTCTCCTATGTATAGATTACCCTTGCCGTCTGTTGCGAGATCTTCCCAGTCATGGTTTTGGGCATTGGAAATAGTAATAGCTTTTTCAACTTTTTCGGAAGCTGCATTCACTCCATATAATGTTGCGTCATTTCCGGCATCCAGAACGATCCACATAAGATCGCTCCCTTCAAGGAATTCCATCCCGCTCGCCTCTTTAAGGTTGTTGGGTAGAGAACTTACAATAGTAAGTGCTCCGAAATTCTGACAGCCGGCAATAAGGGGAATAATAAAAAATAGAACAAATATGTTTTTCATACATAAAAAAACCTGCATTAGCGCAGGTTGATAACTTATTTAGGATGTTTAAGTTGTTGGATGGGTATCTGAAGCTTTCATTGTCCAGGCATCTAACATCCAACTTACTTTTTCCAAATTTCCAATATAACCTCCAATTTGGTCAATTGTTCCTTCATCGGATGCTGCATCGGCATTTTCGGCTACTTTTCGTAATTGTTTCAGGATTTTTCCATGGTCTTCCAACAAAATTTTTACCATTTCCACATCTGCAGTCTCTGAAGGGGATTCCTTCAAATTAGATATTTTTAAATAGTCTGTAAAATTACTGGTGGGTTGGTATCGAAGCGTAAGTATGCGTTCTGCAATTTCATCAATTTTCAGTTTTGCATCCTCATACATTTCTTCAAATTTAACGTGAAGATCGAAAAAGTTTTTGCCGACAACATTCCAATGGAAATTTCGCAATTTTTGATAGTATAAATGGTAATCGGCAAGTAAGATGTCCAATTCCTTTACGGTTTTTACCGTTTTCGCTTTGTTGAGGTTTAAATAGTTCATTAGTTGTCCTTTTTGTTTGAATCAAATTTACGTGCAATGCGCTACAACACCAATTATTACGGGAGGTTTAGTTTTTATTTAACTAGAAATCAATATTTTTTATGAAAACATTAGGGACTACTGATTCCTTTTAATGAAATAGACAGGTTGCTTTAAAAAATATCTTTCAATTATTGTACCTTTGGGCCTTCATATTGCGCCCAATCCATGAAAACAAACCTATCGATTGCAATACAAGCCGCTTTAGATGCCGGTATAGAAATTCTTAAAGTATACGAAACCAATTTTTCAGTAGAAATAAAGGCAGATCAATCCCCACTAACAATTGCCGATCAAAATGCGAATGAGGCCATTGTTGCACACCTTCAAAAAACAGATATTCCCATTATAAGTGAAGAAAACAAAAATCTGGGGTATAACGAGCGCCGGCTATGGGAAAGCTGTTGGATTGTGGATCCCTTAGACGGAACCAAAGAGTTTATTAAGAGAAATGGCGAATTCACCGTAAATATCGCGCTGGTGACCAACGGAATACCAAAACTAGGTATCATCTATGTCCCTGTTACCAAGACATTGTATTTTACTGCTGAAGACAGCTCAACTGCTTATAAAATTGAACTGATTTCAGAAAAAACTGCTATAGCTGAAATTTTTGAAAATGCTTCGGAAATTAAACCTGCTTCAGAAAGTGAAAGTCCGATAAAAATTGTGGGTAGTCGTTCTCATTTAAATGAAGACACCGAAAAATTTATTTCAGAAATTGAAAAAGAAAAAAAGGTTGAAATCGTTTCAAAAGGAAGCTCTTTAAAATTTTGCCTTGTTGCCGAAGGTGAAGCGCACATATATCCTCGTTATGCTCCTACGATGGAATGGGATACCGCAGCGGGACAGGCAATTTGCAACGCCGTTGGTGTTCGGGTACTTGATATTGCTACCAACAAAGCCATGCAGTACAATAAAGAAAATTTACTGAATAATTATTTTCTGGTCAAAAAATAGTGAAGGACGTTTCGTATAAAAGGCATTTGGCCAAAACCATTACCTGGAGAATAGTTGGGACAACCGATACTATTTTGCTGTCATGGATTATTACGGGCGATCCAATGCTGGGTTTGAAAATAGGGTTTGTGGAAGTGATTACTAAAATGATTTTGTACTTTTTTCACGAACGAATTTGGTTTAAAATCAATCTTTCCAAGAACGGTAGAATATTGGAAAGCCGAAAAAGACACTTTGCCAAAACCATTACATGGCGAGGATTAGGAACCTTGGATACCATGATTATTTCCTGGATTATTACGGGAAACCCGTTTACGGGTCTTAAAATTGGTTTCGCAGAATTAATAACTAAAATGATTTTGTATTATATTCACGAAAGAGTTTGGTACAGAATGGATTACGGATTAAAGGAGCGACATAATTAGTATGAAAAATGTGATTCCACATACCTTTAGTATTACCCGGGAACAACGAAACACCTTGATGCAACACAATGGTTTTTTAGTGTGGTTTACGGGCTTATCGGGTTCAGGGAAATCTACCATTGCCAATGCTGTAGAAAAGGCTTTGTTCGAAAAAGGAATACATACCTATACCCTGGATGGCGATAATGTACGAAAAGGGCTGAATAACAATTTAAGCTTTTCGCCCGAGGATCGTTTGGAGAATATTCGGCGTATCGCAGAAGTCGCTAATTTAATGGTGGACTCGGGATTGGTGGTTTTGGCAGCATTCGTCTCCCCCTACAAGGCAGATCGCAAGCGCATAAAACAAATTGTAGGAACTGCGAATTTTGTGGAGGTATTCGTAAACACACCCTTGGCAGAATGTGAACGAAGGGATGTAAAAGGACTGTATGCCAAGGCGAGAGCAGGAGAAATTGAAAATTTTACCGGAATTAACGCTCCTTATGAAGCCCCTGAGAATCCCGATGTAGAGATAGACACTACAAAAGTTTCGGTGGCTGAAGCCGTTTCAATTATTATAAAGAAACTAGAACATAAATTACATTAGTAATGAGTAAGTACTACTTAAATTATCTGGACGAATTAGAGTCGGAAGCCATATATATCCTTCGGGAAGTCTGGGCACAGTTTGAAAATCCTGTGATTTTGTTTTCGGGAGGGAAAGATTCTATTTTGGTGACGCATTTGGCACGCAAGGCTTTTTTTCCGTCGAAAATTCCGTTTCCTTTAATGCACGTTGATACCGGGCATAATTTTCCTGAAACAATTCAGTTTCGGGATAATCTTATTTCAGACTTAGGAGCGCAATTAATTGTGGGGTCGGTACAGGAGTCGATTGACCAAGGGCGTGTTGCCGAAGAAAGAGGCAAAAATGCCACTCGAAACGCACTACAAATTACAACCCTTTTGGACGCCATAGAATTCAATAAAGTAGATTGCGCTATAGGAGGAGGCAGACGTGATGAAGAGAAGGCGAGAGCCAAAGAGCGTTTCTTTTCGCATCGCGATGACTTTGGACAATGGGATCCTAAAAATCAGCGACCGGAATTGTGGAATATCTTAAACGGAAAGCACTTTGAAGGAGAGCATTTTAGAGCTTTTCCTATAAGTAATTGGACCGAAATGGACGTGTGGAACTATATCCTTCGTGAAAATATTAGAATCCCGTCTCTGTATTTTGCGCATCAGCGTGACGTGGTTTGGCGCAGTAATTCATGGATTCCTGTTTCTGAACATTTAAAACTGGAAGAAGGCGAAGAAGTACTTAGTAAAAAAATTAGATTTAGAACCTTGGGTGATATTACCATCACCGGCGGAATTGAATCTGAAGCCGATACACTCGAAAAAATCGTGACCGAAGTAGCTTCCATGAAACAGACCGAACGAGGTAACAGAAGTGATGACAAGCGCAGTGAAACGGCTATGGAAGATAGAAAACGTCAAGGCTATTTTTAAAGTTTAGACACTAAGAGTAATACAAAACAAAGCTTACTGCCTAGCGCTTAAAGCTTAAAGCTAATAAAATGCAAATAGACAACAACCAATTATTACGATTCACAACAGCCGGGAGTGTAGACGATGGAAAGAGTACACTTATTGGACGATTGTTGTATGATAGTAAATCAATATTTGAAGATCAACTAGAAGCCATACAAACTACCAGTAAGAAAAAAGGACACCAAGGGGTAGATCTGGCGTTATTTACAGATGGTTTGCGGGATGAGCGGGAGCAGGGGATAACTATTGATGTTGCGTATCGGTATTTTACAACTCCGAAACGTAAATTTATTATTGCCGATACTCCGGGACACATTCAGTATACCCGAAATATGGTAACCGGAGCTTCAACCGCCAACGCGGCACTGGTACTTATCGATGCGCGTAACGGCGTAATTGAACAGACCAAGCGACACGCTTTTATCGCTTCGTTGCTGCAAATTCCTCACCTTATTGTTTGTGTGAATAAGATGGATTTGGTGGATTATTCTGAAGCAATCTACGAAGACATCATCAATCAGTTTGAAGAGTTTTCATCTAAGTTGTACGTAAAAGACATTCAGTTTTTGCCTATTAGCGCTTTGGATGGAGATAACGTTGTACATCGTTCTACCAGAATGGACTGGTACCAAGGCGCGCCATTGCTTCATACACTTGAGCACATGCACATTAGTAGCGATATTAATAAAATTGACGCCCGTTTCCCGGTGCAAACTGTACTTCGTCCTCAACGGGATGGCTTTATAGATTATCGTGGCTATGCCGGACGAGTGGCAAGTGGGATTTTCAGACAGGGTGATGATGTGATAGTACTTCCTTCGGGCTTTACTTCAAAAATAAAATCGATCGACACGCTAGATGGAACTTTAGATGAAGTATTTGCACCTATGTCGGCTTCAATCACTCTGGAAGATGATATAGATATAAGTAGGGGAGACATGATTGTAAAAGCTAATAACAAACCTACTTCTACACAGGAATTTGATGCAATGTTGTGTTGGCTTAACAATGCTTCGGCCAGACCACGGGCAAAATATACCATAATGCATACTTCCAACGAACAAAAGGCGATGATTAAAGAGGTATTGTATAAAATTGACATCAACACCTATTCCAGAGAAGAAGAAAATAAGGAACTTGCAATGAACGATATTGCCCGTATTACAATACGTACAACGCGACCTTTAATGATTGATGAATACAGGGATAACAGAGTCACGGGTAGTTTTGTACTTATAGACGATGCAACTCACGAAACGGTTGCAGCGGGAATGATACTTTAGTGCGTAGGGGTTAACAACAATTTCCTAAACCAATCAACTTGAAATTTCTATTCAATTTTTTTAACAGTCAACAAATCAGGAATGCCGCTGTAGGCAGTTTAGGAATTAAATTTTTCTCTGCTTTTTTTGCTTTTGTCAATAGCATTTTATTGGCGAGAATATTAGGCGTAGAGGCATTTGGAATCTATGTGTTAGCCTTTTCTATACTAATTTTAGCCTCGGTTTTGGTTTCCCTGGGATTACCTAAATTGATGACCCGTTTTATCCCTAAATACGAAGTAGAACAAAATTTAGGGGCCGTAAAGGGGCTTTTGATTCAGGCCCTGAAATATGTTTTATTGGCGTCGGGTATTCTTGGAGTGGTGGCTTTCCTCATCTATTTAATCGGGTGGAATAGTATTGATAATGTACTGGGCAAAACGCTTTACTTTGGATTGTTGTTGATTCCCATTCTGGCCATGACGTCAATATCTGCTGCTTCCTTACGAGGATTGCGGTTTATTCTTCTGGGACAGTTTCACGATACTTTTTTGCGAAATTTGTTATTCTGTATCGGAATCTTAGTTTTCTATTACGGAGGCATGAAATTGAGTCCGATTTCGGCAATTTTACTATACACAATTGCAGGTGTAATTTCTTTTTTGGTGGGTCTTGTGTTTTTACACAGGAAACTATTTCAGAAAATCAAAACTGTTAAAGCTGAGTATTATAATAATTTATGGCTGAAAGAGGCGACACCTTTTACCATTGATAGCGGGATTCAGGAACTGAAATCCAAGGTCATCACATACATATTGGCAGTCTTTGGCAGTATTGAAGCTGTTGCGCTATTCGATGTTGCATCGCGAGGCGCTGCATTAGTGGCATTTACTTTGGACGGACTCAATACGGCTATCGCACCTTATATTTCGAAAGCATTTGAGAGTAAAAATATGGAAAGCTTGCAACGTATAGTAACAAAAACCAGTCGCATTATATTTGTTTTTGCATTACCTGTAGTTATTGTTTTTGTAATTGGAGGAAAGGCTTTGTTAAATTTTTTATATGGTAACGTGTATGAAGATTCGTATGTTCCTTTGGTAATTCTGTGTATCGGACAGCTCGTGAATGCTGCTACCGGCTCTGTCGGCTTAGTATTAAACATGACAGGATATCAAAGCACTTATACAAAAGTGAATTTTGTTATTACGATGGCCAATGCGGTACTTAGCATTCCCTTTGTTATATATTTAGATGTGCTTGGGGCCTCAATAATATTTTCTAGTTTATTAGTAATACAAAACTTGGTCTTAGTTCTGTTTCTGAACAAAAGACTTAATATTAATTCCACTATTTTTACTTTTAGATAATATATGATTTGAAAGTAATAAGCCATGGGTACATTTAATAATTTTTAGTATTACATTAATATTCATGACACTTAAAACGTACAGCAGCTTTTATTTTTTCGATAATTTATTAAACCAACCAACTAAATCATGCAGCTAAAATCACTCACTGAAATTGCCAACAAATATGCGACCGACAAGGGTACGTTAGGGCCAAGCAGCAGATGGAATACACATAACTATACAGATGTGTATGATGCTTATTTAGAAGGATTTAGGAATCTACCTATTAATTTCCTTGAAATAGGACTGGGGGTGAGAGGTGCAAATTGGAGGTCGGATATTGTCCATGGGGCCAATGAAGGAGGTGCATCTATAAAGATGTGGCACGAGTATTTTAGTAATTCAAAAATATTTGGTATCGACATTAATGAATGTGCATATCTGGACAATGACCGAATTAAGACTTATGTCGCCGACCAGGGAAATACACAAGACTTAGATAATTTTTTCAAAAATTCCAGAGTTTCACAATTCGATGTTATTATTGATGATGGTAGTCATAGACCGGACCATCAGCAAATTAGCTTTAATTATTTTTTTAAGAAATTGAAGCCCGGAGGTCTGTACTTTATTGAAGACTTATTAGCCAACGGACATGGTGATAACAAAAGCGGAAGAATGTCGAGTGATAAGGTTATTAATACTAGACGCTTACTAAAGCACTATATGAATACGGGCGAATTAGTAACACCAAACGCATTGATGGACAAAGAATACTTGGACGAACATATTGACTTTATAAGGTTTCACACACCAAGAGTGGGTGTGAGGTATGTGGTTGGAAGATCACTTCGGCATCCTATAGGTCGCGTGATGTATCACAAGTTAAACACAGAAAAGCTTTGTGTAATACGAAAAAAATAGGAGATATAAATTTATCAAAGTATCTCTTTTGGCGATAGCGAATGCAGAGATTGAATCGAAAACCCAATTTATTTATTATTGGCGCACCAAAATGCGGCACCACCACAATGTATCATTTCCTCGGAAAGCACCCCAATGTCTTCACGAGTAAAATAAAGGAACCGCATTATTTTAATACAGACAGCAATCACCGTTATTTTTTTAAGGAAAAGGATTATTTAAACTTGTTTTCTGAAGCAACTAAAATGCATTTGTATAACTGTGAAGCTTCAGTTTGGTATTTGTATTCTGAAAAAGCAATTGAAAATATTTTGAATTTTAATAAAGATGCCAAGTTTTTGATTCTGCTTCGGAATCCGGTTTCCATGTTTTTTTCACTACACCGGGAATTAATTTTCGGTGGAAGTGAAACTGAAACAGATCCCGTGAAGGCCTGGCAACTTCAGAAGGAAAGAAAAGAGGGACGCTCAGTTCCAAAAAGCGCAACGGCGCCGGAATTATTACAATATGGTGACGCATGCAAACTAGGAGCCCAAGTTGCTACCATTATAAATTTAATACCTAAAGAAAATCTGAAATGTCTACTTTTGGAGGATCTAAAAAACAATCCTGAAGCGACATACTTTTCTGTTTTAGAGTTTCTTGATCTGCCGAAAGTAAAATTAAAATCCTATGAACCGGTTAACGTGAGGAAAGCGCGAAAATCGAAGGAATTAGCGACAGTAATCGCACAAATTGCACATTTCAAAAGAGCACTGGGAATAAAAAAAGGGGTTGGAATAGGAAATAGGATAAATTCGTACAATGTTACCCATAAAGTGGATGAAATGGACCAATCTCCGGAATTCATTACGGAATTAAACAACTATTTTCATACAGATATCGACTTGTTGGGGAAGTTAATTAACAGAGACTTGTCTCATTGGAAGTATAAATTGGAGGTATGATTTCGGTGGTGATCCCATTATATAATAAAGAATCTTTTATTGCCGAAGCGATACAATCGGTCTTGCAACAGACCTTCACGCAATGGGAGTTGCTTATTGTAAACGATGCCAGTACCGATAATTCGGTTGCTTTTGCCAAACAAAGCAAGGATTCCAGAATTCGAATAATTCATATTGAAAAATCGGGAGTTTCAGTAGCGAGAAATGTGGGTATCGCCAACGCTTCCTTCTCATGGATTGCGCTTTTGGATGCTGACGATTGGTGGGACTCTACCTTTTTAGAGGAGATGGCAAGAGGGATTAAAGAATACCCCAATCAGCAGCTTTTTGCAAGTGGAAGAACTCATGTATTTCCTGCCTTCTCAAAACGCTACAACAATATTTTTTTACCAAAAGAAGGACACACTGCAATTGTTAATTATTTTGAAGTACTCCAAAGCTATTTGCCGTTAATAAATTCTTCCAATGCAGTAATAGAAAGGTCTCTTTTTGCGGAAGTAGGTTTGTTCAAGGAACATCAAAAACTGCATGAAGACCACGATTTGTGGATTCGTTTATGTCTAGGAAGAGAAGTAGTGTTTGTAAATAAAAACCTTTCTTTTTACAGAAATACCGAAGCGAATTCGGCATCAAAACTTCCGTATGAGGCCAATGACTTTTGCATTTTTTTACATACACTACTCGAGCAAAAAGGCAAGTTCAGTAATCCTGAACGAAAGTATTTTAAAAAGTATTGCAACCGATTTGTATTACTAACTTATATCAAAAATTATGCACGATATACCACAAAAGAGGACAACGAGGTATATCTATTAGCAAAGAAATTGGTCACACCTTCGCATAGACTAATTCTGAAGTTTTTACACTGGTTGCCATTTAAGGGAACCTATCCCATGTTTAAAGTGTTTCAATTAAAATAATGGAGGAAAATAATGTAAATCTGTTTGTTGTAGGTGCTATGAAAGCAGGCACTACCTCTTTTATTGATATGCTGTCTCAGCATTCGCAAATCTATGTGTCACCGGTAAAGGAACCTCACTATTTTGTAAATTCCTTGCCTGAAAATCTATACGAGCCTTCACGATTTTTTTCTTTGGAAGAATACTTGAAGAAAAAATTTCCCGAACCCCTGCATATCACAAAGGTTGAATCATCACAACAGTACAGTAAAATTTATGTTTTAGCAGGGAAGGAGCTATATAAGGTCGACGGAAGCACGGCATATCTGCATGCCCCCGAAAGTGCCAAATTAATTTATGACTACAATCCCGAAGCAAAAATTATAATAATCCTTCGAAATCCTTTGCAGCGAGCATACTCTCATTATAAAATGAATCTAGGAAAAGGGCGTACCAAACAATCGTTTGAGAATGAAATTCAGCAAGATATTGAAGCCTATCAAAATGGCATTCAAGCTTGGTATTCTTATCTTGGGATGAGCTTGTATAAGGCAGCTGTAGATAGATATAAACAGCTCTTTACTAATGTTCTGGTTATTCGATTTGAAGATCTAATTTTGAAAGAACAGGAAGTGCTTAGCGAGGTTTCCGCATTTTTGAATATTAATAGTTTTCCGGATCGCCAATATGCTCATAAAAATACCGGCAAGGAGCTGCGATTTCAAAAGCTCTTCTATTTTTTAAAAAAGCTGGGTCTTAAGGATTATTTTTCAAAAATATTTAGTAGTAATTTTAGACAATTCCTCTTTAAAATTTTCAGCAAAAGAAAGGCTAAGAATTTAGAACTTTCGAGCACGATAAAAACAAAACTGGAAGACATCTTTACTAAAGAATCCAATGTATGAGTATTTTGGACGTAGCTATTTGTTCGATCGTTTTTCTTTTAGGTTTTAACCTGAAGAACTTTTTTTCAGACTTTTCCAGGACAGATAAGAAATGGATCAACAGATTGTTTTTCTTTCATTTTGCTATTGCTATCATTTTTCATTTTTATGTAAATGCCAACGGGGGGGATGCAATCAAATACTGGGAGCTGCCCAAAACCGCAACTTTCGATGATGTTTGGTTCCTTGTGGCGAATCAAAAGGCCTCGAGTTTCATGTATTTCTTTAACTATTTCCCTTCGAATGTACTGGAGCTTTCCTTTTTTACCGGGAATATGTTGTATGCCCTATTGGGCTTTATGGGCTTTATTTATCTATACAGAATCTTTAACGAGTTATTTAAAAATGAAGCGATCTTACGCTCAATTAAACTAGTTGGGATTCGAGTTTTTCCATTAATTCTGTTTCTTCCCAACCTCCATTTTTGGTCTGCTGGCATAGGAAAAGATGCGTTGCTCTTTTTTTGTGTCATAGCCTTTATGTATTGCCTCCTTAAAATAAGGAAGCGAAAGTATCTATTAGCGTTGGTACTGTTACTATCCATATCGATTAGGCCACACATCACCTTGTTTTTGTTAGTAGCCTTCGGAATTGGATATCTTTTGGATGGCGGTCTGAAAGCGTATCAAAAAATTCTGGTAGTTCTTATTTTTATAGTGGGTATGGTATCTATTTTCGATTATGTAATTCAAACAATTCAATTGGAAAGTCTTGAAATTAGCACAATCGAAGAATTTACGACCACACGGGTGTCAAATCTAAGCGAAGCCCGAACAGGATCGGGAGTCGATACTACATCCTATCCCATTCCCTTAAAGATTTTTACCTTTTTATACAGGCCCTTATTTTTTGACATCAACGGACTCATGGCAATCCTGGCGTCTATTGAAAATTTGATACTGCTCCTGTTTACGGTCTTTGTTATTAAAAACAGACCCTTTCGTGCCTTTAAGAGTTCAAATTTTTTACTGAAAGGTATGCTTATTTACTTTCTCTTGGGCACCTTATCTTTTTCGATGATTCTTGGGAATCTCGGAATTATGCTGCGACAAAAAAATATGTTCATTCCCGCTTTTTTGCTCTTTGGAATATGGGCGATATACACCCATCGAATCTATAAATCCGGGAAAATATGAAAGTGCTTCAGGTTATAAATAGTCTGGGGACAGGTGGTGCGGAAAAACTGATTCTCGATTCCATTCCGTATTATTTGGAGCACGGAATAACCATGGATGTTTTGTTGCTCAACGGGGAGGAGCATCCGTTTTTATTGAAACTAAAACTGCAACCCGGAATTTCAATCTATAGTCTCGGAGAAGGCACAGTATACAATCCTTTCCATATTTTTAAAATAGCGAAATACATCAATCGATACGATTTAGTGCACGTTCATCTTTTTCCGGCGCTGTACTGGGTAGCGCTGGCGAAAATGATTCGTTTTTGCAAGACGCCACTTATTTTTACCGAGCACAATACGTCCAACCGTCGCAGGGGAACTATTTTTAGATGGATCGATAGATTGATCTATAGAAAATATTCGAAAATTGTCACCATTGCTTCGGAAGTTGATACAAAGCTCAAATCACATTTGAGATTTCCGAATTCAAAATTCGAACTCATTCAAAACGGTGTGAATTTGAAAAATATTCAGAAGGCCAAACCCTATAATCCCTCAGAATTTGGTATGCAACCGGATTGTAAGATTGTCATTCAAGTTTCAAGTTTCACACCTCAAAAGGATCAGAAAACGCTCATAAAAGCAATTTCTCATGTGAAAGTGCCAATTCATCTTTTTTTGGTGGGAACAGGCGAATTGGTGGCAGCATGTCAATCTTTGGTTGCAAGTAGTAATTTGAACGACAGTGTTACATTTTTGGGCGTACGAATGGACGTGCCTGAATTATTGAAAACAGCCGATATTGTAGTACTGTCCAGTAATTACGAAGGACTTTCACTTTCTTCACTGGAAGGTATGGCGAGTGGAAAACCCTTTGTGGCTTCAGACGTACCGGGACTAACCGAAATTGTAACCGGAGCCGGAATTCTTTTTCCGAAAGGCGATGATGTTCAATTGGCCAATACAATTACTTCACTTTGTAACAACGAGATGTTTGCTATGGAAACCGCAAAGAATTGCGAAAAAAGGGCTTCAGAATACGACATAAAAGAAATGGTCAAAAAATATGTAAATCTCTATTCAAAAATATGCCAAAGCCAAAACTGATACGCATTACAACCGTACCTATTTCGTTGGAAAAGCTGCTGGAAGGGCAATTGCCTTTTATGCAGGCTTACTTTGATGTAATAGCGGTTGCTTCAGATAAAAAAGAGCTTGATGCTTTTGGTGAAAGGAATAGATTAAGAACTCATGCAATTTCTTTAACACGAAAAATTACTCTCTTTCATGATGTGCTGGCAGTGCTAAAACTGTTTTTTTTCCTCAGAAAGGAGAAACCGCTTATTGTCCATACGCATACTCCCAAGGCAGGCCTCATTGGAATGTTGGCAGCCTGGTTCGCCCGTGTTCCTATCAGGTTGCATACAGTTGCCGGGATGCCTTTAATGGAAGCTTCAGGAATGAAAAGACGCATATTAAATTGGGTAGAATCTCTTACATACCGATGTGCTCACAAAGTATATCCAAATTCGAAAGGTTTGTACAATTTTATCCTTTCTGAAAAATATACTAGTGAGCAAAAGCTGAAAGTACTGGGGGAAGGAAGCAGCAACGGAATTAATACCGGCTATTTTTCGAAGCATCATTTTTCCGAAGTAATTATTAAAGAAGAGCGACTTCGTCTGGGAATCGCTGAAACCGATTTCGTTTTTGTTTTTGTAGGTCGAATTGTACGTGACAAGGGAATAAACGAATTGGTCCATGCCTTTACAAAACTTCTGGAGGATTCAAAAAATGTCAAGCTGTTGCTTGTTGGTCCTTTTGAAGACGATTTGGATCCCATCGATACCATTGTTAAGCAGCAAATAAATACAAATACAAATATTGTTTCAGTGGGCTATCAAAGTGATGTGCGTATATATTTTGCCTTGAGTGAGTCACTTGTGTTTCCAAGCTATCGCGAAGGATTTCCCAATGTAGTTATGCAGGCCGGAGCGATGGAGTTACCTTCAATTGTGAGTGATATTAACGGTTGTAACGAAATTATTATTGAAGGCGAAAACGGACTCATAGTTCCACCAAAAAGCGAAACGGAATTATATAAAGCCATGAAACTTCTTGTGGAAAATAATTCGCTCTATAAAAATTTAAAAAGCAACGCACGAAATCGTATTACGGGACGTTTTGAACAATCGAAAGTATGGCAGGCAATTTTGGAGGAATACCAACTTTTGCAAAACAAACTTTAGTAACTTTAACCGGTGTATCGAAATTTTATAAAACCCATAATTGATTTTTTAACGGCTTTTGTTGCAATTATTGTCCTAAGCCCTGTTTTTATTGCTGTTACGGTTATTCTTGCGGTATCCAATTCCGGGAATCCCTTTTTTATTCAAAGACGTCCGGGAAAGGACGAACGAATTTTTTCAATCGTAAAGTTTAAAACAATGACTAACGCCCGTGATGCCAAAGGAGAACTTTTATCCGACGAAAAGCGACTTACAGGAATTGGCAAATGGATTCGATCTACTTCAATAGACGAAATTCCGCAGTTATTCAATGTATTGATGGGCGATATGAGCCTGGTAGGTCCCAGACCGTTGTTGCCGGAATATTTATCCTTATATTCTGAAAATCAGAAGAAACGCCATCAGGTAAAACCGGGAATTACCGGCTGGGCGCAGGTAAACGGTCGCAACGCTATAAGTTGGGACGAAAAACTGAATTTAGATATCTGGTATGTTGAGCACCTCTCTTTTTTATTGGACTTCAACATATTAATTAGAACTGTAAAAAAAGTATTTAATCGTGATGGTATAAGCACACCAAATGAAGCCACTACCACTCGTTTTAAAGGAAATAAGCAATGAAAGAAATAGTAATTGTAGGTGCCGGGGGATTTGGTCGTGAAGTGAAATGCCTTATTGAAGTGATTAATTCTCGGGCACCTGAAAAATTGTTTTCAATTATAGGGTTTGTTGACGACGGAATAGACGGCGGGACAAAAATTCATGACCTGCCTGTATTGGGAACCACCAAATATATTGAAACCCTTGACAAAAAGGTCTCATTGGTCCTGGCCATTGGAAATCCAAAAGTTAAGAAGGAACTCTATACCCGATTCAAAAACTTCGATTTTCCAAATATTATTCACCCCTCGGTTTTTTTAGAGAATTACAACATCAAAATTGGTAAAGGATGCATTATATGCGAAGGAACTATTATTACCTGTGATGTTGAAATAAACAATTTTACCATTATAAATCTAGCATGCACTGTTGGACACGATACAAAAATAGGCGCATTTTCTTCTATCATGCCTGCTGTAAATGTAAGTGGAGAAGTGGTGATTGAAGAATGTGTCTATATAGGAACGGGCGCTAAAATTGTAAATCGGGTGGTTATTGGAGAAGGTAGCACTATTGGTGCGGGAGCGGTGGTTTCTAAATCGATTCCTCCCAACTGTACGGCTGTTGGTGTTCCGGCGAACCCTATAAAATTTTCAAAATAAAATGACAAATAATAAAATTTGGCTCTCCTCGCCGCATATGGGGGGAAATGAACAAAACTATATCAACGAAGCTTTCAATACCAACTGGGTGGCTCCGTTGGGACCCCATGTGAACGGCTTTGAAAAAGATCTGGAAAACTATTTAGGTGAAAACGTTCAAGTGGCTGCTTTAAGTTCGGGGACGGCGGCTTTACATCTGGCACTTGTAATTCTAGGAGTTACCAGGGGTGATGAGGTAATTTGCCAGAGCATGACCTTTTCAGCCTCTGCAAATCCGATAGTATATCAAGGGGCTACTCCTGTTTTTATAGACAGTGAGCCCGAAACCTGGAATATGTGCCCCAATCATTTGGAAGAAGCTATCAAAGACCGAATTTCAAAGGGCAAAAAACCCAAAGCAATAATCGCTGTGCATTTATACGGCATGCCTTTTAAAGTGGATGAAATTACAGCCGTAGCGAAAAAGTATGAAATTCCGCTGGTAGAAGACAGCGCCGAATCACTTGGCAGCACCTATCAGGGAAAACACTGTGGTACTTTTGGTGATATTTCAATTCTTTCCTTTAACGGAAACAAAATTATTACGACCTCAGGTGGAGGTGCCTTGGTTACCAGGCAAAGCAGCGTCAAAGAAAAGGCTATATTTTTGGCTACGCAGGCTCGGGATAAAGCTCCTCATTACCAACATTCGCAAATTGGATATAATTACAGGCTTAGTAATATTTGCGCAGGGATTGGTCGCGGACAGATGGAAGTGTTGGATAAGCACATTGTGTTAAGGCGAAAAATGCATCAGTTTTACACAACTTTGTTTCAAAATTGGGACGGAATTTCGGTTTTCACCGAGGCTTCAGAGGTCGTTTTCTCCAATCATTGGTTGTCATGCATTATAGTGGACGAAAGAGTTTCGGGTTTTTCATCCGAAAAATTGAGATTGCATTTAGAAAAAGATAACATAGAATCTCGACCTTTGTGGAAGCCTATGCATCTACAACCTATTTTTAAGGACGCGCCTTATTACGGCAGTACAATTTCAGAAAATCTCTTTAAAAATGGGCTGTGTTTACCATCGGGCTCAAATTTAAAAGAGGCTGAAAGACAAAGGATTACTCTAAAAATTTCAGAATTACTATAGATATTTAGTTATATTTACAAAGCTTAACTTACATCCATGTTATCCCCCAACACTATTTTCAAAAAGCTCTATAAAGGAGACAATAAATTAAAAATGCTGGACCAACGCTACCTACCGCGTTGGATTGTAATTTTGATAGATACTTTTATTGGAATAGCTGCCCTGTTTTTAACCTATTTTATACTATTAGGGACTCCAATTAAATTTCTTGAGGTACTTCCGGTTCATTTTCAAGGTGCTGCAATCTTGATAGTAAATATTGTGTTTTTCTTTGTCTTTAAAACCTATTCGGGGATTATACGACATTCTACCTTTACCGATATTTTAAAATTGGCCTTTTCGGCCTTTTCAACTGCCATTACTATTTTGGTGTTCAATATTATTTTTGCTTTTGTCGCTGAGGAAGGGAAAGTGTTTTTGACCACCTCGGTTTTTATATACGGGCTGTTATCTTTTACAATCATGCTTTTATTTAGAGTAGGTGTAAAAGAAATTTATCAGTTTTTGCGAAGCTCTGCTGCCGGTAATCTGAAGAAAAAAGTTGCTATTGTTGGTGTGGATGATCATACAATTTCTGTGGGAAGAGCATTGACAACCGAATCGAATTTACCCTTTCAGTTAGTTGGATTTATTACTGAAAGCTTCGATTCTAAACGCTTTAAAATTCTAGGTAAACCTGTAATACCAATTGATACCAGTTTTGCTGCTACACTTACTGCTTTAGATATTGACGGAGTGTTAATTGTAAGTGGTTCCTTGGCGGGAAAAGACAAAAATCAGATTATTGAAGATTGTATCGCCAATAATAAAGAAGTTTTTAATGTTCCCAACTTTGAAACATGGAACAAGAAGGAAGACATTCATATTCAGATTAAACCTATTGATATAGAAGATTTACTGGAGCGAACACCAATTACAACCGAAGACGATTTAATTGCGCATGATTTGCATGGTAAAACTGTATTAGTTACCGGTGGAGCCGGCTCTATTGGAAGCGAAATTGTAAAACAATTGGCCGAATTCAGTCCGGAATTGGTAGTAATTCTAGATCAGGCTGAGTCTGCCTTGCACGAACTCCAGATCTATCTCGAACTCAATTATCCCAAACTCAAGTTTATTATCGAACTGGCAGATATAAGCAATATGTATCGTTTGGGGCTAATGTTTGCAAGGTATCATTTCGATATTATCTATCACGCCGCGGCCTACAAACATGTACCACTTATTGAAAGAAATCCGCATGAAGCTGTATATGTAAATATTTTAGGAACAGTAAACCTTGCAATCTTATCGGTTAACTATAATATAGACAAGTTTGTCATGGTTTCTACAGATAAGGCTGTAAACCCAACTAATGTAATGGGAGCCTCAAAACGAGTGGCCGAAATGTACGTACAATCCCTTCAGAAGGAAAAAGGTGTTACCACACGTTTTATCACTACCCGATTTGGAAATGTTTTGGGATCCAGCGGTTCTGTGATTCCGCATTTCAGAAAACAAATTTCACAAGGTGGACCGGTTACGGTGACTCATAAAGACATTATCCGTTATTTTATGACCATCCCCGAAGCTTGTCAGTTGGTACTCCAAGCAGGAACCATGGGGAATGGTGGAGAGATTTATGTATTCGATATGGGCAAGCCGGTTAAAATCTTGAATCTGGCCGAAAAAATGATTCGTTTATCGGGTTTTGAGCCCTACGTAGATATTGACATTAAAATTACAGGCCTGCGTCCCGGGGAAAAATTGTATGAAGAACTGCTTAATGACGTTTCTACATCCATGCCAACACATCATCCCAAAATTATGATCACCAAGGTTCCGGTTGTAAATTTCGATGATTTTAAGGTGCTAATTAAGCAAATCATCAAATCGGCCACAAAAAATAAAGATGAAAAAGTGGTAAAACTTTTGAAGGAAATGGTACCCGAATTTATTAGTGAAAACTCTGATTTTGAGATATTAGATGAATCAAAACGCCCACGAATAGCAAAAGTAAAGTAGGTGCTTTCTGTCTAATAAACGTGAAACAGCTTCTTTTTTATAATCTTATATTTGTAGAATTAAACAAACGAATGAAAAAATACTGCCTACTATTTGTACTAGCCTTTAGCCTTTTTTCTTGTGCCACCAAAAAGCAAATTTTATATTTCCAGGACGCCGATACTCTAAATCAAACAGCTATCGATAAAAATTTTGAACCGCTTATTGAGCCAAACGATATTTTGCACATTGCATTGTCTTCTATGGATCAAGAGGTTTTATTGCCGTTTGTGCGAACCACCGGCCTCGAAAATAACATTGGAAATAACAATGCGGGACTGCAGGGATATTTGGTGAGCAATACCGGTCTAATTCATTTTCCTGTTTTGGGAGATGTAGCGGTAGCGGGTAAAACGCGAGGAGAGGTAGAAACGACCCTCCAAACTCAACTTGAAGATTATGTCAAGGATGTTGTGGTTGATGTGCGTATTATGAATTTTAAAATCACGGTTTTGGGGCAGGTAACTCACCCCGGCGTTTTTGAAATTAAGGATGAACGTGTTACCCTTCCCGAAGCGATTGGATTGGCAGGGGATTTTACCTTAGACGGTAATAGAAATGAAGTTGTTATCATTAGGGAAGAAGATGGAAAACGAAAGGTAGGACGTATAGACTTTACCCAAACCGATTTCTTTAACAGCCCGTTTTATTTCTTAAAGCAAAACGACGTTGTTTATGTGGAACCTTCTTTAAAGGGCGTTAAAAAATCAGGATTCCTCCCCGATATTCCTGCAATGCTATCCCTGGTGACCATAATCTTAAGCACCGTAATCATCCTTACTCGCTAACCTACTTACTATGACCGATTCTTCAGCACATTCCGAAATAAAAGAAAAGTCACTTAGAGAGCTTATAGAGCAATATGCTCGGTATTGGTATTGGTTTATTTTAGGAGTGATTGTAGCTTTAGTTTGCGCCTTTATTTATTTGAGGTACACCACACCTTCCTATCAAAGTAATGCCACGGTAATAGTTAAAGATGACAAAAGTGGAGGAGGTCCGGCCGAATTAGCGGCTTTTGCCGAATTGGGAGGTTTCTTTTCAAAATACAACAACAGTAAAATTGAAAATGAACTCGCTATTTTTAATTCGAAGCGGATTATTTCTGAAGTGGTAAAAGAGCTGGATCTTAATATTACCTATCAGAATATCGGGACTATCAAAGCTACCGAGTTATACGAATACATTCCGTTTAAAGTACAATACCTTTCCTTTACAGATAGTACCCGAACAAATCCGGTTCCTGCCTTGTTGTTTGAAGTGCTTTCTACAACCGAATTTAAAGTGGAAACTGTTGAGGGCTCAAATGCTCAGACACACACCTTTGGAGAGCGGGTTGCACTCCCTTTTGGCGACATCACAGTAATCCCGATATTGGAATACAAAGAAAAATTTGACTCGTTTATTGGGAAAACAGTTTCGGTACAATACAAACCAATAGAAAATGTCGCTCTGGCTTACCAACGTCGAATCGCCGTAAAGAATGACATTAAAAACAGCAATGTGGTAAACATTAGTATGCAATCTCCGGTTCGTGGAAAAGCCGAGGATTTTATAAATGAACTTATCTTTCAGTACAACAAGGATGCGATTCAGGATAGAGGACAGGTGGCTCAAAAAACCTCCAATTTTATCGATTCGAGATTGGAAATTATAACACGCGAATTGGATTCGGTGGAAAGGAATAAGGAGCAGTTTAAAAGTAGCAACCGACTTACAAACATAGAAACCGAAGCACAGCTTATCCTTGAAAACGCCAGTGAATTCAACAAAAGGCAATCGGGTGTTGGTACGCAGCTGGAACTGGCAAACACCATGATCGATTATATGGAAAAGTCTTCCAGTAACGACTTATTGCCGGCAAATATTGGCTTGGACGGACAGGAAATAGGAGAAGCCGTTAATAACTACAACCAGCTAATTCTACAACGAAATAAATTGCTAAAGAACTCAACCACTAAAAATCCCGTGGTTGTGAATGTGAACAATCAGATTGAACAGATACGCTCCAGTATTTTAAGTAGTTTGAAAAACACCAGCAACGGACTCAAAATCTCAATGCGCGATTTAAATTTTCAGGAAGCTGCTTTAAATTCAAAAATAGCACAGGTTCCCACCAAAGAAAAGCTCTATCGTGGTATAGAAAGACAACAATCCATTAAAGAACAGTTGTATTTGTTCTTGTTACAACAACGGGAGGAAGCATCTATTTCATTAGCGGTTACAGCTCCAAAGGCAAAAATTGTAGACAGTGCATATAGCAGTAGAGAACCGGTTTCGCCTAACAAGCCCCTTATCTATTTGGGAGCACTACTAGCAGGATTATTATTGCCTTTTACAGTTTTGTATACTTCATTTTTATTGAATTCGAAAGTTTCGAACAGACGGGATGTAGAGCGGGCAATTTCTGGAGTGATGATGATTGGGGAAGTTCCGAAACTCAAGAAAAGCGATGAAGAGCTAATTCAGCATAACGACAGAAGTATTTTAGCAGAATCCTTCAGAATTCTTCGAACTAATTTGCAATACTTGTTTGTGAGCAAACAAAAAGATACCGAAGAAGCTAAAACCATTTTTGTGACTTCAACTATTAAAGGAGAAGGAAAAACCTTTGTAGCTTTTAATTTAGCACTCACTTTGGCTCTCACGGGAAAGAAAGTGGTTTTGGTTGGAGCAGATATCAGAAATCCACAACTACACAGATATTTACCCGAAGCCGATAGAAAAAATAAAGGACTCACTGAGTACATTATTGAACCATCTCTAACAACGCAACAGTTGGCATCTCAAAGCGAATACAATCCAAATTTGAATATTGTGCTTTCAGGAATTATTCCACCCAATCCTGCTGAGTTATTAATGCAAAAACGCACCGGCGAATTTTTTGCAGAATTAGAACAATCGTACGATTATGTAATTGTAGATACCGCACCTTCTATGTTGGTAACCGATACAATTCTCATCAATAAATTTGCGGACCTTACCTTGTATGTGGTGCGTGCAGGTTATACCGATAAACGTTTGTTAGATTTCCCAAAAGATGCAATGGATGAAGGTAGATTGTCGAACCTTGCCATAGTGTTGAACAATGTGAGCATGAGCAATTTTGGTTACGGCAATAAATATGGTTATACCTATACAAACGAGAAGAAGTCGTTCATACAGCGACTTTTTAAAAGATAGAGTTTGAATTCCCTTTTTACGAATTATTTGCAATTATGAAAAAAAGTATTCCTTGTCTGCTTCTTCTTTTGTCTTTGTCATTACATGCGCAACAATTTGAATACTCGGGAAATGTAGAAGTAATCGGACTAATCTCAAATAATGACCAACTTCCCTTTTGGCTGTACACCAACTCGAGTTCAGCAATAAATTCTGAAACAAATTTTTCGGGAACAGCATTGGTAACAGGTACCTATAATTTTGAAGCGTCGTTTATAGAAGCAGGAATAGCGGGGTTTTACAGAGACGGAAGGGATAACGAATTGCAGCGGCGCGATTTGTATGTGAGATTTCAGAATAACTGGTTGAAGGCTACGATAGGAGCCAAAAAACAAGATACTAAGGAGGACGGACTTTCAGTTACCAATAAAAACTTTCTGTGGTCTCAAAATGCACGACCGTTACCCGGCTTGATTTTGGAAGCTAATAATCCTATAAAAATCTCTGAAATCTTTGAGGTAGACTGGGGAATTGCACATTACAGTCTGAATGACGATAGATTTGTAGATAACACCAGGGTACACTACAAACGGGTTGGACTAATTACAACCTTTAATGAAAAGCATAAATTAACAGCACAATTACAGCATTTTGTGCAATGGGGTGGCACCTCTCCTGTTGAAGGCCAATTACCCAACGATTTTGAAGCCTTTGTCGATGTGTTTTTTGCAAAAAAGCGACCATTCGTAACCGAGGATATAACCTATAACAATGCTTTAGGAAATCACTTAGGTTCTTTCCTTCTGGATTATGAATTTACCGGGGGTGTCGGAATATTTTCGGTATATCACGAACATCCGTTTGAAGACGGTTCAGGAACCCGATGGGCTAATTTTCCCGATGGGGTTTGGGGAGTCTTTTTTGCACCGGAAAATAAAAAAATTATTGCTTCTGCTTTGTATGAGTTTATAGATACTTCGAGTCAGAGTGGTACCGGAGTAGGGAGTGGATTCGATAATTATTTTTCAAACAATCTTTATCGCAGCGGCTGGACCTATGAGCGAAATACAATTGGGATGCCCTTTATTTTGGTAGACCCTTCAATTGTAATTACCGATACAAACACTCCAATTATCAGCAACCGTGCTAAAATTCATCATTTTGGTGTGACCGGAATCGTTAAGAATTTCGAATGGATGCTTAAATCTACTTTTGCAACTCATTTAGGAACTTATAATAACCCTTTTGATTCTTCCTTAAAGAATTGGCACAATTACCTCGCGGTAAGTTATAAAACCAATAAACACGGCATTTTCACTGCTATAACAGGAGCCGATGTTAGCAATCTCACCGATACAAATATTGGGGGTGGTTTGCAGTATTCGTATTCTTTTTAATTTTAGCATTTATGAGCATCCTGGTCCAAATTTCGGTATTACCTCGTCAGTTGCCTGATGAGGATTATATTTTGGAAGTGGCTCTCGAAAAAGCAAAGCTTCGGAAAGATGTTGTAAAAGATTGGCGTATTCGTAAACGATCTATAGATGCTCGTAGAAAACCCATTAAATTTAATCTTCAGGTGGAATTTTGGAAATACGAGGACGTAAAAGAGACGATTACTCCTTTTATGCCTCAAAATGTATCAGACAAACAAAGTATTGTAATTATCGGGGCAGGACCTGCCGGGCTGTACGCTGCGCTACGTGCAGTGGAAGCAGGGTTGAAGCCTATTATTTTTGAAAGAGGAAAAGATGTGCGGTCCCGTAGACGGGATTTGGCAAGTATTAATAAAGACGAAATTGTAAATCCGGAGTCTAATTATTGCTTTGGTGAAGGAGGCGCCGGCACCTATTCGGATGGAAAATTGTATACGCGTTCCAAAAAGAGAGGAAACGTTTTGAAAGCGTTGGAATGGTTTGTTCATTTTGGAGCCGATCCCGATATTCTGGTAGATGCTCATCCGCATATTGGTACGAACAAACTTCCGAAAATTATTACAGCAATGCGTGAGGCAATTATAGCAGCTGGGGTGAAGTACATTTCGATTCGAAATTAACCGATATCAGACTAAAGAATCAAGCGGTTGAAGCCATTCAAATAAATTCAGAAAAATGGATTGATTGCTCGAATCTCATTTTAGCAACCGGCCATTCGGCTCGTGATATATTTTACTTATTACACCAAAGAAACATTACAATTGAAGCCAAACCCTTCGCTATTGGAGTTCGAGTTGAACACCAACAGGAGCTAATAGATACCATTCAATATCATGGAGAATATGACAATCCCTATTTACCTCCTGCTTCCTATGCCTTGGTGGAACAAGTAGATGGTTTAGGGGTCTATTCCTTTTGTATGTGCCCCGGCGGTATAATCGCTCCCTGCGCCACCGAACAAGAAGAAGTGGTAACAAACGGCTGGAGTCCCAGTAAGCGCAACAATCCGTATGCAAATTCAGGGATTGTGGTAAGTGTGTCGCCGGAAGATTTACCTAATTATACTCCAAATGATCCATTTGTGTGTTTAGACTTTCAGAAGATGGTGGAAAGAAGTTGCTGGGAAGCAGCAGGGAAAACGCAGCATGTACCGGCACAGCGGATGATTGATTTTGTGGAAGGGAGGGTTTCGGTAGATTTTCCAAAAACTTCCTATCAGCCCGGAATCACTTCCGTAGATTTAAATGAAATATTACCACCTTTAATTACTAAGCGACTAAAGAAGGCTTTTGTGAGCTTCGGAAAAAAGATGAAGGGATACTATACCAATCAGGCGGTATTACACGCCCCGGAAAGCAGAACCTCTTCCCCGATTTCTATTCCGCGAAATCTCGAAACCCTCGAACATATACAAGTAAAAGGATTATACCCTTGTGGAGAAGGTGCAGGCTACGCCGGCGGAATTATTTCGGCAGCCATCGACGGAATTAATTGTGTGGATGCGATAGTCAGGAAGAATACTATTCAACCGTAAGATCTATTTTCAGTATCAAAAAAAAAGCGCTGCAATTGCAGCGCTTTTTGTTGTAACCTTTTGGTGGTTTTACTATTGAATTTCTTTTACTACAGCTGTAGAATCAGAAACTACTTGACCTTCAAGAGCAGTCTCTAAAGAATCGGTAGCAGGAGTTTCGATAACTTCTACTTCAGAGGTGGTTTCTTCAATCACTTCCTCAGTTTTTTCTTCAGTTGTTTCACGACAAGAAGAGATAGCTACTACGAACAATAAAGCAAAAGCACTGTAAATTAAATTTTTCATTTTGGGTTCTAATTAGATGTTAAATTGCGCGCGAATGTAGTCTATTTTTCGATTCAAAAAATATTTTTGAAAATTATTTTCGTTAAAAGCGTATTAATTTTTTTTGAAGTCCTGTAAAGACCTTCTTAACGCTTTAATTAGCAATCACATCAACCATTTACCGAAGCTTGTACAGTTCCTCTAAGTCAAGGATTAGTTTTCTTCTGTATTTGTCGAATCTACCACTACTTCTACCTGAATAGTCTCGGAAGTTTCCATTATAGCAGGTTCTTCTTTTACCGAATCTACATTTTGATCTTCATTACTCTCCTCTTTGGTTTCTCTACAGGATGAGAAGGCAACTAATAACATTAAGGCGAAAACACTTAGAATTACTTTTTTCATGGGTTGGATATTTAAAAGTTAAATTGAATATGAAATTAGTGTATTTTTTAATTGGAATAGAATTTCGGAAATTAACTTGTCAACCTGAAATTAACATCTTCTACGGAGTTGCAATTACTTACCAATACAGAATATAACTTCCTAATGACTATAGGAGATTAGTGGAGTAGAGGTACAAATAGGGTACAATTATTTAAAGAAAAAGGACATATTTAATTCAACAATGTGGAAACGGAAATTAAAAAAAGCCCATCAAAAGACGGGCTTTAAAAAAAATAGGAAAAAAATTATTCTCTTACTTGAACGTTGCCACCCACTATAGAATAGAGAGGGAAAGGATTGTCATCTAAACAGTATGATTCTGAATAACCTGAGTAAAATAAAGTAATTTGATCAGGACTTGATCCCGATCCTTCTCCATTATCTTCAACACTAAAATAATGATACGTGCCTTCAAGTGATGGATCGCTAGAGTTTTGAGTTACAAGACCAGACATGTTTGCAGTATTTCCATCAACCCGCAAGCAATCGATATCAAAACGAACGTCTGTGCCACCGCCAGTATATTTTAATACTCCACTTCCACTAACGTCTCCATTTTTCTTTTCTCTTGCGTGAAAAGTAAATTGTCTTTTCCCATCATCTCCCCCAACTGGTATGTCTGCTAATTGTAAGGTTCCATGACCATTTGCAGAGGGCCCATTATTAGCTTTCATAACTAAGTTTTGTGTGTCAGATTCAGAAATTGAATCGGTGTCTCGACTACATCCGTAAATAACGAGTAAAGCCAATGTCATTAATAATGCTACTTTTTTCATTTTAATTTGGTTTTAGTTAATGTTTATTATATCAACTAAAAGGTAATTCAAATCCTGATGATAATTTATTGTTTATAAGGATTTTCGTTAAAGGAATGTTTATTGCCGATTACAAGAAAAAATATGTAGGTAAAAACGTGATATTTAGTCAGTTAGTCACTAATTATTATATCAAAAATTTTAATGGAGTAAAGTAATATAACTTCCTAATGACTATAATTGATTAGTGGGTTGCGGTTACTTTCCGATACAAAAATTCGCAAAAATATTCCCCAGTAAATCATCGTTTGTAATTTCTCCGGTTATTTCTCCAAAGTAGTACAGGGCTTGCCTAATATCGATGGCCAGCAGATCTCCGCTTAAGTTATTATCAATTCCTTCCTGCACCTTTATAATTTCTTCCAAGGCTTTTAATAATGCATCGTAATGACGCGTATTGGTGACAATGGTTTCGTTATTCCGAAGGGCGCCTGTATTTACAAAGTCTAGTAAGGTAGTTTTTAGTGCCTCAACACCTTCGCCTGTTTTTGCTGAAAGCATGAATAGATTTTTGATGGACGATTTTAGATTTTCGATTTCTACTCCCGAAAGTTTATCCACTTTGTTGGCTATAATTACCAATTGTTTCTGAGGGAACCTATTTCTAATTTTCTCAATCTCCAATAGAATTGCAGAGATTTCTCCCCTAACTGAGGGAGATGCCCTATGGGCAGAGGGGGTCTCCTCTGCGATACCGGTAGTTGCATCAAAAAGGTAGATTACCACCTGCGCCTGCTCAATCTTCTCAAAAGTTTTCTTTATTCCTAAACCTTCAATGACGTCCACCGTTTCTCGAATTCCGGCAGTATCAATAAATCGGAAGCCTACACCGCCAATTGAAATTTCATCTTCAATTGTATCTCTTGTTGTCCCGGCAATATCACTCACTATGGCGCGCTCTTCGTTTAGCAAAGCATTTAGAAGCGTCGATTTCCCGACATTGGGTTCGCCTACTATCGCAACCGGAATTCCGTTTTTCAAGACATTCCCCGTTGCAAAAGAGTCGATTAGACGTTTTAAAACCTGTGTTATTTTTGAAATTAATTTCTGAAATTCTTCACGATTGGCAAATTCTACATCTTCTTCGGCAAAATCCAGTTCTAACTCAATCAAGGAAGCGAAGTTTAACAACTCTTCCCGAAGTCGTTTTATTTCGTTTGAAAATCCGCCGCGCATTTGCTGAATCGCCAATTGGTGCGATGCAGCCGAATCGCTTGCAATTAAATCCGCTACCGCTTCAGCCTGACTCAAATCCATTTTTCCGTTTAAGAAAGCTCTTAAGGTAAACTCCCCTGCGGTCGCCATCCGGCATCCCTTCCGAAGCAATAACTGAATAATTTCCTGCTGAATATAATGACTTCCGTGACAGGAAAATTCGACCACATCTTCTCCTGTATAGCTATTCGGATTTTTAAAAATAGTTGCCAAAACCTCATCAATAATACGCTCACCATCCTTTAAATGTCCCAAATGCACTGTATGTGTTTTTTGGGCCGAAAGCACCTTTCCCGAAATCGACGAAAAAACCTGAGAAGCGATTGCTATAGCATTATTACCCGAAAGTCGAATTATAGCAATTGCTCCGGCACCTGCCGGGGTAGCCAAAGCGACGATAGTGTCATTGTGAATCATTGGGCAAAAATACAAATTCCTTTTGGAGGTGTGACACTATGCTCTTTGTAATCCTTTTATAATCACTTTAAATTCTTCGTTGCACTCATGTATTTTGGACGATAGAAGAGCATCGTCACCGTTATTTTCTTCAAGAATAATTCTGCATTCCTTTAAAAGATTACTAAGGGGGTCAGCCTGAATGTAATATAAAGACATGGTGCTTTTATGAATAAGATCGGATAGATTTTTTATATTCTTATTTGCAACTGCATTGGTAAAGTCCTTTTGATAGCTTATCAAGGCATCCAGGGTGCTTAATCGGAATTTTTTAAGGTATTCCGGCTTGTTGTTAGCCATCTTTTCATAGCGGCGTAAGCTAAAACTTACTTTAGCCGTTTCAACTAATTTGTTTTTCGTCTTGCTTTTAATAGCTGCAGATTTGGTAGAATCTCGATTTACAAGTGACTTGGTTGGTTTCTTTGACCCTTTGTATTGTAACAATAATTCGTACAATTGTCTGGGCTGAAATGGCTTTGGAAGGTGATCATCTATACCTGCCTCTACTAATTGTGAATGGACCTCTCCTTTTGCCGAAGCTGAAAAGGCTATAATTACAGGATTTTTCTTCAGTTGTAAACTTCTAATTTTCTTCGCTGTTTCATAGCCATTTAGTTTGGGCATTTGTAAATCTAATAATACAATATCAAAATCGCTTTTCTTAAGTATAGACAGAGCTTCAACCCCGCTTTCGGCAGACAGATACTTTATATCCCATTGTTCTAGATATTGTGCAGCAATGAAGATATTTGCTGGATTATCATCTACCAATAGCACTCTGAGAGTCCCAAAATTATGATTTTCTGATAGCCTGGTTGAAGCATCTTCAGGAGGTAGCTTCTTGTTATAAATTGGATACTCAAGTTTGAAACTAAACATTGATCCTACGTTCAACTTACTTGTTACAGACAATGTACTGCCGTGAAGCTCTAGTAATTTTTTACTAATTGTTAAGCCCAGGCCTGTTCCTCCAAATTCCACGCTTACGTCGTAACTAGCCTGAGAAAATTCCTGAAATATCAAATCGAGTTTTTCTTCCGGAATCCCAATTCCGGTATCAGAGACTTCAAAATAAAGATTTACATCTCGTTTATTTATGTTTTCAACTAAAACAGACAGTGATACCGATCCTTCTTTCGTAAACTTGATGGCATTTCCTACTAGGTTAGTCAAAATCTGTTTAAGTTTAACTGGATCTCCAATTATATTCTGAGGTACATCGTCCCCTAAATTTAAAACCAGTTCAATACCTTTCTCTTTTGCCTTTACTGAAAATGTGTGTTTTAAAATATTTGTTATATCATGAAGGTTGAAAGGAGTCTGCTCCAATTCAATTTTATTGGCTTCAATCTTACTTAAATCCAATAGGTTGTTTACCAGGCTCAATAAATGCTCGGAAGAGTGAAGCAAAAGACGGGCGTATTCCTTCTGATTTACATTAAGTGGGGTTTTATGAAGCAAATTTCCAATTCCCAAGATCGAATTTAAGGGAGTTCTAATCTCGTGGCTAATGGTTGCTAAAAAATCTGCTTTTGCCTTAGAATCCGCTTCGGCTTGACGCTTGGCTTTAAGAAGTTCCGATTCGTAGTGCCATCGATCTGAAATATCTAATACCGTTGCCTGGTATGTGCCGGGTTGATTATTAACTCCGGGAATCTCCCTTACGTTAATCAAACCATGTAAAACACTTTTATCTTTCTTTACGATATCAAAATAGACTTCCTTTATAAAGCCCTGCATTTTAATTAGAGGAAAAAAGTGCGTTTCAAAAAATATCTGTCCGCCAATTTTAAAAAGGCTGGGAAGGGTTCGTTTGTTAATCAGTTCTTCCTTTTTATAGCCCAACCAAAAGCATAAAGTGTTATTGATATCTAAGATAATGCTATCATTCCGGAAAGAGATGGATCCGCATGGAGCATTATCATACAGGTCTAAGGCCGCTTTTAAGCGCGCTGACTCAACTTTTTTGGAAGTTTCATTCTTATTCACCTGTTTTTTGTTGCAAATATTCTTTAATGGCTTTGACGGTTTCTTCAGGCGCACTCAAATTAGGGCAGTGCCCCGTAGCATTGAGTAATTTATATGTGCTGTTCTTAATGGTTTCGGCAACATATTCACCCACGGTTGTCGGAGCTATTACATCCTGAGAACATTGCAATATCAATGAAGGTGTTTGAAGTTTTTTTATGTCGCTACGATTGTCCGATAAAAAAGTCACTCTGGCGAAGTTTTTCGATACCTCCGGATCGGTCTGGCAAAAACTATTTTTTAGTTCAATTCCCAGTTCAGGGCGATCCGGATTGCCCATAATTACAGGGGCCATTGATGCCGACCATCCCAGATAGTTGCTGTCTAGAGCCTCCATAAGATCTTCAATAGCCTCTTTTTCAAAGCCGCCAACATACTCCGTATCGTTGATATAACGGGGAGATGGTCCCAGCATGATTAATTTCGAGAATAGGGTAGGAGCCGTGTTCGCCGCTAATACCCCAATCATGGCACTCACCGAATGTCCGATAAAAATTACATCCTCTAATTTTAAAAATTCACATATAGAGATAACATCATCGGCGTACGCTTGTAATGTACTATACTTTTGTGCCGAATATGATTTTATATCCGATTTCCCCGCGCCGATATAATCAAAAAGAACAATTTTATAGTCATCCTCAAAGTGAGGATACACAAATCGCCACATGTTTTGATCGCAACCGTAACCATGGGCAAAGACCATAGGCTGAAAACCACTCCCTAAAATATTTATATTAAATTTATGAATTATGTCGGAATTCTGAGGTTTGGACATAGAATAGAATATTTGGTTAGGTTTTAGTAAATTTAAATAAATACACCGACTTGCAGTTAAAAATATCCTATTAAATGACTAGATATTTTGTTTTTATTGGCATTATTAGCACCTCGTAGCATTGCTCTTTCGCCCTCAGTAATTTAGGCTGAAATCACAATCCTGCATGACGTCTCACTATTTTGACAATTTTAAATACTGGATGGCATTGATCTTACCGTGGCTTTTCACTGAATTAACAAATCAATTCTTCAAAAATCGAAACGAGGTGTAACATTTATTTAAATTGTTCTACAAATATATTGCAACCTCAAAATCAATTAAAAATGGAAGTCATCAATCACACCACAAAACGTACCGATACCAATTTATTGGTAATCACTCATCTTTCACAATTGTTGGGATATGTTATCGGATTTGGAAGCTTAATCGTTCCTTTAATTATTTGGCTTTCAAGCAAGGAAAAAGTAGAAGGCATGGATGTACACGGAAAATCCATTGTCAATTTTCAGATTAGTCTGCTTTTGTATATTGTAATTAGCATTCCGGCAATTCTGCTATTGGGCCTGGGACTTTTAATGCTTATTGGCGTTTGTCTGCTCGGTTTCATCATGCCAATTGTTAACGCAATACGTGCGAGTAACGGTGAAGCTCCCAACGAGTTTATGACCATTCGGTTTATTTCGTAAATTAAAATGAAGTGGGGGTCTAGTCCCTAATTCATCCCCGCTTTTTTTATTTTTTTTATAAATAAGTTACATATTTGTGAAACAATTAATCAATAAAAAAAAGAAGTTATGACCTACAAATTGTTTACCAAAGTTGAAAACGCAAGCATTCTTAATGTACGTAAGCTGTTATTCGTTTTTACATTAATCCTAGGAGGAACACTGTTTGCTCAGGATACTGCTAAAAAAGGAGTTTTTAAATTTGAGACAGAAGTTATCGACTATGGTACCATTAATCAGAATTCAGACGGGGTTCGTTCATTTAAATTTACAAATGTAGGAAATGCTCCCATAGTTATAACAGGCGTTAAAGGTAGTTGTGGCTGTACGGTCCCTACAAAACCTGAAGGTGCTATCATGCCGGGCGAATCTGCCGAAATAGGTGTAAAATATGCAACCGATAGAATTGGGGCTTTTTCAAAAACAGTAACCGTTACTTCCAATGCCAGTAAAGAAACCGTTCTTTTAACCATAAAAGGAAATGTGCTTGCCGGGAAATCTGATAGCGACGAATCTAAAAAAGTACAATAATGTATAACATATTGCTATGAAATAAAAAATCCCGCCTGTTGGCGGGATTTTTTGCTTAAAGCTTAAAGCGCTTCAATTAATTATTCAACATTACTGGCATCACCAACATAGTAACTTGCTCTCCTTCGTCTAACCCATCAATAGGAGTTAAAATTCCTGCGCGGTTAGGTAAAGACATTTCCAAAGAAACTTCATCACTTGTTAGATTGTTCAGCATTTCTGTTAAGAAACGAGAGTTGAAACCTATTTGCATGTCGTCTCCTTGATAATCACAGGTAAGACGCTCTTCGGCCTTATTACTGTAGTCAATATCTTCGGCCGAGATATTTAATTCGGCTCCCGCTATTTTTAATCGAATTTGATGTGTTGTCTTATTTGAAAAGATAGAAACACGACGCACACTGTTTAAAAATTGGTTGCGGTCAATGCTTAATTTATTCGGATTTTCCTTCGGAATTACAGCTTCGTAATTAGGATATTTGCCGTCAATAAGGCGACAAATCATTTCGGTACCGTCAAAGGTAAATTTCGCGTTGCTTTCGTTGTATTCTATAGTGACTTCGTCTTCGCTACCTGCCAAAATACCTTTCAGTAAATTCAAAGGCTTTTTCGGCATAATAAATTCGGCAGTCTGAGAGGCAGAAACATCTTCCCTGGTGTATTTAACCAGTTTGTGAGCATCGGTAGCTACAAAGGTAAGTCCGTCTGTAGAAAACTGAAAAAACACCCCGCTCATTACAGGTCTCAAATCATCATTTCCACTGGCAAAAATGGTTTTACTAATGGCTGTTGCCAGAATATCTCCCTGAATCTTTGTGGAACTTGGGTCTTTTAATTCTACCGCACTCGGAAATTCTTCTCCGTTGGCATAGGCAAGTGCATATTTCCCGTGATTTGAACTAATTTCTACAGTATTATTGTCTTCTATGGTGAAAGTAAGCGGTTGTTCCGGAAATGTTTTCAGCGTATCCAACAGTAAACGGGCCGGAATACACACGTTTCCTTTTTCACTGCTTTCTACATCTAATTTCGAAGAGATAGTTGTTTCCAGGTCGGATGCCGAAACAATTAGTTTCTTTCCGTTTAAGTTAAATAAGAAGTTATCTAAAATGGGAAGGGTATTGTTGCTGTTAATGATGCCTCCAAGAACCTGTAATTGTCTTAATAAATACGAACTCGATACGATGAATTTCATTGAATCTTTTTTATAAAATTGGGTTTTTCCTGCCACTTCAATGAGAAGCAGCCTAACTACAAATATATTTCAATTGAGACGTTTGTGAAAACTAACTTATTAACAACTAACGGGCGTATTTTCGCTTCCGAATGTATTGAAAGAAAATTCCGAAAATTGCCAATAATACCAACGGTAGCAGGATATTAACGAGTTGCCATTGGGTGCGTTTTTCGATGGTTTTTTGAGGATCTAAAAATGGGACGGCAATTTCCTTACTTCGAATGTTTATAAGTCCGCTATCGTCCAACAGATAATTGACCGTATTCAGCAAAAATTCCTTGTTTCCGTAGAAGGCGTTGGTACGTTTGTCGAAACCTAATTCTAACGGCCTATTTCGGTCAAACTGATTGATGATGATATCACCATCACTTATCACAACCATCTTTGTAGGGGTGCTTTGACTCTTATCTTTTTCTGAAAGGGAAAAGGGTTTTACTCTGTTGGTGAACACCGAAGGAAACTCCCCTTCCAGCAGTACAGCCATAGGCGTTTCTTCTGAAGTATAATCGGAAGGATCCGGGCCTTCATTTACTATTTTTAAATTCTTCGGAATCTCTATATCAAAATCAATTTCAACGGGTAATCCCACAATCTTGGTAATGGGAGAGGAGGACAACAGTATTGTTTTTTGAAGCGAATTTGGCAAAGTATCAATTCCACTTACATAATCAAATTTTACAGCTTCTATGTTGGTTACAATTGGATGATCGCTCCCGCTGGCGCTCAATGGATTGTAAAACCAAGGATATCTATTAAACTGTGCCTCATTTTCATTCCCTGTAGCCAATACAATAGGAGCCGAATAAACGTCTTTAATCAGATTGGGGTTAATGCGCAGCCCGTATTTAAAAAAGAAGTCGTTTAGATTCAAATCTTTTCCGAAGACAAAAGACTTGCCTGAGGTTGTATCTTGTTGCATCTCGGTGGCGTCTACCAGCCATAAAGAAGCACCGCCGTGCATGGTATACTGATCTAAAATATATTTTTCTGAATCTGAAAAAGCTTCAGTAGGTTTGGCTGCTACAATAAGATCGAAAGTTTTTATTTGCTCCAATGTTCTTTGTGGATTCACGGCAGCCGAATCCAGAGTGAACGGCGCTATAAAGTAATAATCCCGAAGCGTCGCAAAAAAGTCGGCTATATAACGGTCGTCCAACTCTCCATTGCCTTTTAAAACAGCAACTTTTCGTTTTTTAGGATGTACCAGTTTGTTAAATCCGTCCGCAAAGGCATATTCCAGATTCTGAATGGAATTATTCACACGTTCTTCGGAAGTGGTTCCTAACTGATTTTTAAGCAAGGAAATTTTTACTGTTTTTTCGTTGTAATAGGCGAGTGCCCAGGGATAAACCAATTCGGTGCTAATTTTACCGTTTTCTTTTACCTCTACCTGAGCAGCTGTTAGGCCATAACCTGCCATTTGCTGCTGAATTGCTTGCGGATTTTCTTCGCCTTCCAACGGATTGATAAACTCGAATTTTACATTCGAATTAAAGGCTGCAAACTCCTCTAACAATTGTCGTGTTTCAAGCTGAAGTCGGCGAAACTCAGGTGGAAAGTTGCCTTCTAAAAACACATCGATTACGATGGGAGAATCTACTTCTTCAACCGTTTCCTTGGCTGCTTCGGAAAGGGTATAACGTTTGTCCTGTGTAAGATCGAAGCGTTTGTAAATATAGCTTCCCAGAACATTCAGAAGGACTAATCCCAGCAGGACGAGAGCAAAATTTCGGATATGTGTTGTTTTATTTTTCACTAGTGCTTCCGAAGTTTTAAAACCGTCAATGCTATAAAAAATACCGCTATGCTTACAAAATAAATACAATCGCGAGTGTCCAACACCCCTCTTGAAACACTGTCGAAATGGGCTTTCATACCAAAATTTTCGATGGGAAAGGTTGTGATAAGTGTTGCCAATCCTTCAAATCCGAAATACAAGGCAAAACACAGAAACACAGCACTAATAAAAGCCACAATCTGATTTGAGGATAGGGTAGAAGCAAACACTCCAATTGCAGTATATGCTACTACTAAAAAAAGCAAGCCAATGTAGGATCCAACTGTGCTTCCCACGTCCCAATTTCCGGCCGGATTCCCAAGCTCTGAAATTGTTAGGATATAAAGCAGTGTTGGGAGTAAGGCAATGAGAATAAGTAGTACAGCGCCCAAATATTTTCCAAGAACAATACTGCGTAAGGATATGGGCTTTGTGAGTAATAGTTCCAAGGTGCCCATTTTCTTTTCGTCACTAAAGGCACGCATAGTTACTGCCGGAATAAGGAATAAGAGTACCCAAGGAGCCAATTCAAAAAAAGCCGATAAATCGGCAAAACCGGCATCGAGAATATTATAATTTCCTCCAAAAACCCAAAGGAATAAGCCGTTGATAACCAAAAAAACCGCAATTACCAGATATCCGATTGGACTGGCAAAAAAGGCATTTATTTCTCTTTTTACAATTGCTAGCATTCAGTTTTATTAAGTCAGAGTGTACAATGTATCTACACTCCAGGCTTGTGCTTTAGAACGAAACATGGGTTTTGTTGTTGCCCAGACTTCTTTGAATAATTCGCTGTTACGGTAATTTTCCAAATCTGCTTCTGCATCCCATTTGCTGTATGTGAAATAGATAGTTGCATCTGCTTTATCACAATACAACTCCAAAAAACGACAGCCCGGAAAATTTCGAATTTTTTCTTTAACGATTTCAAAATTAGCCAAAAATGCAGGAATCTCTTCTTCTTTAAATTCCATTTTTACAATTCTAGTAAACATAACAAAGATTAAAGGTTGCTGAGCGAAGCCGAGGTAAAATTTTTACAATTCTTGTGAACATTGGTGTCGATTAATTTGAAGTGTTTTGACTTTATTCAAAATTTACAGTGATGGTATCTCTATATGCCAATCCGAATAGGGTCGAAGCACTTCCCACTGTGGATGGATTGCTTTTATAAATTGCGATTTCTAAATACCCGGAAGAATTCCAAAGGGCTAATTTCTTACCATCTTCTTCACGTTTTTCGGAAGGTAATTCAAAATTGATGGCATCGCTGTAATGTGTATGTACTTTTGTGAAATTTGCAGTCCGCGCAGTAATTTTAAAATTGCGCCCTTTGCCAATCTCCTCGAACAAGGATTTGGTGATGTTGCTAATTACATTTCCGTAATTGTCTATATAAATTACATTTCCAATTACTTGGTTCGCTTCCGAGTTTACCACCGGGCGTATTCCTGTTAATTCTTTAATTTTTGAAATAGTTTTGCCAATAACTTCTAAAGTCCCGCCACGCGCCAAATGGCAAGCCACTTTTACAAACACGTCGAGAACCGGAAAGTTACTGCTAACGCGATCGTGGATGTTGATTTCCACAATTTTGTCGGGTTTTATTTCTGAAGCCAACATCGAAATGATACCGTTATTGGCACATACAAAGTAATGTCCGTCCAAATACACGGCAATATGTTTGTTTTCAGGATTGAGTTCGCTGTCAATTCCTATTATATGAATGGTGCCTTCGGGAAAACTTCGATAGGCATTCTGAATAATGTAGGCAGCTTCGGTAAGGTGAAAAGGTGAAATTGAATGCGAGATATCAACAATTCGAATGGACTCCAGTTCGGTGTAAATTGCTCCTTTTACCGCACCCGCAAAGTGATCTTTCTCTCCAAAATCGGTAGTAAGGGTTATGATAGACATGGGCTAATTGTTGATATTTTGTTTCTGAAATTACCACAAAAATAGGTTACTTTTGTCAGTAGCAAAACTATTTTTGCAATGTATTCATAATTTTAATTATCCCGCTTTTGAACGAACTCATTATCGAATTAACCGAAATCAGTCCCCGAGAATTCTTCGGTCTGCAAAACGCAAATATTGACCTTTTAAAAAAATACTTTCCTAAACTGAAACTGGTCGCCAGAGGCAGTAAAATAAAAGCCTACGGCGATGAGGAAGTACTCGAAGAGTTCGACCGACGTATTACGATGTTGCTGGAACATTTTGGGACCTATAACAAAATCGACGAGAACGTTATTGAACGAATTCTGTTAAGTCGCAGCAAGGACGAATATGAGACTTCTGTTAGTAGCGGAGACGTTTTGGTACATGGAGTAAGCGGAAAACTTATTAAAGCACAAACCGCTAACCAACGGAAGTTGGTTGAAAAAATGCAGGCAAACGATATGGTTTTTGCTGTGGGACCTGCAGGTACCGGAAAAACCTATACAGGAGTTGCGCTGGCCGTTAAAGCCTTAAAAGAAAAGCAAGTTAAACGAATTATACTTACACGTCCGGCAGTTGAAGCAGGAGAGAACTTAGGTTTCCTTCCCGGAGATTTAAAGGAAAAACTGGATCCTTATATGCAGCCGCTGTACGATGCGCTGCGTGATATGATTCCGTTTGAAAAGCTGGAATCGTACATCGAAAACGGAACCATTCAAATAGCACCTTTGGCATTTATGAGAGGTAGAACGCTCGACAATGCCTTTGTGATTCTGGATGAAGCACAAAACACTACACATGCCCAGATGAAAATGTTTTTAACCCGTATGGGTAAAAACGCCAAATTTATGATTACCGGCGATCCGGGACAGATAGATTTACCTCGTAGGGTTATTTCTGGATTAAAAGAAGCACTTTTGGTACTGAAAGATGTAAATGGAGTGGCAATGATTTATTTGGACGATAAAGACGTACTTCGTCATCGTTTGGTAAAAGAAGTAATTGCGGCCTATAAAAATATTGAAAACGTAGATTAAGGAATGAGTAATACGATTACATCCACTAATTTTAATTTTCCGGGACAAAAGGCTGTATATCACGGAAAGGTACGTGAAGTCTATACCTTGGAAAATGATGTGTTGGTAATGGTCGCAACAGACAGATTAAGTGCTTTCGATGTTGTAATGCCAAAAGGAATTCCTTATAAAGGTCAAATCTTAAATCAGATTGCAACCAAAATGATGCGGGATACCGAAGATTTAGTTCCCAATTGGTTAACTGCAACCCCCGATCCTAATGTCGCAGTTGGGGAAGCCTGCGACCCCTTTAAAGTTGAAATGGTAATAAGAGGCTATTTGAGCGGTCACGCTGCAAGGGAATACAAAGCCGGAAAGCGCATTTTATGCGGAGTTGCCATGCCGGAAGGGATGATTGAAAATGATAAATTCCCGGAGCCTATTATTACACCTGCTACAAAAGCCGAAGCCGGGGATCATGATGAGGATATTTCGAGAGAGGATATTTTAAAACGAGGAATTGTTTCTGAAGCCGATTACCTTCAGTTGGAAGACTACACTCGAAAATTATTTCAGCGTGGCACAGAAATAGCAGCCTCACGCGGATTGATTTTGGTAGACACCAAATACGAATTCGGAAAAACAAAGGACGGCAAAGTTATATTAATTGATGAGATTCATACTCCGGATTCTTCCCGTTATTTTTATGCTGAAGGCTATTCAGAGAGGCAAGCAAAGGGCGAAGCTCAAAAGCAGCTTTCCAAAGAGTTTGTACGTCAATGGTTGATACAAAATGGCTTTCAAGGTCTGGAAGGACAGCAAGTCCCCTTTATGAGCGATGAATATATTGAAACTGTTTCAGAAAGATATATAGAGCTCTACGAAAATATTACAGGAGAAAAATTTGTAAAAGCCGAAACTTCAAATATCCTTGATCGCATCGAAGCGAACGTTACCGAGTACTTAAAAGCCTAGCTTATTTCTTTTCTTTAAAATTAAAGCTGTGCACGTATCCTAAACTCAGTTCAGTATAATCGGCCTGCCCCAAATTGGCGTTTATATAAATTCCCAGATAGAGATTATTTTTCGGCGCCGTATGAGTTCCCAATAAATAGTATTTAAGTCCGAGACGCGAAGAGATAAGACTTTTCATTTTGTATTTACTGTCAAACTCCCCTACCATCCACCACTCCGGAATATCAACAGGTGTATAATCCCATCCTTGATTGATACGCCAATCTATTTTATATCCGGGTTTGTGCAGGTTAACGCCTAGCTGTAAATCAATTCCTATATGATTTAATAAAACTTCCGCATTTACTGAAATTCCAAGATTTGAAGCATTCCATCCCGGGTTTTCTTTAAAGGACTCGAATTCCCTTCCGTCTTGAACCAATGAAAAGTTGCCGTGAATGTAATCGTAATAGTGTTCGTAATATCTATAATACATTCCAACACCCAACTTCCATGTATTATTAAACACCTTACCATATTCTCCTGAAAAAGTATAGATGTCTTTCTTATCATTAAAGGATAATGCCAACACATTTTCGCCATAACCCGAGCGCAAGGAAAAATAGGAATAGCTTGTGTTATTGAATGTCTTTGATGGGATCTCATTTTCTGAATTCTTCGGAAGTGTTGTATTCTTTAAAACGGCCGAAACACTGAATAAAAAGGAATTATACCCCTGATTGGGAAGTTTTGTATGTCCGTTGGAATGATGTGAATACCCTCCACCCAAACGCCAGTCAATTTTTTCGGTTTTCAGAAATTTATAATACATAAATACCCTGAAAGACCAGTTTAAATCGGTAGATACTGCCTGGTTGTTGAAATTGGTCAATGAATCGTATTTTTTTGTAAAATAGGAAACCCCGGTTCCAACCTGTACGGTTAGATTTTCCTTTTTAAAAGCCGCAAATTCAATAAAAGGCATTATTGTGAAGGCACCGCCCAAACTGTCCTTAGCGCCAAAATCGGTATAGCCAAAATACAAGCCGGTTCTGGGGCCTTTAAGTCGTTGTGCCCATTCCTGCCGATTATCTTGCTGATTCCATCCCAGACTAACTCCAAACTGTGTTTGTGGATTTCGCTCGGGGAAATTTGAATTGGGTTCGGGTGTGTAACCCAGCATCACTTCGGGAGTGATTACTATATCTTGAGTATTGGTAATATCTTCCTTCTCCTGTGCAAAGAGGCAATACGTAAATAATAGCAATAAGTATGTAAGCTTGTTGGTCATTTAGCACCGCAAGTAACAATTTCTCTTCTAATTTTAAAAATTTTAGTTTTACATTCGTTAACTAAATATAGCTTACAGTTTGAAAATTTTCGACGAATTTATCGCACAAGTAGCCTCCTACGCCTGGGGTCTTCCTCTATTAATTTTACTTATCGGTGGTGGGTTATTTTTAATTTTTAAAATTCAATTCTTGCCTTTTCGATATTTAGGGCATGCTGTTGCAGTTTTACGCGGTAAATACGATAAGGAAAGCGATTCGGGAGAAATAACTCATTTTCAAGCGCTTACAACTGCGCTTTCAGCAACTGTTGGTATGGGAAATATTGCCGGAGTTGCTGTGGCCATTGCCATTGGGGGTCCGGGAGCAGTTTTTTGGATGTGGGTGAGTGCGGTCATTGGGATGTCTACCAAATTTTTTACAGCTTCCCTTGCTGTAATGTATAGGGGAAAGGACAGTAACGGAGATATTCAGGGCGGTCCCATGTATTTTATAACTGAAGGACTCGGAAAAAACTGGAAATTTTTGGCGGTATTTTTTAGTATTTCGGGACTTATTGGAGCACTTCCGGTGTTTAACGTAAATCAATTAACCCAGGCCATAAACGATATTTTATTAAAACCTGCAGGCTTATACACAGGGCTATCCAGTAACATCGTTGTTGGATTGGTATTAGCCACTATAACGGCATTTGTTATATTGGGAGGACTCTCCAGAATTAGTAAAACTGCGTCTAAAATGGTTCCGGCGATGGTGATTTTATATTTCGTTCTGGTAGTAATCATTCTAGGTGTTCATATTGATGTGGTTCCCGGATATTTGAAACTAATTTTCACGGATGCTTTTTCTGCTTCTTTTTTTGAAGGTGACACCTTCTTAGGGGGTGTAGTTGGTGGTTTAATTCTTTTGGGAATAAGGCGAGGTGCATTTTCTAACGAAGCTGGTATTGGTACAGCACCAATGGCTCACGGAGCTGCAAAGACCAACGAACCCATTCGGGAAGGATTGGTTGCCATGTTGGGACCGGCAATCGATACCCTTATTATTTGTACACTCACTGCATTGGCCATTCTCGTAACCGGAGTTTGGGAGTCCAGTGAAGCAAACGGGGTGAGTTTGACGGCGAACGCATTTTCTGAGGCTATTCCTGTGTATGGAAAATATGCCTTATTACTCTGCATTATTGTATTTAGTATTTCTTCACTGTTTTCTTATTCGTACTACGGAACAAAATGTATGTCGTTTTTGTTCGGGGCTAAGCATAAATTTATTTACAATTATTTTTACATAGCAAGTATTATTATGGGCGCTGTCACTTCTTTGAGTATGATGATTAACCTGATTGATACTTTCTTTGCATTCATGGCGATTCCTACAATGACAGCTACTATTTTACTGTCATCCAGAGTGGTTAAAGAGGCAAAGATTTATTTTGGCAAGCTGAAAAAACCCTAATGCAAACTGTCCAGTTTCTGCTGAAGCATTGCCGTGAAGGTTGCAGCTCCATCCGGATTTAAATGACTCTCGTTCCAATAGTGCCTTACTTTAAAATGAAGTGTATCTTCTTCGGTATTCAGAAAATGGACATTCGAATATTTCACTGCCACATGCGTTAAAACACTATCACGACGCTGCAATATTTCAGAATTTCTTTGAGGTAAATAGGCTTTGTACATTGGGGTCTGACAAATAATAACGTTTAGGTGATTCGCTTTTAAATAATCCAACAGTTCATAAAACAGGGCGGTATTCGTTTTGAATATTTCCGGATTGGGTTGTTTGTTAATCTTAAATCGGGGGAGGGAATCAATTTTTGCTTCATTGTAGTTTAATGTTTTAAACCTTCCTTCGTAATTCAGAGTATCGAAGCCAAAACGATTGAACGCTGCTTTTTCAGATTTGGCGATATAATGTGCATGGATTTTTTCAGAATAGAAGGCCGGAAACGACAGATAAATCAATTTGTCTTTAAAATAAGTGGTTCGTTCAAAACAATTCACGCTGTAATATTTCAGATAAACGCTGTTTTTCCAAAAATCGGGACTGTTGTGAGGTAATTCGAAGTGACTATAGGATACTTCCAGGACTATGGTGTTTAGATTGCTTAGCTTTGGAAGCAATGCTTTTAAAAGTTTGAAATCGGTATTGTGATGCTGATCTCCGGAGGCAAGATTAAGTGTAGGGTATTTCAGTAAAGCCGGATTTACGGCATTGTTTAGCTGTGAAGACCCTAAAACCAAGACTTCAACGGTATCACCCTCATCTTGAAATAAGGTTTTATTTTTTTCATATCCTGATGGAAGTTGCAGCGTGAGATATTCAATAGTCGCATATCCCAACAGAAGCGGGATGAAAAATAAGAGCAGGTATTTTATAAAATTACGTTGCATTAAAACTGAAAATATATAAAAGCTTCCTTGGGTTCGGCATATCTTATAATTAATATAATGAGGATATAATACACTGCCCACCGCGCTAGTTTTGGTAATTTGATTTCTATTTTTTGAAGCGGAAACTCCCAATTTCGGGTAGCCATTTCAGCAATAAGTAACACTACCAAATACAATAGTTTTATTCCAATTAAACTGGAAATCACAGTGTCGGGACTCAAAGTAAAAATCCGACTCAAAATTAACCATGCTTCATCTATTGATTCAGACCTAAAAAAAACGGCCGAAATCGTAAATATCACAAACACATACATCAAGGGTATAATTCGTGGCGCCGATTGTAATTTATTAAAAAGCGTTCCCTGCTTTTTAAAAAACGGAATTCTTTCAGCAACCAAAATAAGTCCGTTAAAAACGCCAAAGGCTACAAAAGTCCAATTGGCACCATGCCAAAGTCCAACTAGGAACATCGTAATAAGCAATCCCAAAGCACGAATAAGCGCTGTAGGATGTTTGGTGTTTTTCACAAATGGAACATAGACATAATCGGTAAACCATCTGGTTAAGGTGATGTGCCATCGTTGCCATAATTCGGTGATACTCTTTGAAAGGTATGGCTGATCAAAATTTTTACTGAGTCGGAAACCAAAAAGCTTTGCAGTTCCTAAGGCGATATCGGTATAGCCCGAAAAGTCACAATACACCTGAAAGCAAAACAAAACCGAAGCAAATATCAGCATTAAACTTCCGTATCCTTCAGGGTTGGCATACACCATTGATACCGCAAGTCCGAGTTTGTCTGCCACCAGTATTTTTTTAAACAAACCCCATAGAATTTGCCGTAATCCTTCCTTGGAGGATTGTACATTAAAGGATCTTGTCATTTCAAACTGTGGCAATAATTTTTTCGCACGTTCAATTGGACCGGCCACCAATTGGGGGAAGAAACTCACAAAGCATAAAAATTCAATCAAATTATGGGTGGGTTTTATTTTATTCCGATACACATCGATGGTATAGCTCATTGTTTGGAATGTATAGAAACTAAGCCCTAAGGGAATCGCAATATTCCAGAACGAGTAGGAACTTTCAGGCAAGGTGATGGAAAATAATTCGGTAAACCCGGAAATAAAGAAACCGAAATATTTGAAGGTTACAAGTACTCCGAGATTCCAAAGAATGCTGCTCCAAAGGATTATTTTCCGAGTTGATTTTGCTGTTGTTTTTTCAAGAAACCTTCCTGCCAGATAATCTATAAGTGAGCTGACAACTAACAGAGCCAGGAATCGCCAATCCCAAAATCCGTAAAAAACATAGCTTGCAGCAAGCAGGAGGATGTTTTGGGAGACTCTTCTATTTGTACCAATACTCCAGTAGAGTACATAGACAATTACCAGAAAGAAACCGAAGTCGAACGAATTGAAAAGCACCTAGTTAGAATGTTTGTCGCTAATATAAAAAAAGGCTACCGTTTGGTAGCCCTTAATTAGTTTAGGTTATGAACACACTTATTCAAAGTAACTAAAGGACTGATCCTTTTTTATTGCGAGCAAGGATTCATATATAAGTTTGATTACATTTTCAACATCCCGTTGATGCACCATTTCGACGGTTGTGTGCATATAACGCAATGGAAGAGAGATCAAAGCACTTGCGACTCCGCCATTACTATATGCAAAAGCATCGGTGTCGGTTCCGGTTGCTCTGGATAAGGCAGCCCGCTGAAACGGAATTTTTTTCTTTTCGGCAGTAGTTACTATCAGATCCCGCAGTTTTTGTTGCACTGCAGGAGCGTAAGCAATAACAGGCCCTTCACCAATTTCGGCAAGACCTTGCTTCTTTTTGTCGATCATTGGGGTAGTGGTATCGTGTGTAACATCGGTCACTATGGCAATATTGGGTTTTATGCGCTGTGCAATCATTTCGGCACCACGCAAACCAATCTCTTCCTGCACCGAATTGGTGATATACAATCCAAAAGGAAGTTTCTTTTTGTTTTCTTTCAGAAGACGAGCTACTTCTGCAATCATAAAACCACCCATTCTGTTATCCAGGGCTCTGCAAACAAATTTATCTTTGTTAAGGATATGAAATTCGTCCGGGTAAGTAATCACACAGCCCACATGAATTCCCATGCTCAGGACTTCTTCCTTGTCCTTGGCGCCAACATCAATACAAATATTTTCAGGCTTGGGAGCTTCTTCTTTGGCCTTGTTGCGAGTGTGAATTGCAGGCCATCCAAAGACACCTTTTATGATCCCTTTTTTTGTGTGAATATTTACAATCTTGGAAGGTGCAATCTGGTGATCACTCCCGCCGTTTCTAATTACGTAAAGCAAACCGTTGTCACTAATATAGTTGACATACCATGAAATTTCATCGGCATGACCTTCAATAACAACCTTATAGGTAGCCTTCGGATTGATAACCCCTACAGCTGTTCCGTAGGTATCGGTTATAAATTCGTCCACATAAGGCTTCAGGTATTCCATCCACAACTTTTGTCCGTCCCATTCGTAACCGGTCGGGGCTGCATTGTTTAAGTATTTTTCTAAAAAAGTAAGCGATTTTTTTGTCAGAATTGATGTGGCCATAAAGTTTATTTTTCGTAAAAATCAAAATTAGTAATTAATTAATAAGCAGGCATCGCAATTTTTTTAATTTTGGAACAGTTTTAGTATTAGACTAAAACAAAAACTCAATGAAGCGTTTTTCGTATCTGTATATTATTTTTTTACTGATGGGCATCACTGCCTCCTCACAAACTATATCCAACTATTACGAGCAGGAGGGCGATAGTACTGAGGTCGTTTACTATATTATCGATGGCGATACCATTCCCAGGGAGTATATCGATTTGGACGAAGTGATTTTATTGAACAAGCTCGAATTTACTTCTAAGGAAGATCGGCACAGGTATCTTGTCTTAAGGCGTAAAACCCGAAAAGTCTATCCCTATGCCAAGTTAGCATCCGAACGACTCACCACCATGACCGAACGCTTAAAGACCATTGAGAAAAAGCGGGATAGAAAGAAATACACCAAGCGCGTTCAAAAATATGTTGAAGAAGAGTTTTCCGAAAAGCTAAAAAAACTCACTCGCACCGAAGGTCAGATTCTTGTGAAACTCATCCATCGTCAAACGGGACGTACGGCCTTTGAGTTGGTGAAGGAGTTGCGTACGGGATGGCGGGCATTTTGGTACAATACAACTGCCAATGTATTCGACATATCTATTAAAGACGAATACCGGCCCTTTTCGGTAAAAGAAGACTATCTTATTGAGGATATTTTGGAGCGTTCCTTCCAGGCAGATATTCTCGAACGACAAAAACCGGCATTTCCAATCGATTATTTAGAACTTTCCCAGCATTGGAACAAGAAGACTGTTAATAAGTAATATACTTTCTTCCTTGCGTAGCAATTTGATTTCCTTTATATTAGTAGTTCGCTCTTTTTGTTTTTGGGTGTTGCGCTTTCCTGCTAATCGCTGTAAAGCGCCGGGCTTTCCGCTCTATCCCCAATTGATTTGGGGGGATGCCACTGCAATCCCTAACACAATATGCAAACTTTTTTTTGAGTAATTGAGTCGATTTCAGGGCCTTAAAAACTGTTCATAAAAAAGATTCAAAAAATAGTAGTTTTCTTTTGGTGGAATAAAAAAAGGGGTTGTATATTTGCACCCGCTAAAACAACGAGTGACTATAAAACACGAGTTAGGATTAGGCGAGAATAATAAGAAATTTGATATCCTTTTAGTTTTTTCTTTTCTTTTTAAGGAGAGTTTACAGAGAGGTAAGTTCATTGGAATATTGAAATTGACAGCGTATGGATTACAGATGGAAACGTTTGTGATCTATATTGAATAACTAAACTAAGATAAAGACACTTGAGATTTTTTTGAGGAGAACTTTTTGGTTAATCGTATATAGCAATATTTAAGATTTAACGATGAAGAGTTTGATCCTGGCTCAGGATGAACGCTAGCGGCAGGCCTAACACATGCAAGTCGAGGGGTAACGGGGTGCTTGCACCGCCGACGACCGGCGCACGGGTGCGTAACGCGTATGCAATCTACCTTATACTGGAGTATAGCCCAGAGAAATTTGGATTAATCCTTCATAGCCTATGATCGTGGCATCACGTTCATAGTAAAGGTTACGGTATAAGATGAGCATGCGTCCTATTAGTTTGTTGGTGAGGTAACGGCTCACCAAGACTACGATAGGTAGGGGCCCTGAGAGGGGGATCCCCCACACTGGTACTGAGACACGGACCAGACTCCTACGGGAGGCAGCAGTGAGGAATATTGGACAATGGGCGAGAGCCTGATCCAGCCATGCCGCGTGCAGGAAGACTGCCCTATGGGTTGTAAACTGCTTTTATACGGGAAGAAACATCCCCTCGTGAGGGGACTTGACGGTACCGTAAGAATAAGGATCGGCTAACTCCGTGCCAGCAGCCGCGGTAATACGGAGGATCCAAGCGTTATCCGGAATCATTGGGTTTAAAGGGTCCGTAGGCGGGCAGCTAAGTCA